>CAZYHV010000018.1:0-81633 GCA_964647485.1 uncultured Chitinophagaceae bacterium | reverse complement strand
GACCTTTTCAAGAAAATAGAAATAGACTACCTAAATTAGCGGAGTTAGGGTTTAAACGATTTTTAGAGTTGTTTCAAAAAAATGGTGAATATTGCGGGCTAACAGACTAACAGACTAACAGACTAACAGACTAAAATCCCTAAAAAAATAAGAAAATTTGTCGGGAGGTAGGAACAATGTCTCTTTTTTATTAAATTTGAGCGCTTAAAGGACGTTTGACTAAAAAAGAATGTCCTATTGTACTTTTGGACTAAATGAAAACAATATAAATGTTAGGCACCTTTTTGCAAATTCAGGATTCTAATCTACAGATGGCAGCAGATACCGCGAATCGGGTACAACAAGCTGCACAAAATGCACAGGCAGCGTCGGCCGGGCAGGATGCTCATATTAACCTTTTTGGGATGCTCATAAAAGGAGGAGTGCTGATGATACCACTGGCTATTTTGTTAGCTGTGGCTATCTATTTCTTCTTTGAACGTTATCTGGCGATAAAAAAAGCCAATAAGATTGATCCCAATTTCATGAATATGATAAGGGATTATATTACAACCGGGAATGTACAAGCTGCGAAATCTCTGGCCAAGAATACAAGAAATCCGGTAGGAAGAATGATAGAAAAAGGCCTTCAACGGATTGGTAAACCGATTGATTATATTGAAAAATCAATGGAAAATACCGGTAAATTACAAGTTTATCATGCGGAAAAGAATCTGATTATTTTATCTATGATTGCTGCAATTGCGCCCATGTTTGGATTCCTAGGTACGATTGCCGGTATGATTCAACTGTTTTTTGATATCTCTGTTACCAATAACATTACTTTAGGAGTGATTTCTCAGGGGATTTATGTAAAGATGGTCACCTCGGCAACAGGATTGGTTATCGGAATCTTAGCTTATATTGGTCATCACTATTTAACGGCACAGATCGATAAATTAATGAATCGAATGGAAGCTTCCTCGGCAGAGTTTATAGATGTTTTACAGGAGCCAACAACAGATTAAATAAAGATTAAGTGGCATCATGGATTTAAGAAGAAATAAGTTTAAGTCTGAAGCACATGTGGAGAGTGGTGCATTGAATGACATCCTTTTCATTTTAGTGATGTTCTTTCTTATTGTGGCGACATTAGCTAATCCTAATGTGATTAAAGTGATGTTGCCCAAGGCACAAAGCAACACGAAAGCGAAACAGACGGTAGTTGTATCTATTGATAAAGAGAATCAATTTTATGTAGGAACAACTCAGGTTTCGAAAGATCAGCTCAAAGATGCCCTTATTCCAAAATTGAGTACAGAAGAACAAGGCGCTACCATCGTTGTTAATTCTGATAAGTCGGTTCCTATTGAATCGCTGGTAGATGTCATGCAAATCGCTCAAGAGTTAGGGGTTAGAGTCGTCTTAGCTACAGCGCATCCGGACTGACCAAGCTTCTTCACTTAGGTTAATTTCATTGTACTCTTCTTGTTCTATATTTGTAAATATAAACAAGGAGGTATGAGATGGATATAAAAAATATAGAAGCTGTTATTGCTCCACCTTCTCCACATTTTGTAGGAGATGGGTTTAGAGTGCATGGATTTATTCCCGGCGTTCCGCGATTGAATTTCCAAAGAATGGACCCTTTTTTAGTGATGGACTATAATTCGGCATTTTATTTCCCGCCAACTGATCGTCCAAGAGGAGTAGGTGTACATCCACATAAGGGATTTGAGACGGTAACCATTGCTTACAAAGGTAGTGTTGCCCATAAAGATAGTAGTGGTGGCGGCGGCGTAATAAAGGAAGGTGATGTGCAGTGGATGACGGCAGGAAATGGAGTTTTACACAAAGAATTTCATGAAGAAAACTTTAGTAAGCACGGGGGATCTTTTCAGATGGTACAACTTTGGGTGAATTTGCCAGCGAAAGATAAAAAGGTAGCACCGAAGTATCAAGCTATCACAAAAGATAACATCAAGAAATATCCATTGGAAGATAATGCCGGTACGATAGAAGTAATTGCAGGGAAATATAAAGAGGTAACAGGTCCGGCTTCTACTTTTTCACCGGTGCATTTAATGAATGCCAAGCTTAATAAAGGAGGAAAAGCAGATTTTTCCTTCCCAAGAGATTATACCACAGCTTTGTTGGTCATAGAAGGAAATATTTTAGTCAATGAGGATCGCAATGTACCTACAGATCATTTTTTGTTGTTTGGTAATGAGGGAGATCTCTTTTCTATTGAAGCAACAGAAAATGCAGTTGTTTTAGTGATGAGTGGAGCCCCTCTAAAGGAACCTATTGCTGCACATGGTCCTTTTGTGCTAAATACTCAGGAAGAATTAGTTCAGGCATTTGAAGATTTTAATAATGGGAAATTTGGTGTTTTAGAATAGGAGTAAAAGATGGGAAGTGTTCAAAAAATATCGGGCATTCATCACGTATCGGCTATTGGTACAAATATTCAGAAAAGTATAGATTTTTATACTTCGGTTTTAGGATTGCGGTTAATAAAAAGAACGGTAAAATTTGATGAACCCGAAGTCTATCAACTTGTTTTTGGCAATAAAGTAGGAAGTCCGGAAAATAATCTTTCTATTTTTCCTCATCATGACTTGAAACAAGGTCGTCATGGTACCGGAATGGTTAATACAACGACCTATTCTGTACCTATGAAGGCATTGGACTTTTGGAAGGAAAGATTTGATAAGTTAGGGATATCCTATAAGCATCCGCAACAGCGGTTTGGAGAAGAGGTCTATATTTATTTTGAAGACCGGGATGGATTAGGAATAGAACTTGTTTTTAATGATAAAGATCAGCGGGAAGGCTATGCCCATGAAGATATTCCAAAAGAAAAGGCTATTCGTGGATTTTATAACGTAGAAATTTGGGAACGGAATTATGCCCGTTTGGCAGGTTTATTCATCCAACAGTTTTCACTTCATCTTATTGAAGAGAAAGGGACTCGTAAACGTTTTGCTGCAGCAGATATGCCTGGGAAATATGTAGATGTGGTAAGCGTGCCGGATGCTCCGAGAGGATTTAAAGGATATGGAACCGTCCATCGGTTAGCCTTTACAACATCGAATGTTGATACGCTTTTTCAGCTAAGAGAACAGTTAAATAATCTGGGGCTTTCCCCTTCTTTTATCATTGATAAAAAATACTTTCAATCGGTCTATTTTGAGACCTTTTCGGGTATCGGGATGGAAGTGTCCACAGCAACTCCCGGATATACTATAGACGAAACCTAGATCAGTTAGGAGAACGGTTGATGTTACCTATGCAATTTGAATGGCAGAGCAAAAGTTTAACGAATAGATATTGAATTTTTAATAAAAAGAGGATAACATTTATGAAAGCTGCAGTATTAAAACAACTGGGGAGTGTACCAGACTATGACTCATTTGGAAGTCCAAAAGTATCAGAGGGGGAAGCGCTAATGCTGGTAAAAGCAGTAGCGCTAAAAAATCTTGATAAACTATTAGCAAGTGGGAAACACTATGCGAGCTATAAACAAGTACCTGTAGTAGTAGGAATGGATGGGGTTGGTGTTTTAGAAGATGGCACAAAAATATATAGTAAGGGAAAGAGTGGTACTTTAGCTGAAGAGGCGGTAGTGTCGAAAAGTGATTATGTGGAATTGCCGGAGGGGATAGATTGGGACACTGCAGCGGCTTTACCCAATGCTGCCATGGGTAGCTATCTTCCTTTAAAGATAAAAGGCGCATTGAAGGAAGGGGATAACATTTTAATCAATGGGGGGACGGGAGTGACCGGGAAGTTAGCCATTCAGCTGGCTAAATACTATGGAGCTTCAAAAGTTATAGTGACCGGAAGAATAAAAGGAAGGGAAGCTCATTTAAAATCTCTGGGTGCCGACGAATTGATTTCTACCGAACAACCGGATGCTCCTTTTATAGAAACGCTAAAGCAGCTGGATCGGGAAACTCCCATCCAAATTGTAATAGATTATCTGTGGGGCAAGGTTACAGAATTGGTCATTGATGGTTTGTTCAGGCAGGGAGGGAAGGCGCCGAGCTGCTCTACTAAAATTGTTACGGTCGGGGCTTTGGCTGGAGATGAAATTAAATTGAGTTCTAATAACTTAAGAAGTGGAAAAACAGAAATTGTAGGTTCCGGTCTGGGAAGTTATACTCCGGAACAATTTAGCTCCTTTTACAAGGAGGTTTTACCGGAGCTTTTTCAACTATCTGTTGATGGCAGGCTGCAGCTTGATCTGCAAAAAGAAAGGTTGGAAGACATTGCTACCGTTTGGAATAAAAGAACGAAGGGATCGCGTATTGTTGTGGAAATATAAATGGACAATTGATCGGGAAAATAGCACTCAGCAACAGGCTATCCGGCTTATCGACCCGGATATTCTCTTACAATGGGTGCTCGTCTTCCGCTTCCGAATGCTTTTGCAGAAATGCGTAGAATAGGACAAAATTGATGTCGTTTATATTCCCCACGATAAAAAAGCTGAAGTACCCGTTGTACTGTTTCCCGGTCGAATTGCCCTGAAGAAAGAATAGCTTTTTCCCCCTTTCCATGTTCTATATGTTCATATAAAATGGCATCTAAAATGTGATAATCGGGTAGGCTGTCACTGTCTTTTTGATCCGGACGTAGTTCAGCCGAGGGAGGTTTGGAAAGAATGTTTTCAGGGATAATTTCTTTGTCTCTATTAATATATCGTGCGAGAGCAAATACCTGCGTTTTGTAAACATCGCCCAATATGCTTAATCCTCCGGCGAGATCTCCATATAGGGTGCCATATCCGACAGATAATTCACTTTTATTGGAGGTGTTTAAGAGGATATATCCGAATTTATTGGCTAAGGCCATCAGTAGGTTGCCTCTGCTACGAGCTTGTATATTTTCTTCTGCCACATTAAAGGGTAAATCCTTAAACTGAGGTTTTAGTGTTTCTAAAAAAGTATCATAAACATCTCCAATAGGGAGGATGTCATAGGGATTCCCCAGGTTTTTTGAGAGTTGCCGGGCATCATCTATAGAATGATTGCTAGAAAAGGAAGAAGGAAGAGAGATTGCTCTGACGTTTTTGGCTCCTAAAGCCTCACAAGTTAGTGCAATCGCTACAGCGCTATCGATTCCTCCGGAGGATCCAAGGACAGCTTCTGAAAAATTTAATTTAGCGAAATAGTCCCGGATACCCATTATAAGTGCATGATATATTCTATTGATATGACGTTCGGGATTATAGGGGAGTTGGGCTAATTGTTCGCCGGTAAATTTGGGGAGATTCCCCGTAGCCGGATGCAAAGGGTTTTCTTTATTCTGTTGATCCACTAATCGATGGATATGATCCGGATGCTCTTTCTTTGTATCCAGCGTCTTTAGATCTATGCCTTCGATAGCTTCTTTAAAATAAGGCAATTCCATTCGAATATTCCCATCGGTATCCATTACCATAGATCCGCCATCAAAGCCTATTTCTGTCTGTGTCCCAACTGTGTTGCAATAAAACAAGGGGAGTTTATACTTTTCGACATTGGTCTTTATAATATCTAATCGTTTTTCTCTTTGGTCATAATCAAAGGGAGAGGCGGAAAGATTAATCATAAGATCAGGATGCTGTTTCATCAGTTCATCCATGGGAGAGATACGGTAAAGGTTGCCATCATCGAGGCTCCAGATATCTTCACAAATCGTCAGAGCAATTTTTACTCCTTTAAATTCAAAGACGTTCCAGTCAAATGCCGGTTCAAAATATCGATATTCATCAAAAATGTCATAGGTTGGAAGACAAGTTTTGTGACTGATGTGATGGGTATGTCCGTTATAGATGAAATAGGCGCCATTATGCAAATCTTTTCCATTGGGCATGACGTTTCTGCCGGGTGCCCCGACGATGATCCCTATATCCTGAGTATGGGTTTTGAGAGCATCAATGGTCAGCTCACACTGGTCAATAAATTCTTCATATTCTAAGAAGTCTCTTATCGGATATCCACAGAGACTTAATTCAGAGAAAAGGACTAAGTCGGCATCTGCTTTTCTCGCTTTTTCGATTCCTTCAGTGATTTTTTTGAAATTTCCCTGTAAATCCCCAATCTTATAATTCTGTTGTGCTAGAAATATCCTCATCTATATTTTGAACTTTATAGCTAACAAAGGTACTGGTTAGGAATGAAAAAGGAGAAGATGTTTCCCGGATAAGTGATTAATCTCCGCCGATAATTTTAGAAGTAATTCCTTTTTTATGCTGTATCTCCCCAATAACAATACCGACGAAATGAATAATAAGAAAGGCTGGGAACCAATATATTGCCAATTTATGAATGGTTCCAAGATTGTGTCTTAAGCTACTGTTTGTTCCCCATAGATGATAAAATCCGGTAATGATATTGATTAGAATTAAGAGGTAGAATAAAAAATAAGATAGTCCTTCAATTCTGTCTTTTAAATATAATTCCTTTTTAAAAGGATTAGGGAATCGAATCCCTTTGATGAGCATATAAATAATTCTGAGAGAAAAGAGTATAACAATAGTATATGCCATATATATATGCCAGTTCCACATAGATGAACGAATTGTGGTAGCGATATTGACGGCATGTTTGTCCGATAGTTGTTGATGGCCTATGCTGTCCCTAATCATATCCGCCATTCCATGTTTTGACATCCAGAACTCATGGAGGAATCCTGTAAATAATAATACAAGCATTACTGTGGCCATTGCCCAATGTAACAGTCTGTGCGATCGTGTAAAAATTCTGTTCTTTTTCATAAGTGAGAGTTCTTCCATTTGCAAATAAAAAAAATAAAAAGGAAGGTGCTTCGATTTAAAGTACAGGTTTTCCCAAATGGAGTGATATTTTTCCGTTTTATGGAGAAATCATTGCGAAAGGAGTTAGCATTTAAGAAGAAGAGAAGTTTTTAGAAAATACTTTTTTATTTTATTCGTTTTTAGGACTAAAAATATTAACTTAGTCGAACGACCACTTGTAGAAATATTTGAAAAAGAATGGCTCATCCTCAGAAATTAAAGCATATCGCTGTAGCAGGAAATATAGGCGCAGGAAAAACAACGTTAACAGGTTTATTGTGTAAGCATTTTGGGTGGATTCCACAATATGAAGATACAGAGAATAATCCTTATTTGTACGATTTTTATGAAAATATGCCACGTTGGTCTTTTAATATTCAGATCTTTTTTCTACATCATCGCCTGAGACAGTTATTAGATATTCAGAATGGGGATTTGACCATTGTACAGGATCGGACGATTTATGAAGATGCTGAAATATTTGCACCCAATCTGCATGATATGGGACTGATGGATAAAAGAGACTTTGAAAATTATTACACTTTTTTTCAGAGTTTGAAATCTATGTTACAACCACCGGATTTGTTGATTTATCTGAAGGGATCTATCCCTACATTGGTGGATCATATTGACAAAAGAGGAAGAGAATATGAAGAGAATATACGATTGGATTATTTAAAAAGGTTGAATCATTATTATAATCGATGGATCGATAACTATCAAGAGGGGGCAGTTGTGATTGTTGATATTAATGAAAATCAATTCGAGCATAATCAAGAAGATTTGGGGAAAGTGATATCTAAAGTAGAATCTGAGATTAACGGACTTTTCTAGTCCGGCATGCAATATATAAACCGGTTTGCGATATCTATGGATCATAGTATGGGCAGTACTCTCTCTGTTGTTGAGAGCAGAGTGTAGAGGGCAGTCTGTCCTTAATCAAAAAATTCTGGGACAGGGTGCCTATAGCCGAGATTTTATTGATGTTTTCAGTAGTGGGCATAATCAGGCTTCTTTAGTAGGAATAAAAAGCTTTAGCGCCGGAATATTGATACAACAGAGATTCTCAATGAAGGAACTACGTTCTATTTCCTTATCCTTGGCTTTGCCCGTAAGAGAGGGCGTTTTTAACTTACAGGCTGAAACTGAAGGGGTGCAACTTTTTAAAAGACAAGAATGGAGTTTAGGATATGCTCGTCAGCTTTTTGAGTGGATGGATGTCGGTGCAGAGGTAAATTATTTTAGGATGCAGATCCCTACTTATGGAGAAGCAGCCGCCCTCACCTTTTCTTTGTCAGTCTTATGCCATGTGGAAGAAAAATGGCATTTAGGGATGCAAGTCTTTAATCCACAGAAAGCACACTATGGGAAATTGGGAGATGATCCAATTCCTGCTATATTTCAACTAGGAGTAGGTTTTCAGGCAACAAAAAATTTTCTTATTACAACGGAAGGGCGTTTTTCCGGAAAAGAGAAGAGTTTGTTGTTGGGATTTCGATATAAGTTGGTAGATGAATTATCAGTAAGTGCAGGCGTGAGTACCGGTGTTTATCCGGTTTACGCAGGAGTCTGTTTATATCTAAAGCAGATTAAAATTTTAATTACTGCAGATTATCATGAGCAGCTAGGTCTTAGTCCCGGAGCAGGTATAATCTATACAAATCATCCCGGCTATGAATGAAAAGGTATACTTTTTTTTCGCTTTATATTTTTCTTTGACCTTGCCTGTTATGGGGCAGGTAAGAGAAGGGGAATGGGAAGAAGCACTGGAACAATATGCTTCTGAGACAGATATGGAGGTGGAAGATGATGCCCCAATAATGGCTTTGCAGGGATTTCTTCGACACCCCTTAAATTTGAATCAAGCGAGTAAGGAAGAATTAAGTTTATTTTTCTTTCTGAATAAGTTACAAATCCATGCTTTTCTGAAATATCGAAAGTTATTAGGACCTTTTAAAAGTATTTATGAATTACAAACAATTCCTCACTGGGATTTAGGTACGGTTAAAAAGCTTCTTCCCTATGTGAATATTGGAGGGGTGTCGGCAAATCATTATAGATTGAAAGGTTTATTTAAAGCAGCAGAAGCTCATGTTTTGCTACGTTATAAAAGCATATTGGAAAAGCAGAAAGGATACAAACCGATAGATTCTTTAGGGAATACTCATTTCCTGGGGTCGCCAAGTGCTATTTATTTGCGGATGCAATACAAATTTACACAACATTTAAATCTGGGATGGACGGCTGAAAAAGATGCCGGGGAGCCTTTCTCCGGACATGGACAAAAAGGTTTTGACTTTTATTCTTTTCATCTTTATTTGAAAGATAGAGGGTTAATTAAAGGATTGGCGGTTGGAGATTATAGGATAAATATGGGGCAGGGACTCATCAATCAGCAGGGTTTTAGCTTTGGAAAAACCGGCATGGTAATGAACATTGATCGCTCCCGGCGGATTATTCGACCTCATACTTCGGCAATGGAAAATGGCTTTTATAGAGGTACGGCGATTAGAATAGGAGAGAATAAATGGTCTTCTATGCTTTTTATTTCCAAGAAGCCTGAAGATGCTTTTCTCCGGTCAGAAGACTCCGTGCATCAGTATTTCAGAAGTTTACAAAAAAGTGGATATCATAGATCCATATCAGAACTTAAAAATAAGAAAGCTGTAAACGTTTTTAGTACCGGTGGGAATATTCAATATGATTTCACCTCAGGACATGTCGGGATGAATGTAGTCTATCATCATTTTTCTGATTCGATGGGAACCTCTACCCAACCTTATCAACGCTACTATCCGAAGGGGTATCAAATGTTAAATGTCAGTACAGATTATGCTTTTTATTGGGATCGATTATATTTTTTTGGAGAAACTGCGATGAACAAGGAAGGTGCTTTCTCAACAATAAATGGGCTGCTGATGAGCGTAGAACAATACATTGACCTTTCACTTTTATACCGAAATTATTCTCCGCAATATACCGCCTTATATGCCAAGTCTTTTGGGGAGAGCAGTCATCCTCAAAATGAAAGCGGCTTTTATTTAGGTTTTACGACTCGCCCTTCCATGCATTGGCAAATAGATGGATATTGTGATTTTTTTAAATCTAAATGGCTGCGATATAGAGTAGATCAACCTTCTCATGGCAGAGAATATCTTTTACAAGTCAATTATCAACCTTCAAAAAAATTCAGAAGTTATATTCGCTACAGATATAAGAAAAAACCGCTTAATGTATTAGGCGATTTTCCTATGGCAAAGGTTGTGGATACTTGGAAACAGAGTATGCGCTTTTTTATGGAATGGAAACACTCTGATTATATAAGAATAAGAGACGAGATAGACGGCTCCTATTATAAGAAAGGAAGCCGGAATTCGGAAGAGGGATTTATGGTATATCAAAATGTACGATGGAAGAGCAATAAACAGCTTAATGGGAATTTTAGAATAGGATACTTTCACACAGATGGATATGATTCCAGAATATATACTTTCGAAAATAATGTTCGTTATGCTTTTTATGTACCTTCTTTTTTTGGAGAAGGGCTGAGATCATATATAAATGTGAGGTGGGATATCGGACGACATCTAAGTTTATGGACAAGGATAGCACGTACCTGGTACTTTCATCAACAAACCATTAGCAGTGGTTGGAATGAAATTAATGGAAATAAAAAAACAAAATTAACGATGGAATTGATTTGGAATTAAGAGGGGAGATGGAGAGAGAATCTTTTTCTTTGGAATGGATTTATTCTCAAGGATTCCATAGATAAATTTGTATTTTAGCAATTTAAACAGACTGTCGGATTGGTGATTGAATCTTAAAAAAAGAAGTAATGGCAAATAGATAAGTCGATTAATAATTTTATCGGCACCTTTCATGAACAAGTATTAGGTGGGATAGAAGGTTCTGCTGAAGCGTTATTTCAAAAACTGGCGAGGTATGCAGATGATTTTAAGAAGGCTGATTGTTATTGGGTTTAGATTTTAGCTAAAGGTAGTTTTAAAAAACATTACTTTTACCCAAAATCTCTGCAGTCTCTGCAATAGTTAAATACTTTTTATTTGTAACCATATTGTCTAACCTTATACAAGGTTACAAATTTATGATAAAAAAATAAATAAAAAGAGGAATTCCGAAATTGAAGAAAATGTTATCAACACCTTGTGCATAACATTATCTCCTAAATTGGATGAAGATTTATATCTTGCACTTGTTTTCAATGATACTTTTTAGCAAACTATTTGCACATACTCATGTAATACTATTGTGAATGTGGATAGCAGCCTTACAAATAAAAAAAGACATTAAAACAGTGCCAATAGAACAAGGGAATCATTTACTGTAATCTTTATAAAATAATTGTACTATGGGAATTTTTGATAAAAGAATTAACTACAAGCCTTTTGAATATCCTGAAGTGATGCCTTATGTAGATGCGATGAACAGCTCTTTTTGGGTACACTCAGAAGTGGATTTTACTGCCGATACGCAAGATTTTAGATCCAATCTTTCTCCTGTAGAAAAAGAGGTGGTTAAAAGAAGTTTGTTGTCTATTGCTCAGGTAGAAGTGGGGGTGAAAGCTTTTTGGGGGGATTTATATAAACATTTTCCTAAGCCGGAATTTAATTGTTTGGGAGCTACTTTTGCAGAAAGTGAAGTACGCCATTCTGAAGCGTATTCAAGATTGTTGGAGGTGTTAGGATATAATGATGCTTTTGCTTCTTTATTGGAGGTTCCTGTTTTTCAAAAGAAAATTAAATTGATTGAAAGCTATATGGGACCGGATAAGGACATTATTTGGAAACTGATCTTTTTTACTGTTGTTATCGAAAATTCCAGTTTGTTTTCGCAGTTTGCTAATATTCTTTCTTTTACTCGATTTAAAGGATATTTAAAAAACACTTCTAATGTTATAGCTTGGACGAGTATTGATGAAAGTCAACACGCCAATGCCGGCGTATTTATTATTAATAAATTAAGAGAAGAAGGTTTTATTACCTCAGAAATCGAAAGGCAAATTCGGGAAAGTGTAAAAGATTATATAGCGGTAGAAGTAGAATTATTGGATTGGATTTATGAGATGGGAGAATTGGATTTCTTTTCAAAAGAAGATATGTTGAATTTTATGAAGTACAGGGTGGATGAAGCTTTGGAGAAAATGAAGGTGGAAAAAGTATTTAATGTTCCTTTTGAAAAGTACACGGCTATGAAATGGTTTGAAGAAGATGTTTTTGCTAATGAATTAGATGATTTCTTTGCAAAAAGACCTACTGCATACACCAAACACGATAAGAGTATTTCGGCAAATGACTTATTTTAATTGGGTAGAAAAAAGAAAGCAATAAACTTCATTTATAAAAGAAAAGGAAATTTTATGGAAACGATGTTTGAAACCAGCCCGGTACGTGAAAAATACTGGTGGAAAAATGATGAAAGTGAACAACTTCTGAACAGGGGATACCTATTGAAAGGGGAAACCGTTGAAAAAGCAATAGAACGAATTTGTACTGCTGCAGCAAAACGTCTTTATAAACCGGAGTTGGCTTCTTCCTTTCAGGAAATGATTGAACGAGGATGGATGAGCCTGAGCTCTCCGGTCTGGGCAAATATGGGTACAGAAAGAGGACTGCCGATTTCGTGCTTTAATGTGCATATTCCGGATAATATTGAAGGGATTACCCATAAACTGGGAGAGGTGATTATGCAGACAAAGCTCGGAGGTGGAACTTCCGGCTATTTCGGAGGTCTGAGAGGACGAGGAAGTGCTGTGACGGATAATGGAAAGAGTAGCGGAGCGGTAAGCTTTATGAAGCTTTTTGATACGGCTATGGATACTATTTCCCAGGGAGGTGTTCGAAGAGGAGCTTTTGCTGCTTATTTAGATATTGACCATCCGGATATTTTGGAATTCTTACAAATTAAAGAAATCGGGAATCCTATTCAGAACCTCTTTTTTGGCGTTTGTGTACCGGATTATTGGATGCAGGATATGATTGATGGCGATAAAGAAAAACGAGAAGTGTGGGCTCGATTATTGGCTTGCCGACAGGAAAAAGGATTGCCCTATTTGTTCTTTACGGATAATGTGAATAGGAACAAACCTCAGGTATATAAAGATCTGAATTATACCATTAATGCCAGCAATTTGTGTTCAGAGATTATGTTGCCTTCTTCCGAAGATGAATCTTTTATTTGTTGTCTGTCTTCTATGAACCTGGAACTGTATGACGAATGGAAAGACTCTGATGCGGTGAAGTTAGCTATATTCTTTTTGGATGCCGTTTTGCAGGAATTTATTGCAAAAACCGAAGGTAATTACTACCTGGCTAATGCCCATCGATTTGCAAAAAATCATAGAGCATTGGGATTGGGTGCTTTAGGTTGGCATTCTTATCTCCAGAAAAACAGGATTCCGTTTGAAGGAATGGAAGCTAAGAATTTAACAAATGTTATCTTTAGTAATATTCAGGAACAAGCAGAAAAAGCATCAAAAGAATTGGCTAGAATATATGGTGAGCCTAAGCTGTTAGAAGGCTATGGAAAGAGGAATACGACCTTGACTTCTATTGCGCCGACAACATCTTCTTCTGCAATTTTAGGACAAAGTTCCCCGGGAATTGAGCCTTTCAGCAGTAATTACTATAAAGCAGGTCTCTCAAAAGGAAACTTTATCAGACAAAACAAATATTTGAAAAAGCTTTTGGTTGAAAAAGGAATGGATAATGAGGATATATGGAGAGATATTATGCTTCATCATGGTAGTGTTCAACATTTAGAAGGACTGACACAAGAGGAAAAGGATGTCTTTAAAACCTTTAAAGAGATTAGTCAGCTGGAAATTATTCAACAGGCAGCTATCCGTCAAAAATACGTGGATCAATCTCAAAGTTTGAATCTGAATATCCCTGCTGCTTTACCTGTGAAGGAAGTAAATAAGTTGGTCATAGAAGCTTGGAAACTAGGGGTGAAAACTTTATATTATCAACGTAGTCAGAGCGTGTCAAAGGAAAATATTACGAACTTAGTACAGTGTAAAAGCTGCGAAGGATAATTTCCATTGTTCTTTTTAAGAACCGGATTCTACACTTAAAAGTCGTTGAATCCGGTTTTTTTTTATTGGATTTAACTACTTTTTAACAGGCTATCGAATTTTCTTTTTGACATGCGTTTGAAAAAGTCGATATTTGCACTCGTTTTGGATATCCTTTAAAGGTTTACATGCAGATTAAAAACGCGAAACAATTTACAAAAGGGCTGCAATTAATAGGTGTCATTGGTATACTAACGATATTATCTATTGATTCGAGTGCTCAGAATATGCCTTATTCTCAAAGAGGCATAGGCGATCCCGTACATTACAGAAATATTTTGAATACAGCGATGGGAGGGGTCTCCGAGGCCTATTCTGATGCACAGACACTTAACTTTGTGAACCCGGCCTCTTATGCCGATTTACGACTGACTACACTCGATGTAGGTTTCAATGTAGGTTCTTACAATCTCCATAATCAGGATACAGGTCGTTTTCATTCCGGCTTTGGTTCATTGTCTTATATCCAAATCGGTGTTCCTTTGAAAAAAGGAGGTGGCTGGGGTCTGGTTTTTGGACTGACTCCTCAAACCAAAATCAATTATCGAATGTCTAATACGGATTCCTTGCCGAGTATAGGGGAAGAGGCTCTACGCTTATATGAAGGAAAAGGAGGAGCCTATAAAGCTTTCGTAGGTACCGGATATGGATTTAAAGGTTTTCGGGTAGGTGTAAATGTAGGATATCTCTTTGGTTCCAAGAGTAACAGTATTCAAACCCTCTATCCAAATGATACCACGGGAATGTTTAATTCTCATGGTAGAACGCGTATTGGCTATGGTGCTTTTTTTATAGATGCCGGAGTGCAAGCAGATTTAAAACTTGAAAAAGGGCTCGTTCTTAAGTTAGGGGCTAGTGGAGGATTGAAAAGAGACTTGAATGCGAAAAAGGATTATCTGATGGAAACCTTTTATTATACGGGAGATGCGTCTGATCAATCACCTAAAAATCAGGATACAGCCTATTACACCAAAGGAGAAAAAGGAACCATTGTTTATCCTGCGCACTACGGGGTAGGTTTTATGTTACAAAACACCAAAGGAGAAGGAAGCTGGTCGGTAGGCGGAGATTATGAAACAACCCAATGGACCGATTTTAAATCATATGGAGAAGATGGAGGCTTGAGAGACAGTCGTACCTTTAGATTGGGGGCACAGTTTGTACCTTCTACAAAAGCTCAAAGCAGTAGTTTCTTTAGTCGGGTGGCCTATAGGGTTGGCTTTTATAATACGTCTAAAAACTTTGAAGACAACCATTCCGGGGTTAGTGAACGTGCTTTTTCCTTAGGATTTGGCCTTCCCACTCGTAATCATGTCAGATCCAATGAATTTACAATGATTAATCTGGCAGTGGAAGTCGGGAAAAGAGGAACTACTTCCAATCAGTTAAATGCTAATTTTGTGAAGTTTTCTTTGGGTCTTTCTCTTAGCGATATCTGGTTTATTGAGCGGAAATATAAATAATAGTGAAGATCTACGTTATCTTTCTTGCCTTGGGCCTCTGGGCTTTGAGCAGCTGTACCAACAGCATGAACGAAGTACGTGATCTCAATGAAAATAAAGATACAAAAATTGAAATTGCCCATCATATCAAAACAGATTATTTTGGCACAGATGGCTATTTGAAAGGAATATTAACTGCTCCCGTACTTTATCATTACGAAACAGACACTCCTTATATCAGTCTCCCGGATGGGTTGAGAGTTACTTTTTTTAAAGAGGGAAGACAAAACGAGGTTCAAAGTATACTTACTGCCCAGAAAGGGATTTATTATGAACAAAATGACAAGATTACAGTAAGAGATAGCGTGGTTTTAACTACCCGTGATGGGAAAATGTTGGAAACCAGCGTTCTTCATTGGGATCCTAAGAAGGAAAGATTTTTTACAAAAAAGAAGGTTAAACTAACCACTTCTTCTGAAGTTATTTATGGAGAAAATGGGTTGACGGCTCCACCGGACTTCTCCTGGTATCGTTTTAACAGAGCATCTGGAAATATTCAGGTCGATTCCTCATTTACAGGGGAATAAGGCTACCTTTTTTGTTTGAAAAAATGAGTCATGAGTGCTTGACATTCCTTTTCTAGAATACCGGAAGTTATTTTTGTTTTAGGATGAAAAGGAGAAGTTCCTTTGGTCGTTTTTTGATATCCGTTTTTGATATCGTGAGCGCCATAAACGATTCGATGGATTTTGCTCCAATATAAGGCTCCTGCACACATGAGACAGGGCTCTACAGTTACATATAAAGTGGCTTCCGGAAGATATTTGCTACCCATATAGTCAAAGGCTGAAGTTAACGCAATCATTTCTGCATGGGCTGTACAATCATTTAACTTTTCCGTTTGGTTATGCCCTTTGGCAATTATCTTGTTGTGTGAAACAATGATGGCTCCTATGGGAATTTCCTCTTCTTCAAATGCGTTGTGAGCTTCTTGTAATGCACGTTGCATCCACTCGTTATCTTTTTCTCTTTGGGTCATGGGAGGATTGGATTGTTGAATGGTTTATTGTTGAGTTGTTGGATGTCGAATGGGGTTTAATCATCGGGGCGATTGGGCAGTTGTTTAGAAGGATTTAATCCCAAGGATTTCATTTTATCTGCGCGGCGGAGCAGATTTCCTCTTCCGTCTGATAATTTTTTCATGGCCTGATCATAGGATTTTTCAGCTCCTGTAAGCTTTCTACCCAGTTCTTGCATGTCGGTGACAAAGCCCACCAGTTTATCATAAAGCTTATTGCCTTCTTCAATAATTTCTCCTGCATTTTTATTTTGTTTCTCTAATCTCCAAATCGATTCTATAATTCGTAAAGTTGCCATTAAGGAAGATACGCTAACCAAGATTACTCGTTTTCTGAAAGCAGTTTCGTATAAACTTTTTTTATTGATGAGTGCAAGATTATAAGCCGGTTCCAGAGGGATGAACAAAAGGACAAAATCAGGTGTCCGATCGACAAAACGTTCGTATTTCTTTTGGCTAAGTTCTTCAATATGTTGCTTCACAGAGCGAAGATGATCCTTTAATGCTTGTTGTTGTTCTGTCTTATTGTTAGCATTATAATATCTCTCAAAAGCCGTTAATGATACTTTTGAATCTATGATGATATGCTTTTTTTCGGGTAGAAATAATACAATATCAGGTCGCAGTTTTTTACCTTCTTCTGAAGAGAAAGTAACTTGCTTTTTGTAATGTAGCCCTTCCTGAAGACCGGCCGATTCTAAAACTTTTTCGAGTACAAATTCCCCCCAGTCTCCTTGTGTCTTATTGTCAGATTTTAATGCTTTTGTCAGATTGTCAGCCTGCTCTGACAGCACCTGGTTCAGTTTCAAAGTTTGCCTTAATTCATTTTGTAGACTGAACCTTTCTCTGGCCTCTTGTTGATAGGTGTCTTCTACTTTCTTTTCAAAATCTTTTATTTTTTCTTGAAAAGGTTTTAATAACTGGTTGAGGTTTGCTCTGTTTTGTTCGGTGAATTTAGAGGCGTTTTTGTCAAGTAACTTATTAGAAATATTTTCAAATTGAAGTCGATTTTCTTCTATTATGTGTTGTTGTTTTTCTAATTGATCTTCAATTTGCTGTTGTAAAGTATGGTTTAACGTTTGTTGTTCTGTCAATCTTTTTTCTAAATCAATTTTATCTTTTAAAAATCCAGTTTTTTCTTCTTTTGCTTGATTTAATTGTTCTTCCAAAGAATGTTGGTAATTTCTTGTTGCCTTCTTGTTCGTTACATGTGCCTGTCTTTCTTTTAAATATAAACTAAAGAAGAGCACCGTAAGAAGAATAAAAAAGAGGAATCCATAGAGAAGCATAAAAAGAAATTTCTCGAATTTTTAAATCTGTATCATTTTTAGACTAAAGTTTTTTCACTTTCCATATTTTTTTAAACGTCACCCAGATAAGCAGGGGGATCATAATAATTACCCAAGCAAAAAATAGGATATGTATCCATGTCTTTATTTGAGGATCATCAAAAAAAGCAAAACCCTGTTCTACTCCAAAATAGAGGGAGATGATTAACCACACCACCCACATGACAATGGTCTTTAACATACGTACGAAAGCTTTAATAACTTCTTTGTCCGTCCAATTTCGAGAATCTTTCATGCTTTAATCCGAATTTATTCCAAAATTACGGGTTTTTATGGAGATGAAGGGAGAATAGAAATTTTTCTAAAATATTTTAATTGTTAATGGGTTGTTAATTAATACTTTGTTCTCTTTATTTAAGAAAAGAAATTAAAATCTGGCTTGTTTTATGATGCTTCTTTTGGTAGCAGGGTATTTATTTAATACTTTTGTATGAATTGTAATATTTTATAAATTTTAAAATTAATTAAACATGTCTGCAGGAAAAACTATTATAGCCGTAGCCGTTGGAGCCGCTGTTGGAGCAGCCGTAGGAGTATTATTAGCCCCTGAAAAAGGTGAAGTGATGAGAGAGAAATTAAGATCTCAGTCCGGCGATGTTGCTGATAGACTAGGAGAGAAATTCAATGAAACCAAAGGGTTTGTTTCTGAAAAATTCAAAAAGGGTGCTGAGGAAGCCTCTTCTGTAGCTTCAAAAACCGCACAGAAAGTGGCGGAAAAGGCAAAGACCGTTTCGGAGAAATCTAATAAAGCTGCTGCAAAAAACGCATAACGCTTCTGTTTACTTTTTTTATTGAATTTATCCATATTTAAAGATGGCTTTTAAAACCATAAAGCAAAACATCAAAAAGATTGTTGAGCTGCTGGAGGTTTATGCAAAAAATAACATAGATTATTATAAGCTTAAATTTTTAAAACGAATTGCAAAAGCCAGTGGAAAAGTATATAGACTCCTTGTGCTATTCTTACTTTTACCGCTGGTTTTGTTTTTTGGATCCATAGCTGCAGCAATCTGTATCGGCAACCATTTTAATAATTATGCTATAGGCTTCGCTATTGTTGGTGCGGCTTATTTTGTAATCATGCTAATAGCTCTTCTTTTGGGAGGTGTATTCTTTAAACGACCTCTTATTCGGAGATTAGCCAAGAAAATGTTCAAAGAAAAAGAATGAAAAAGATTAGAAACTTTAGGGATATTGAACATCAATTGGATCTTATTGAGATTCAAAAAGAGGTCAATTTAGAGAAATTAAAAGGAGGAATTGAGGATCTTAAAAGTAGTTTACTACCCTCTTTAGTTGCCTTTTCTTTTAAAAAGCTCTTTCAAGGAAAGAAAAAGAGGAAACGTATGAAAAAAGAATACGCTTCCTCAAAATAAATAATTCTTACTGTAGAGGGGATTACCGGGCTATTTCATCTATAGGATCTTCGGCTAAATAGTATCGTCTAGCTAATACTTCCTGTTTTGAAGCATTTCTATTCCTCCATTTCTGTATCTGATCTTTTACTTTTTCTACGCATTCCCCCCTTTTACTGGAATTTAAAAAATAGCCCAGAGCAACTCCAACTCCGAAAATTGTTAATATCTTTGATGCGTTGTTCATAAATATATTTTATTAAGGATTTATTCTTTATCTATATGAATATACAATATAAATAGGAAATAGTTTAAAATTACGCATTAATTTTCAAAAATTATACCAATCCCTTCCTTTTATGAGCTATTATGATAATGATAAACTAAAACAATTTTTTTTCATCTTTTTTATCCTAATCATAGGAGGGGTACTTTTTTGGAAATTATCTATTTTTATTCCGGCCTTTTTAGGTGCGATTACTTTGTATGTTGTTCTTCGACCCGCACATTTTTTCTTAGTAAGAAAGAAACATTGGAAAGGTTGGTTGTCAGCAATTGTTCTCATTATTCTTTCCTCTATTATTTTATTGGTACCTATGGGGCTGGTGGTCAATATGATGACTAAAAAAGTGAGTTTGGCTATTGCTCATTCCGGAGAAATTATTGATGCCCTCAGACAATTGATTACTAAAATCAAATTCTCTACAAATATTGATTTGCTTTCCCAGCAAAGTATTCAAAAAGTACAAGAGGCTTTAACAACTATACTTCCCAAGGTTTTGGGTTCTACATTTAACGTTTTGACGACGATCGTTATTATGTATTTTCTGCTTTATTTTATGTTGGCTGAAGCCATTAAAATGGAAACGATCTTGAATAAGAATATTCCGTTAAAACGATCCAATTCAAAGAAACTAAAGAAAGAAATGAAAGCCATGGTTATTTCGAACGCAGTAGGAATACCTTTATTGGCAGTTATTCAAGGGGCTTTCTGTATTTTGGGGTATTGGATCTTTGGTGTAGATGATTTTGTGTTTTGGGGAGTGACTACAGGTATTATGGGAATGATTCCTGTTGTTGGAACAGCTGTTGTTTGGGTGCCGATGGTGATTTATCTGTTGGCAACAGGAATGATAGGCCAGGGGATAGGGTTAGGGATTTATTGTTTGATTATCGTAGGAAGCGTAGACAATATTTTTAGGTTTCTTTTGCAGAAGATGTTTGCAGACGTTCATCCCTTGATTACCGTCTTTGGTGTGTTAATAGGAGTAAGCCTTTTTGGATTTATTGGGCTTGTTTTTGGTCCGCTTCTTCTTTCGCTTTTCATTTTGTTACTTAGAATCTACAAAGACGAATTTGGAATGAAGCAGCAGGGGCATCAACCTGTTTGAAAGGAGAGGGTTATCTTTGGTAGTAATGATTGGATTGGATATATTCATAAACGTTATCCGGAACAAGATATCTGGCCGATTTATCTTCTTTTATTAACTTACGAATAGCGCTGGAAGAAATTTCTAGATAGGGAGCTTTGCATATAAAAACTTGTTGATTTTCTTTAATTTTTGGTTCAAATCCCGGTCTTAAATAGACATAGATCATATAATTGTCCATGAGGATATTGGCATTTTTCCATCGAGGCAGGTTTTGATAGCTATCACTTCCCATGATAACAGAAAATTCATGTTGTGGGTATTTTTCACTTAGATAGGTAAGGGTATCAATTGTATAAGAGGGTTTGGGTAAAGAAAATTCTTCTTTGGATACTCTCAACTTTGTTTCATTGCCGATAGCTAACTCTGCCATATACAAGCGATCATATTCATTCAGCAATGAGTTTGATTTTTTAAAAGGATTTTGTGGACTGACCATCAGCCAAACTTCCTCACAGTCTGTATGATATGCAATATGATTTGCAATAATTAAATGTCCTACATGTATTGGATTGAAAGATCCAAAATAAAGTCCAATTTTCATATACTGCAAAGATATCAATCTTTTTGAGTAAAAATAAAGAGACTTTTCTGAATAACCTCCATTAATTATTTTTAAAAAATCATTCATTTAATTACCTTTGCAGCGTTTAACAGGAAAGATGCATGAGTGGCTTAAATGGCACGCCTGGAAAGCGTGTGTACGAGAGATCGTACCGAGGGTTCGAATCCCTCTCTTTCCGCTTTCGCCCGTGCGCTTACGCTGAAGCATTGGCTTCTAATCTCCTCACTCTACAGGCATAAGATGTTGAAGACCATTCTGACAAATTGAAAAATCTTTCAGATAGTTTTAATGGATAAGGTTGATTGCATTCGGTTTTTTAAACAATCCTTTTATTCCCCCTTAAACTTAGGATTTCTTTTCTTTATGAAAGCCTTCATCCCTTCTTTTTGGTCTTTGGAATCGAAGAGCATATAAAAATCTTTTCGTTCCATCTTCAGCCCTTCTTTTAAAAGCATGTTGTCGCTGTTTAGGATACTCTCTTTTGCCATTTCTACTGCAATGGGAGGCATGGTCGCTATTTTTGTTGCCAGCTGTAATGCTTCTTCCAGATAAGTCTCCACAGAACAAACTTTACTCACCAATCCGGACTGTAAAGCTTCTTTTGCTCCTATCGTTTCTCCGGTTAGGATCAATTCCATGGTTTTTGATTTCCCTAAAGCTTTGGTCATCCGTTGAGTCCCACCTGCACCGGGAATAATTCCCAATTTTATTTCCGGTTGACCAAATTGTGCCGTCACGCTGGCAACAATAATGTCGCACATCATGGCTAATTCACAACCGCCCCCCAGCGCATGGCCACTAACTGCTGCAATCAGTGGGGTCTTGATTTTTGGAATGTCATCCCAAATGGCAAAAGGGTCTTTCCGGTACATTTCCATTGCTCCTTTATCTGCCATTTCTTTAATGTCTGCCCCGGCAGCAAAAGCTTTTTCATTTCCTGAGATTACAATAGCGCGGGTGTTCTTTTCATTATCCAGGGCTTTCAGTGTGCGGCTTAATTCATCCATTAACTCGAAATTAAGGGCATTCAAGACTTTCGGACGGTTTAGCTGAATATGGACTATGCTGTTGGTTTTGTTTTTATTGAGCTTAATATTTTTGTATGGCATCACTTCTCCTTTTTTAACAAAATTTAGATAGGGGGAATCGTCCTCCAATTAAAAATACAGGGGGCAAAATATAGTTCAAAATTTTATAGAATGTACAAAAAAGTTATATATTTAAGGCAAAAATACAATAATGGAAGAAGAAATCTTTGAAGAGAAGCAACTTGTTGTCGATGAACAAGCGAAAATACACCTTTTAGATGCAACAAAATGGGCTCGTTTCTTGGCTGTTTTAGGGATTATTTTAGCCATACTTATTGCCTTATCGGGCTTGTTTATCGGAAGTTTGATGAGTCTTTTTATGGCAAACTTGTCAAATTCTGATGTAGGCAACAACCTGTTTATGTCTGGGGGTGCCAGTATTGGGGCAAGTATACTGTATATTGGCTTAGCTGTATTATATTTTGTTCCCTGTCTTTATCTGTACCGATTTGCCGGTAGGACTAAAAAGGCAGTGATGGGCATGGATCAGGAAAAACTGAACAAAGGGATGTATAGCCTCTATCGCTTTTTTAAATTTGTAGGTATTTTGACCATTATTTATTTAATTATCATGGTTCTAGCTATTGTCGGAGGTGCCGTAGGAGCGATGATGGGAGCAACGCTTTAAAGGTATTAAAAATTAGGAGCTTTCTTTTTCCCAAATTTGACATAGGCGAACGACCACTTCCACTGCTTTTTGCATGTCTTGTATGCTAATCCACTCTTGTTTGGAATGAAATGCATGTTGTCCGGTGAAGATATTTGGACAAGGGAGTCCTTTAAAGGATAGCATAGCCCCATCCGTTCCTCCACGAATAGGTTTATGGTGTGGCTCTATTCCGCTCTCTTTAATGGCTTGCAGTGCAAATTTGGAAATGTTAGGATGCTTAGCGATAATTTGATACATGTTCCTATATTGTGCTTTTACTTCTAGCTGTCCCTTTGCTCCGGGATAGTCGGTTAGAACTTGATTTAAATAACCTTCTAAAATATCCTTGTATTGATTTAATTCTATGCCTGAAAAGCTTCGGAGAATAAAAGAAATTGTAGCCTTTTCTACATTTCCCTCAATATTTACCGGATGAATAAACCCTTCTTTTTCTTCGGTAGATTCCGGGGAAATCTGGAGCTTGGGCAAGGCCTCAATGATAGAGGATGCAACTTTAATAGCATTGACTAATTTCCCTTTAGCAGATCCGGGATGGGTGGCAATTCCTTCTATTTCTATCTTTGCTTCATTGGCATTAAAATTTTCATCTTCGTAGGCTCCTCTGATATCACCGTCCAGCGTATAACCAAAGTCGGCACCGAGTTTTTCCAGGTCTACTTTATCTGCTCCTTTTCCTACTTCTTCGTCCGGGGTAAATAAGATCCGTATTTTTCCATGCTTTATTTCCGGATGTTGCAATAAAAAATGGGCCGCATCCATGATAATAGCTACGCCGGATTTATCATCAGCACCAAGTAAAGTTTTTCCGCTAGCCGTAATAATATCTTCTCCAACTTTGTTTTTTAAATCAGGGTGATTCTCCGGCAGTAGCACTTGTGTTTTGTCATCAGGTAAAGGTATAGATTCTCCGTCATAATTTTCATGAACAATGGGTTTTACATGCGTTCCGCTACAGTCGGGTGAAGTATCTACATGTGAACAAAAACAAAGAACAGGAAGTTCCTTGGTAGAGGTAGAAGGGAGGGTAGCATAAACATATCCGTTTTTATCCATTTCTACTTCTTCCGCTCCCATTTCTTTCAGTTCCTTGACTAGAATGCGACTTAAATCCTTTTGTTTTTCGGTAGATGGAAATTGGACGGCGAAAGGGTCCGATTGGGTATCCACTTGAACATATTGTAAAAACCGTTCTGCGACGGTAAAATGATATTGTTGCAATGACATAAACGAATATTATTTAATAAAAGCAAAAATAAAAAAGATATAAAAAAGCCCGACAGAAGCCCTTCATTTTAAGGTGTTGGGATCTGTCGGACGAAGAGCATAATGATGCTATAAAGAGTTGTTTAGACGATGTCTACCAATTCGATATCAAAGACCAAGTCTTTACCTGCTAAAGGATGATTGGCATCCAATACGACTCCTTCTTCTTTTACTTCTGTTACAATTACCGGATAAACCTGTCCGTCTTGACTACTTAGTTGCAATTGCATCCCGGCTTCCGGTTTTAAGTCTTCCGGCAGCTTTTCATTTGGGAATTCCAGGATAAGTTCATCATTACGTGGTCCATAAGCCTGATCTACCGGAATGTCTAAAGTTTTCTTATCTCCCGGTTGCATATCCAATACACCATTTTCAAATCCTGCGATCACGTTTCCTGATCCTACTTTGAATTCCAAAGGATCCCGCCCCTCAGAGGTATCAAAAGTTTCTCCACTATTCAATTTCCCGTGATAATGCACCTTAACGGTATCACCTTTTTTTACCACTTGCATAAAAATAAGTTTTTGTATTATAAAAAACGGCAAGGTACGAAAAGTCATTAATCTATCGTATTTTTGTCCCTTATTATAAGGCAAAAATTAATAATAAAATGGACGTAGATTTCTCAAAATCTTCTGATGGGCTTGTTCCTGCTGTTATTCAGGATGTTTCTACCCATAAAGTGCTTATGTTGGGATATATGAATCAGGAATCTCTTAACAAAACATTAGAAATTGGGAAGGTGACTTTTTACAGTCGTTCTAAGCAAAGATTATGGACAAAAGGAGAGGAAAGTGGTCACTTTCTAATAGTGGAAGAAGTAAAAACAGATTGTGATCAAGATACTCTTTTGATTATGGCGCGTCCTACAGGTCCCGTTTGTCATACCGGCAGCGATACATGCTTTGATGAGAAAAATGAAAATGATAATTTTCTGATTGAATTGGAAAATACGATTATTGACCGGCATCAAAATCCTACAGAAACATCTTATACTGCGTCCCTATTTGAAAAAGGAATCAATAGGGTTTCCCAAAAAGTGGGAGAAGAGGCGGTGGAATTGGTAATAGAAGCGAAAGATGATAATGAAGAGTTGTTTCTTAATGAAGGAGCGGATCTTTTGTACCATTATCTCGTCTTGCTTGTTGCCAAAGGGTATGTCTTAGAAGATGTTATGAAGGTGTTAAAAAAGAGACACCGGTAAGTTTTTTTAGAACTTTAACGCTTTAAGTAGTTGTGGTCGTAGTTACTTTCTTTATTTTTGCAAATTGTAAAGGATCCCTGTCTCTCGAGACGGGGACTGTTTTATTAGTTTAAAATTAAAAAAGATTTTTATGAAAAGGCTCATTTTAGGTCTTGCTGTAGGTGTGTTTTTGTTGTCAGCTTGTCAATCGAATTCGGATGAATATAACATAGAAGGAGAAATTTCCAATTTTCAAGATTCTGTGCTATATCTGGGAAAACAAGTGAGCGGTATCCCTGTTTTTGATACTATTGCTGTAAACAATGGTTCCTTTAATATTTCGGGAAAAGTAGAGCAACCCACTTTTGCCCAAATCCTTACTGCTGATCATAGTGCAGGTTTTCCTGTAATCTTGGAACCCGGCAATATTAGTATTACCGGAAATGCCGACTCTATGGCAATGGGTAAAATTTCTGTCTCCGGAACCCCTAATAATAAAGCATTACAGGAATATATGGATATACAGAAGCCCTTCATGCCTCAAATTCGTCAGCTACAAGGGAAATATATGCAGGCGAGTTCAACAAAAAATCAGGATGCTATGGATTCTGTAAGGAATGTCATGGACAGTTTAGGTGCTGTTATTGATCAAAAGACGGATGACTTTATTAGTGGACATCCTAAATCTATTGTTAGTGCTATTGCTCTACAAAGTGTAATGATGAGACTGGATGATGACAAGTTACAATCCCTTTATTCCGGACTGGATACCTCCGTTCAAAATAGTGTATATGGGAGTCGTATCGGAGCGAAGATTTCATCTTCTCAAAAAACAAAAGTGGGAGCTACAGCGCCCGATTTTACCTTAAAGACTCCGGAAGGGAAATCGGTATCTCTATCTTCCTTTAAAGGAAAATATGTATTGGTAGATTTTTGGGCCAGCTGGTGTGGTCCCTGCAGAGCAGAAAATCCTAATGTGGTAGCTACTTATAAAAAATATAAAGATAAAGATTTTACAATCCTTGGTGTATCTTTGGATTCGGATAAAGAAGATTGGACAAAAGCCATAAAAGATGACGGCTTGTTGTGGACACAGGTTTCTGATTTGAAAAAATGGAACAGTGCGGCAGCTAAGCTATATGGAATTCAAGCTATCCCTGCAAACTTCTTGATTGGACCGAGTGGGAAGATTATTGCTAAAAACCTAAGAGGGGATGATTTAAAAAATAAGTTGGCTGAAGTATTAAACTAAATAGTAGTGAAGCCATTCTTTCTTGCTATATTAAGCTGTGTTTTCTTCTTTGTCCTGACGGTCGATGGTCAGGGAGTAAAAGAAAACACAGCTTTTGTTATTCAGGGACATTTAACAGGGGCAGCAGGGGGGAAAGTGACGCTGATAAATGTCAAAACCAATAAGAGAGTATCACATTCAACGATTAAAAAAGGTCGTTTTGAGCTTAATGGAAAATTAAAATCCTCTCAGACGATCTTAGCTTTAAAGAGTCAAGAGGTTGATCTCCCTCTTCTTTTAGTTGTCTCGCCCGGAGATACCTTAAATATAAGTGGATCATTAAAAGATTTCCCTATTGTTGATTTAAAAGGAAATCAACAAAGTGTGGATATGCAGCAATACCAAAAAGAATTTATTCCTATATTGCAGAAGGTGAAAGCATTGAATGCAAAAGCAGCTCAACTTTCATCCCCAAAGGATTCTGCTGCTTTTGCTGCATTGAAGAAGGAGGCCGAAAAGTTACGTGAAGAAATTAAAAGTACAGGCTTGGCTTTCATCCAGTATCATAAAGATGCGTTGGCAAGTCTTTTTGCCTTATTAAAAGGAGCCCAATCTTTTTCTCCTCAAGAGATGGGACAATTATATCATTCCTTATCTGATGAAGTACAACAGTCTGACTTTGGGAAGATGGCCGGAAAGGCGATTCAGGCGAAGTTAGTGACCGCTAAAGGAGCGGAAGCGCCTGATTTTACTTTGAAAAATGTAGACGGAAAACCGGTGAGTCTGTCCTCTTTTAAGGGAAAATATGTGTTAATAGACTTTTGGGCCAGTTGGTGCGGTCCTTGTAGGGCAGAGAATCCCAGAGTGGTGGCTGCCTACCAACAATTTAAGGATCAAAAGTTTACAATTCTTGGGGTTTCCTTAGATCGGAACAAAGATCGATGGACAGATGCTATTGAACAAGACCATTTGAATTGGACCCAGGTAAGTGATTTGAAAGGCTGGAATAGCGAAGCAGCCAGGTTATACAATGTTGTTAGTATTCCTTCTAATTTCTTGTTGGATCCCTCCGGAAAGATAATTGCTAAAAACTTGAGAGGTCAAGACTTGGTTCGTAAATTGAAAGAAATTTTTAATAAATAAGCCCTTCCGGTCTTTATCTTTTTCCTTTCTCTGGTTCTTCTAAGAGAAAATTAATTTTTTTACGGAGAAATAAATCCCTACTTTTATAGTTGCATGATTAAGCAAATTACAAAAGGTGTCACCATTTGTGTAGAATCTTTTTTCCAACCGGAATATTCTAAGCCGGCGAAGAGAGAATATATGTTTGCATACAGGATCAAAATTGAAAATGACAATTCTTTTCCAATTAAACTGATCCGAAGACATTGGTACATTTTGGATTCTCATAGTACCAAAAGGTCTGAAATAGAAGGGAATGGCGTAGGAGGGCTACAGCCGATTATTTTACCCGGGGATTCTTATTCTTATGCTTCGGGAACGAAACTTACGACAGGAATTGGACAAATGAAAGGAGTATTCCAAATGGAGAATCAAAAAGATAAATCTACTTTTGAAGTGATTATTCCCACTTTTAAATTGGTAGCTCCTTTAAAAATGAATTAGTACTTTATGTCAAAAATATTGCTCGTTGTTGCTTTTGTATTGCTGCTAGCCGGTGTTATATTACAATTGACCGGTCATGATTATGGAATCATTTTCTTTTTAGTTGGAGCTGTGTTGTATTTGGTAGTAAGAATCATTATGCATCGACGCAAAAAAGTTAAAGAGAATTAAAAAATAAAAAAAATATCCTAATACCCTATAGAATTGGTAGAGTTTTTATATCTTTGCAGTTGTAAAAAAAATTTACCAATTTAAAAAATATAAAAAATGGGTTTATTATTAGGAGAAACAGCGCCGAATTTTCAGGCAGACACCAGTCAAGGTGAAATCGATTTTTATGACTTTATAGGAGATGGTTGGGTGATTTTATTCTCTCACCCGGCAGATTATACTCCAATTTGTACTACCGAATTAGGACGTATGTCTCAGTTGCAAGATGATTTTGCAAAACGGAATGCTAAAATTCTTGCTGTAAGTGTTGATACTGCTGATTCACACAGAGGATGGATTAAAGATATCAATGAAACACAAAATACGGATGTACAATATCCCATCATTGCAGATACCGACCAGAAGGTAGCTAATCTTTATGGTATGATTCATCCTGATGCATTAGCAAAGAAAACCGTTCGTACCGTATTTATTATCGGACCGGACAAAAAAGTGAAATTAACCCTAACTTATCCGCCATCTACAGGACGTAATTTCTTGGAAATTTTGCGGGCTTTGGATTCCTTACAGCTAACTGCTGATTACAGTGTTTCCACCCCTGCTGATTGGAAAGATGGTGAAGATGTATATATTGGAGGAAATGTAAAAGAGGAAGATATTCCTACTCAGTTTCCAAAAGGACATGAGGTGATTAAACCTTATTTGAAACGTACACCACAACCTAATAAGTAACTTTTTCATTAGTGTTAGGATTGTTGAAGGTCTGCAGTAGTAAGCTATTGCAGACCTTATTTTTTCTTTACCAATACCACCGGTAGTTTTTTATGGATTGTTTCTCCCTTTGGGTGATAAATTTCGATGAAAAATATGTAAATTCCTGTTGGAAGTATTTTTCCTTTATCATCTTTACCATCCCAGGCTATTTTTCCGCTTGTGGGCAGGGAAATGTTTTTTCGTAAATGTTTGACCGGGATGCCCTGTTCATTGAAAATGAGTATTTTCCCCGAATATCCCGGAGGCAGGCTATAGGTTAAGAAAGTAACATCTTTTCTCCCATCATGATCCGGTGAAAATGTCTTTGGTTTTATTTCAAAATGAATATTCTGAGAGCCGGGAAGTTGGTATTGCGAATTACGATAACCCGGACTGGCAAAATTATAATTGGAAGCAGCTGAAACCCAATGATCAATAGAAGTGGAGGAGATCGTCGGGTAAATCTTTTCTAGAGAGACTCCTTTTTTATTGTGAAGAATGATACTTTGATCTTTAGCAGTATAAGAAAAGTGATCCAGTAGCTGTTTTGAAACCCCTAATAAATATGCATTTCCGGCAGCATTTGGAAGCGAAGGGAGATGATCAACTTCCAAAATGTGATCAGGAAATTTGGGAGAATATTGCTGCAATAAATAGGTTTTATCTTTTGTGATAGCAACATATTCTCCGGGAAATAAATAATAGGATGTTGGGGAGGCCGGATAGGTCTGATACCATTCTCCCTGTCTTTTATTTGCAAGATATAATAGGCTTAAATCGATGACTTTATTTGAATTGTTATAGATTTCTATAAATTCTGCTCCTCTTTTTAGAGGGTTAAATAAGATTTCATTGAAGTATAAGTCTCCTTTTACAGCTTCCTCGGGTATCACAAAGGAGGTTTGGAGTTTCTTCTTTGATTGAAGACCACAGTTTTTGAGTCCACTGATCTGAAGGATATATCGTTTACTTTTTTGAAGGGGTTTTTCTAATATAATTTGGAGGTATCCGGATTGAAACTGGCTGCTGTAGAGAAGGATTTGCTTTATATTGTGTTTATTGAGCGTGAAACGAGCCTTATTTAAAGAGGCCTTGTCGGTCGAAATGTTTAATTGTAGACCAAGATGCAGAGAATCTTCCACTGTGAGATGAGTCAAAAGAATGGATGGGGGAGAACCCGGGGAAGAAATTTGTCCCGGACTGCCTCCAATATCTGCATGGGAGGCAGTCCAATTCCCTGTGACCAGACAGGGATGTTGTGGGTATTGCATTTCCAACGACCATCCTCCGTTTGATTTATTTCTATTCCCGTAAGTCTCTTTAGTATAATGCACTTGGTGTATCAAATTTCCCTTTTTATTTTTCAGGGATAGGGTCTCATTGCCGTTGTTTAAACTGGGAAATTGAGATACCCCAATGACACTTCCATAAGTACTGAAATCTGCTACTTTTTTTGGAGAACAAACAATTAAAAGGCTGTCTTTTTTTAATAGGTAATTAGGGAAGGTGGCACATCTCACCTTGTCACAAATTTTCCATCCGGTGAGATTGATAGGATACTCACTTTTGTTATAGAGCTCCAGAAATTCTGCCGGGGGCAAACCATGGGAATTTTTAGGATCCGGATAAATTTCACTGATGACAATGTCCTGTTTTTGAGGAAGGTAATAAACAAATCTGCCGGTGGTATCCAACTGATTTTTAGAAAGATCCGGAAGATCTTTGATATTAAGAGAATAGGGCGTTTTTTCCTGAAAAGCTTGAGAAAAACCTAATTCTATAGAAGCATTCCCTCTGGAAAAAGTAAGCGATTCCGGATTTTGAGATTTCAAGAAAAAATTCTGAGTTGTAATTTGTTTTTTTAATAAAGGTTCTGAAAAGTCTAGTCGTAAATGTTGAGAGTCTTCTACAAATAGTTGATTTAGAGTTGGAGGTAGCGTATCCGGGAAATAAGTATGCACAGTAATGTCATCAAACCAATGGGTTTGACTTAATGTTTTCCCTCTTTGGAAAATCTCAATACCAAAATATTGGCTGCTTGGAAAAGAGGAGTCAGAAGCTGCTCCGGCCAAACTATATTCTTTTCCCGATCCTGAATTATCGGTAAATAATTGCCATTGATAATCAGCATTACAGATTACTTTTATTTTCATCTCCTTCCCGTCGGTAATGTGGGTTGCACTTTCAATAAGCTTTGTTTTATTCAACCGGTCTTTTTTGTATAAGATAACCTGATCGGATAAGCCCCCGACTTCTACAAAATAACCATAATCGACCGTATCAGGGCGTGGTCTTTTCTTTTGAGAGGTGAGGAAGATCCGTATGAAGTTGTTGCTTGAAGTCGTCTTGGTTTTGACCCAGAATTTCCAAACGGTACTTTTTACGGAGGAAGATTTTGTGCTTAGACTAAAGTGAGCCTGGAACTTGTTATCGATTCCCTGAAAATTACTATTAAGCATTCCTTGTCGTACCCTGAAAAAAGCCGTATCGCCTATCCATTCCGGGTTATTGGTAAAGTCTCCATCCTCAAAAGTTTCCGATATTTGTGACCAAAGTATGAAAGGATAAAAAGAAAATAGAAAGATAAGGAGATGGCGTCTCATGTCATAAATATATCAAAATTTGATTACATTAATAAATAGTTCCTCATAGAAATCGTATCTTTGCCAGTCTTATTATTTGAATTATAAGCAAAAATTTAAAAAAATGAAAGTAGCAGTTGTTGGTGCAACCGGATTGGTAGGAACCAAGATGTTGCAAGTTTTGGAAGAAAGAAATTTCCCTGTAGATGAATTGATACCGGTGGCCTCTAAAAAATCGGTAGGAAAAGAAATTGATTTTAAAGGCGATAAATATAAAGTTGTAGATGCAGAGACTGCTATTCCCATGAAAGCAGATGTGGCTATCTTCTCGGCAGGAGGAGGTACTTCATTGGCATGGGCTCCTAAATTTGCTGAAGCCGGAACAACAGTAATCGATAATTCTTCTGCTTGGCGGATGAATCCGAATAATAAATTGGTGGTTCCGGAAGTGAATGCCGATACCTTGACTCCCGAAGATAAAATTATTGCTAACCCCAATTGTTCTACCATACAATTGGTGATGACCCTGGCTCCATTGCATCATAAGTTTGGCATTAAGAGAGTTGTCGTTAGTACCTATCAATCGGTGACGGGAAGTGGGAAAAAAGCTGTCGATCAAATGAATAATGAGCGAGAAGGGAAAAAAGGTGAAATGGCATATCCTTACCCAATCGATCGAAATGCACTTCCACATATTGATGTGTTTCAGGAAAATTTATACACTAAAGAAGAAATGAAATTGGTGAAAGAAACCAATAAAATTATTGGGGATGATCGTATTCGACTGACGGCTACTGCCGTTCGGATTCCGGTGATGGGAGGACATAGCGAATCTGTAAATGTGGAATTCGAAAAGGAATACACCCTGGAAGATATCAGAACAATACTCTCAGAAGCTCCCGGCGTGGTGGTAGTTGATGATATTGATCATCTGAAATATCCGATGCCTCTGGATGCACATGAAAAAGACGAAGTCTTTGTAGGACGGATTCGTAGAGATGAAACTCAGAGTAAAACATTAAATCTATGGGTGGTTTCAGATAATCTGAGGAAAGGAGCTGCTACCAATGCCGTACAGATTGCTGAATTTCTATTGCAAAAAGGATGGATAGGTCAGAAAGATGCAGCAGAAGTGCAGGCTTAATGGTGGATTAGTTGATTAAGTCATTAGTTGACTAGGCTATTGTAGTAACCTTGGGGTTTGCATTATTTTAACCGAAATGTTCACAGAGAGTCGCAATGGACGCGAAGCTATTTTCTTCTTTCACTCATGAGTAGAGAAAAATTCTCGGCGGTTCTCTGTACGTCCTCGGTGAGTCTCTGTAGTACAATAAAAGTTTACGCTTTATACCACAGAACATTTTGCAGAGGGGTTTCCACAGTGAGTCTCGAGCTGAAGAAGTGTCGTTCCCATTGCGACTATTGTACTTTTTCTACGCCCATTGCGATTCAAAGAGAATGATGCTGAGATTATTTTCTCACAATTACAAGTTTTTCAAAGCCTATACTTATTACTTACCGAAATGCTAAAACTTCGCTTTATTTTCAACCGCAATGGAGGCGAAGAAGTTGATTCGCTTATTCTCATACATCGACAAAAGTCCACTGTCAGACCTCTGTGTTGCAATAAAGATTTTTATATCAAGATCTAATAGTATTGTAACAATCGCCATTCAGTTAGTTGGAATAAATTGGATCCATTGGTATCGTGAACGAGGAACCTGTAATATTGATAGGCCTTCCCATCGGGTTTATTAAACTCAAAAGTGATGGTTTGTCGTCTGCTTGTAAAAGCGTAGTCGGTGCGTTCATCGAGGGTGGTCCAGGTATTTCCATCCTTTGAGCCTTGTATTTCCCAGTTCTTTGGATCTCTTTCAGGGGCATCATTCCCCGAAGTAAGAGTATAGGCATTTAATTGGATGGCTGAATCCAATTTTAACTGCATCCAGGAGTCGGACTCAAATTCATATAGGAACTTTGTTGTGTAATCATTATCGGTAAGCCTGACAGAGCCTTCGGTAGCATCTGCTCCGCCGTTATTTTCCTTGCTGACACTTAACTTGCCCTGTCCCGTCACATCTCTTGAACGAATATAAAGGGAGTCGATCATGAAATAGCTTACGTTTAAGGAAGTATCGATCGTACCGTTGGATACAGATTTTATTTTAATCGGCAAGCAGTAGTCCACGGAAGGATCCAATTTATCTGCTTGTATAGAAAAGGAAAGAGGTTTCGAGTCTTGTTTCCCTTGTTCTATTGTTGTGCTTAGGTCGGAGATAGAGTAAGCATCGTCCGGGAGTGGAACGAAATCATACCCCAGGTATGCATGTCCTTTATTGAATTGTGAGAGTAAGGAATTGTCTACTTCAAATTCAACATCGGTATTGTTCTGTGCTCCTTTAAAGCCGGCAACAGAAGCTCCAAAAGTAAAGGTTTGAGGTTGATCAATCTTAAAGATTTTTAATTCTGATCGATCAGAATATGCCTGAGCCATGTAAATTGTTCCTTCATCCGGAGATTTTAGCGTGTCCCACTTGGCACATCCTGTGAAAAATAAGGATACGACAGATAAAATTCCGCACAAGCTCAGAAGGAGAGATCGTTGTTGTTTTTTATAGAGATTAGCTTTCATAATATTGTATTTTCTTCATCAATATATTTAATCTTGTCTGCTACCAACCTAAGTTTTGGGTGAGATTGGCATCTTTTCTTATTTCGGAACTGGGGATCGCCCACAAGTAACATCTTTTGGTAAAAGAAATGTTTTGTATGACTTTTTGCTTGTAAAAATCGGCCCCGTCTCCATCTACATTCATTCCTCTTACCGGCGTGCTGAGCTCTTTAGCGGCAGTCAGCCATCTTCGTTGATCAAAATATCTGACCCCTTCAAAGGCCAATTCCACTCTTCTCTCGTGGTGAATAGCTTCTCTCATTTTTTTCTGAGAAGAAGGAACAGGAAGCTCATCACTTCCGTTTCCGTATTCGGGAATTCCGGCTCTTTTTCTGATTTTATTGAGATATTTTAAGATATCGGGATTTCCCGGATCATATTCATTTAAGGCTTCTGCATAATCCAAATAGATTTCTGCCAATCTTAAAAGACACCAGCCTCTGTCATCATTTCCCACGGTGATGTTTTTCCGTAATAAATAACCGGTAGAAGAATAATCATGATCGCTTTGAATCTTTCCGGAGTTTCCGTGGTATTCGAAATTAACAATGACTTCTTCGGAGCTATTTCCCTGATTCATCCAATAACTATTGTTATAGGTTACCCCTACATAAAAACGCGGTTCTCTGTTGACCCATTGGTTAAAAGTTTTCCGTTTTTTGATGTCATAAGGGCTTCTGAATTGAGAAAAGCCGGATTTTTGATATCCGGATGAGGGATCATCAATACTTCTTCCGTTTTTCATAAAGTAAGCATCTACCATGGCCTGATTAATGGCGGTATAGCCACCTCCTTTATCTACGTCTGTTCCGTAGCCAACCAATTTGGGAATGCCATTATAATTGTAATGACCTACGGATCCACTCATTGATTTGCCGAAGATCCATTCTTTATTCCAGTCTGTTGAAATGACGTCACGTGTGGCTTTGTAAGCTGCCATAAAATCGCTGGTATCATTTACGGTATACAATTCATAGGTATTGGGAACGAATTCATCAATGAAATCCTTTGCTGCATCCGCAGCCTTTTTCCATTTGTTTTTGTCATAGGTCAAAGGGAATAAATGGGTTCCATCGGGATTCACAATATCTTTATACATCGAATTGCCGTTAAATAGCGGACTGGCAGCTAATAATAAAACTTTTTCTTTATAGGCTTTACAAACACCGGTGGTGACCCTGCCGTACTCATTATTCAAGGGCAGATTGGTAGGCTGGCTACCGGTAGAAATAGATTTTAGCTCATTATAAGCACTATCTAATTGTGTAACGATGTAAGTAACACAAGAATCAAAGGGGCTTCGTGTAAGCGCTAAATCTTTATTAGAAGCATCAATAGGCAATGGCTTTTTAAGGATGACTTCAGGCCCATATAAGCGAAGTATCCAATAATAAAAGATAGCACGCATGGCGCGGGCTTCTGCCTTAAAGTGTGTCTTTAAGTAATCGGATACTTCTCTGGAGTTGGCTCCGTCTATTTTATTGATAAAATCGGTGGCGGTACGAACCGGTTTATAATATTCCGGCCATAAAGTTTCAAAAGCACCGAAAGAAGCAGAGAGCGTATTGTATTTAAAAGCGCTAATGTCGAAATCGTGCTCTGCAAAATAATTGGACTCGTCCGACAGTTGGTTGAAAGAACCATCATCGGCGCTCCATCCTCCTCGGTTTGCATAAGGATCCGGCACATTGGCATAAACCTGGGCTAAATACTTTTGTGTGTTTTTTAGATTAGCAAAAATAGAATCTGCCGAGAGGGTGACATCCGGCTCTTGACTTAAAAACTTCTTACAGGAAGTGAGGGTTGTGGTTGTCGCTATTATGAGAAGAACAATAGCATATATTCCAGATTTCATAAAGTACAGTTTTTTAATTAAAATGAATTTTGATACCTATGGCTAAGTTTCTTGTATTGGGGTAGGTATTCCCATTCCCTGTATTCATTTCCGGATCCCATAATTTAAATGGACTCCAGTATAACAAATTGACGCCATTGAAATAGATTTTTGCATCTTTAAATCCTGTGTTCCCAAATATTTTATTGGGGAGGCGGTAGCCAAAATTTAACGTCTTAAATCGAATAAAAGAAATGTCTCTTACCCACCAGGTGCTGGCTACATTATTATTTGCGTTAGCAACTTTTCCATAGGCCAATCGGGGATAAAAAGGATGGGTAGCATGATTTTCTTTTGTCCATCGGTCTGTGGCTTTTGCAAAAACATTATCATCTTCTGAGTTAGCAAAAGGGCTTCTGGCATTTCCACTTATCATTCGATCCGCACCTTGTACACCCTGGAAGAAGGCACTCAAATAAAAGTTTCCATATTGAAAGTTAACACCAAATCCATAAGTGAGCGGAGCAACATCTCCATGACCGATATAGGTATGATCGTAGGCATTGATAACGCCATCTCCATTTAAGTCTTTATATTTAATATCTCCTACCCGAGGGTTGCCCCCAACTCCTGTTTGATCTGCATGATTAGCAATTTCTTTTTCACTCTGGAATAACCCCTCTGCTACATAGCCATAGTTATTTAGGATTTTTTGTCCCCGTGGATCCATCCAGGGTTCTTCATAGGGGGCAGCTCCATTTTCGAGTAATTTATCTTTGTTGTAGGTAAAGGTTCCTCTGAAGGCAACAGATAATTTATCTGTTATAGGGATAGGTTTTAACTCTACCGTTCCGTCAAATCCTTCATTGATGGTTTTCCCGAAGTTGCCGTCCGGTTGGTATTGGAGTCCTGCAAATCCCGGAAAATTAGCACGTGTTAAGAAGATACCGGTTCTGTATTTTCTGAAGTAGTCTAAGACAAAAGAGAGTTTGTTGTCTAAAAGATTGAATTCTAATCCAAAGTCCTGATCATGAGATTTCGCCCATCTTACAATCGCTCCGTAGTGAGAAATATTTATCCCGTCATAACCGGCTTTGTCGCCTTGTGTCCCAAAATTAGCTCCTTTTGCATTTTGGGTGATGGTAGTAATATAGTCGAATCGTGTTCCGCCGATGGCCCCTGTATATCCATTGGAATATCGGATTTTGAAATAACTAAAGATATTAGATAAAGGAGCCCAAAAATCTTCCCTGGAGAGCACCCATCCTATTCCTAAGGAAGGAAAGAAAGCGTATCTGTTTTCCGGAGAGAAAACTTGGGATCCGGTATATCCCGCATCAAATTCAGCGAAATATCGGTCTTTGAATCCGTAGGTGAATCTTCCCGCAAAATTTTGTCTTCTGGTAGGAATGGCATCTTTAATATTATCTGCGTTCGGATTGGGATGGCTGTATTGACTATAGACCAATACGGCTCCCAGGTCATGCTCTCCGAAGGAACGATGCCAGTTCAACTGCCCCTGCAGGGTAAACTGTCGTTCCTGAGAAGTGCTGTGATCATAACCTAAGTCGTCGGATCCAGCAATAACTTGTTCAAGATTCAGAGAACCGTCAGATTTGTAGGGCTTAGATTGGTTCAAGAAGAAAACGCTACGTTGCCTGGTTCTTGATTGAGCACTCGTACTACGAGTGTCAAATGAATATTGTAACTCTCCGGTTAATCCTTTTAAAAGAAAGTTAAGGTCTTGGTTTAAGCGGATGGTGCTTGATATTTGAGATTCGAAATTTTCTTTGTATCCCGTTTGGGTGATGTCTGCCCAAGGATTGGGAGAAGGATTGCTGCCTTCTGCAATGGCTGCAACCAGATTCCCGGGATACATGGCGGGATACCTGACCGGGCTGGCACTCATGGCTTCTGAGAATGCTGAGGAAGCTCCGGCTCCCGGTTCATTAAACTTTGAGATATAACCATTGATGCCTAAGAAAAAGCGTGTTGTTTTAGTCCAATTCATGTCTATATTCGAAACGAAATTATACCGCTGATATTTTGTAGTAGCATCATACTTCTGTAGTGCATCTGTTTTTAATAACGAAGATTCTTCATAGTAGGATACGGAAGAGTAGAATTTAAAATTTTCTTTACCTCCGGTTGCGCTAAAGTTGAGTCTTCTGTTGTGAGCTAATTGTTTGAAGAGCTTTTTCATCCAATCTACATTGGGATATACATAATGATTAGCAGAAGGATTTAGCGTACTATCAATATAAGGTTGAGAATATAATGGATCAATACCGGAAGCCTCTCGGGCTTCATTCTTAAGGTTCATAAAATTTTTAGCATTGGTCATTTTGGGAGTTTTGGTAAAGGCCGTAATTCCCTCCATATAATTGGCCATGAGTTTTACTTTGCCTATTTCGCCTCTTTTTGTTTTGATGATAATGACGCCATTCGCTCCACGAGCTCCATAAACAGCCGTGGCTGTAGCATCCTTTAAGATGGTAAAAGAGGCAATATCTTCCGGATCGAGATCATTTAAGTTTCGTCCTTCTACACCGTCTATGATGACTAAGGGACCGCTGGAACTATTCCCGAAGGTAGAGATTCCTCTAATCCAGATGTCTGCGGTATTACTTCCCGGTAGTCCGGATCGCTGAACCCCTACAATACCGGATACCCGACCGGCCAGCATGGTGCTTAAATTAGCCACCGGTTGTTTTAATTCATCTATTTCTACAGAAGATTGGGATCCTACCACGCTGACTTTCTTTTGTTGGCCGTATCCCACAACAGTATATTCATCTAATCCTGTTGCTCCGGATGATAAATATATTCTTATTTTAGATTGACCATCGACAGAAATTTGTTTTGTATTGTATCCAACAAGGCTAACAATTAAGATTGCATCATCCGCTGCTTCCAGTTGGAATTCTCCCTTGTTATCCGTTATGGCTCCGTTCTCAGTCCCTTTTACTTGGATACTCGCTCCGACCAATGGTTGCCCGGAAGTAGAATCTGTCACAATACCTGTAATTTCATGTTGAGGAAGTCTGTCCTGAATAGAAACAGGATCAATTCCTTTGGCAGAGCCCCCTAAGCTGGATGTTCCCAGAATCATACCTGTTAAAATGGTAAATAGAAACAATTTCTGATTCAAAAAAGGAACCTTTCTTTTCCGAAAGAGGTAACGATTTTTCATGTGTGTGTTATTTTAGTTTTAATAATGTCACTTTCCCTTTCCTTCTATTATAATGTCACTTGAAGAAGCTTCAACCTCCATTCTAAGAAAGAATTTTTTTTAATACTATTTCTCTTATTCCACTTCTGCCATTCTTGCCAACATTTCAACACTTGCCGCTTCGGCTAACAGTGACCATCCGGATTGAGTAGTACCGCCTCGGAAGTCATCATTAAAGAAGTTGGTGTATTCATTTCTGCAGTCTGATTGCCATGCTTGTTCTAATAAATCTTCGTATGCGTCAATATATTTTCGATCTCCATCAATTTTGTATAAGGCGATAAGCCCTCTCAACATGACAGCTCTGAACCACACATCACCGGCCGGATCGATGGCTACAAAGGTTTTGTTTAAAGTATAGGAATGAAATGGAGTGCCCCATTTTTTAAATATAGAACCGGCAGTATTTTCGGCATCGGTAAGGTATTGTTGGTTCCCTGTTATGTCGTATAACAATGCGCCGGCTTCTATGGCCTGTCCCGAATTGTAAGTATATTTGGCCTTATCAATGGAGATTTTACCTTCATCGTTATATTGAATATTGTCCCAATATAAGTAGTCTGCTGGATCCTGTAATTTTGATTTACACCAGTTATAAATGCTTTTTGCGCTATCCAGGTATTGTTGTTTTTGTGTAGCCCGATATAGTTTACTTGCCAAAACCACGGCAGGCATATTCGAGCAGGTATTTTTCCCTTTTTGATTTTCCTTCCAGTAGATTCCTCCTCCCAAAACGGAATCCATTCCACTCATAAGAAAATCCCAGACTAACTTAGATTTCTCCAGATATTTTGTTTCTTCGGTTGTCTTATACAGGTTGGCCATAGCGATTCCTATCCAAACATTATCATCATAAAATCGCTCATTGCCATTGGCCGGATAAACGGCATACGCGGGTACGTCATTTTCTTCTTTTTGTCCCTGAGTGGTGATAAATTTATTAATGGAGGTGAATAATCGATCGTCATAAAGGTCTTGGTACTTTGCTTTATATACGGGGTGATTTTGGGCTACTTTTTTCAATGCGGCATAGGCGGAGAACGCCGCCCCCTGTCCCCAAACCGTAGCAGCGCCATCCCAATAACCATCTTCTTTTGGAAAGGTATTGGTCCAGATCCCCCGAGGCATACCATCTAAAAAATGAGTCACTAACGATTCCATGAGGGTATCGGCTCTCTTTAAAAACAAAGGGATGTCATTCTTTTGTGAAATGATTACTTTGACCGTGTCCGGTTTAGATCTCATTCCGGCTTTATTGATGGCCACTGCCGAAATCATATAATTGTGTAACCCAGAGACTTTAATTTCTATAGAGGAAGTATCATTGGGAGTAGCATCAACCAATATTGGGTTATTTGTCGCAGCAGATGAAGTATCTATCGGTTTATAGCTAATTTCAACCTTGAATAAGGAGGTGTCATCGGGATTGACCCAGCTGATTTTTATTTTTTGATCGTTCTTATTGTAGTTTGCATGTAATTGGGAGACAGGATGGATGTTAGCTCCTATCGGGTCATGAATCGTTGTTTTTTCACAAGACATGAAAATGAACAACAATATCAGGATGGCGGGAAATTTGAGATTTTTCATAAAGGAACTTTTTACTAACATATTTTAAGCTTTTCTGTAAATTTTCATTTAGTTTAACTAGGGGCAACCGCTGTCAACAAATACATCTTGTGGAACCATTGTCATATTGTAGCCTCCGCCATTGTTAATTTCTGATAAGTATAAATTGGTTTCATACTTTCCACCACTGATATCCTGTATATAATAGGTTTCGGTTCCGGCAGAGAAGATCCAACGAGCTAATAGACCTTGGGCATCATTGGTGTTGAGAGTACATTGATTTTCTTTAATTTGTTCTTCTGTTCTGGCGACGGTCCAAACTCTGGCTTCTGCCACCTCTCCTCGCAAGGCTCTGAAATCCTGACCGGCAGCACGACCAATTTCAAATCGATTTCCATCGTTACTGGAGGCTAAGTTTAAATACGAGTGAGAATCTTCATTTTTATCCACGATGAGGGAGTCCTGAATGCCGTTGAGGTATAATTTATATTTTTGATGGATGTCGGTCTGATTACAATCGAGTACCAATGCAATATGTACCCATTGGTGTAGGGGAAGGTCAGAGGACGAATGCAACATTATAGCATCATGGAGTCCGGCAATTTCTATGGGGTGAGTTGATTTATAATCATCATTCTTTCCTCGAAGTATTAGATTAATTTCCAAACCCAATAAGGTTTGTAGCCCACGGTAACTATTTATCTTACAGGTAATTTCGAAGGTTGCCTGCTTTAATTTTGTGATGGATTTGTCTACTAAAGCAATGTCTCCAAAGTTGGCATATGCAAAATAAGAAGTTCCCATATTCATGGCATATCTGGACCCGTTCACTTGTAAATCTAATGAGGAAGTTTTACCTACCGCATCTGTTATATTGACTATCGTTTTACCATTCTTTTTTCCTGTGACATATACTTGGTTGCCCTGTATGGAAAGCTTTGCGATTGAGGTGTCGGTTATTGATACATTATATGGCTTATTTCCCGTCAGTATTTTGAAAGTATCACGAGCTTGTTGTTTTGATAGCAGGATAGAATCCTTGCTGAGTGTCAGTTCATTATGACTGCTAATGGTTACGGAGATTATTTCGCGGTTAAAATATTTATCGGAAACGACCACAAATGCATTCGCATTAGCATATTGGTCGCCGGCTGAGATCGTAATGGTATCTCCGGATATTTGAGTAGTGACAATACTGTCATTGGAAGAGGTCGCAGTATAGGTTCCATTCCCTTTTAGAATAAGGACTTCTGTGCTGGAATCGGGTTTTAAAAAGACAGAAGTAGTATCTAATTTAAGGTCTATTTGCGAGTCTTTTTCTTTTTTTGTACAACCTATGAATAGGGATATTGTAAAAACAGCATAAAATAAAAAAGGACATATCCTTTTTATTGGAGTGGTTGTTATTGGGTTTGTAGAATTCATGGAAGGTAATGATTTTTCATGTTTTAAGATGTTCATAGCGATGATTCTCCCTCGGAAGTTTAAATCAAAAGGAGGTCTCTACTTTTAGAGGAACCAAATGAAAGAGATTTTGAGACATTCATGATACCGTGGAATTGAAATTGATAAATTATTATTTTATAATTAGAAAGTGGTTTTCTTAACAGTGCGTGTTGTAGTTATAAAGTCCTGCTCGGATAATCCTCAACGCCTTCATAATATGTTTTTCAACCGTACTTACTGAGATACTCAGTTCATTTGCGATATCTTTATATGAGCAGTCTTCTTTTCGACTCAGTAAATATACTTGTCTGCATTTTTTAGGCAGGGAGGCAATGAGATACTTCATTTGTTGATTTAACTCTTTTAAGTGAAGTATGGTGGAGGGACTTGTTTCTGTTGAATAGGAAGAAGGCGCCTGTAGCCGCTTAATGTGTTTTTTCCGAATATGATCGGAGCGGATATGGTTTAATGATTTATATTTAATTGCCGTATATAAGTAGGCCTCTAAGGATTGCGTAATTTGGAGTTTGTCACATCTTGCAAATAAATTAAGAAAGACTTCCTGAACAACATCTTTTGCATCATCTGCAGAATGTAGTCGGTTAAAAGCTGCTGCTCGCAGATCCTTTTTATACCGTTTATATATGATATTAAATGCGACTTTGTCCCCTTGCTTTAACAAGAAGACTAAATCATTGTCTGTAAGCTCAATGTGTCGAGGTTTAATCATTTATTACCTGTTTAAAAGATTAGAGTTTGTCTATCCCTGAATTGGAATAGTAGCCTAAAGTTAATTATTTTTTTGAAAAATAAAACGTTTTAGCAAATTATTTTATCTACCTAGCCATGGAAGGTTTCTTCAACTTGTCTCCATTTATTTATATCTTAATTTGATCTGAGGGTGCTGGCTATAGTCTTTCCAGAGTTGTTCGACTGTTTTTCCTGTCCATTTCTTCCATAGGTTTTTTTTGTAGGTTCCTTTACGAAGGGCATTGTTCATTTTTTTAACAATGGCTTTATGTCCATTTTTCGTGAGCCAGGCCAGAAAGCGAGCCGTCACTCTATATCCATCCTCAAAATTTTGTTTAGGTTGATAATCCGGCAGTGTCCAATGAGCCTTTTTGTTATTTACCCCATAGACATATCTGACATAGTCAGCGATACCCTCTGTAAGCCAGCCTGGAGTATGACCGGAGTGGTAGTCCTGTACGATATGCATCACTTCATGGGTTACGACGTCAATATCTTCAGGATGGCTTTTAAACCAGGTCGGATTAAAACGGGTTGTCCCTCCTGCTGTGGCTGCCACGCCTTTATATTTAGGATCGATAATAAAAGTTACTTTGGAGGTGGAGGAAGGATTAAAGGTTTTTACCTCTTTAGGATAGACCTTAAAAAAAGTATGAATAAGTCTGGGTATCTTTTGTGTGTCAAAGGCAGAATCAAGGTTTACAAAAGTAAGGGTGTATCCTTTTTTAGTAATAACCTGATGAGTAAAAAATCCGGTTGTGTCATATTGACTCCAGGGATGATGTTGCTGAGCCTCTGCTGTTTGGACGCTAAATAAGAGGGTTAAGAAAAGGAGAGGGAGAATAGCAATGATTTTCATATTTAATCTTTTAGTTAATTGCTTTTAATTTTTATTACAATGGATATAGAATGGAATAAGAAGAGTATAATTTTAAGACAAATATAGGGAAAATAATTTTATTATTATAAATTTGTCGTAAATTTAGTAAAGCGTTTTAGCAAAAATGAAATAAAAAGATGAAAAAAAAGATAACTATATTATGGATGATTTCAATGTTTTGTTCCTTTTATGGAATGTCACAGCATAAACAATTACCGAAGTGGGCGCTTGGTTCATTTGTTCGACCGGTGCACCATCCTGTTATTTCACCGAAAAATACCTTGTTGTTTAGTCCTATGACAAAAGATTCTGTTCGCTGGGAAAAGAATGCTACATTTAATCCGGCGGCCGTTGTGAAGTCGGATAGCATTTTTATCCTTTATCGTGCCGAAAGTGGCAGAGGTCAGGGTATTGGTGGGCATACTTCGAGAATTGGACTGGCGGCCAGCAAAAACGGGATAGCTATAATCAGGAGGGATAAAAAACCCGTTTTGGCTCCTGAAGAGGATGATCAAAAAGAGATGGAATGGCCGGGAGGCTGTGAAGATCCTCGGGTAGCTGTAACTCTGGAAGGGCAATATGTCATGTTTTATACGCAATGGAATAAAAAGACACCACGACTAGCAGTGGCTATCTCTAGAGATCTTGTTCATTGGAAAAAATATGGACCTGTTTTTAAGAAAGCTTATCATGGTCGATTTTTTAATAAGGCCACAAAGTCTGCTTCTATTGTTACGAAAGTCATCGGAGGGAAACAGGTTATAACGAAAATCAAGGAGCGATATTTTATGTATTGGGGAGAACATCATGTTTATGCAGCGACTTCTAAAGATTTAATACATTGGAAGCCTTTGCTGGATGATAAAGGAGAGTTAAAGATCTTAGCCTCTCCTCGCAAGGGATATTTTGATAGTGAATTGACGGAGTGTGGGCCTCCTGCCGTTGTGACGAAGGATGGGATTCTCTTAATTTATAACGGGAAGAATGCAACGAACGAAAATCAATCCAACAAGTATGCTTCGGGAGCGTACAGTGCCGGACAGATATTATTTGATAAAGAGAAACCCACAAAGGTATTAGCGCGTTTAGACACTCCCTTCTTTGTTCCTGAAATGGATTTTGAAAAAACAGGACAATATAAGGACGGAACCGTTTTTACCGAAGGATTAGTCTATTTTAAGGACAAATGGTTTTTATATTATGGAGCTGCAGATTCTCGTGTGGGAGTGGCCGTGTATGATCCCAACGAGTAGAGGGTAATGGTAGTTTGGACTTTAAAAAACAGTAAATAATAAAAAATGAAGTGTTTATATTGTTATAGAGTAAGGTTAATGGTAAATATTTTAAAAATGAAAAAAGTCTTGCTGTTGCTCGTGTTTTTGTTTTCCGTGACTCAGATTCGGGCTCAGGAGAAAGTAGCGAAGGAGGTCAATGTTTTCTTAGGAACTTCGGGAGATCATGGTCAGCTTTCGCCTGCTGCCTCTTACCCTTTTAGCATGATAAGCATCGGGCCTCAAACCCTTCCCCATACCCACCCCGGGTATGAATATTATGCAAAAAAGTATATAGGATTTACACACAATAGGATGGAAGGCGTTGGCTGCCGGGGAGATGGAGGAAATTTATTGATTCGACCTTACAGTGGAGACTTTCAGAAAGAATCTAAACTCATTAAAAAAAGTCAAAAAGGAGAACCGGGATATTACGCTGTTTCTTTTAAAAATGGAATACAGGCTGAATTTACTGTAAATAAAAAATTAGGGGTTCATCATTATAAGTTTTCTAATGCACAAAATGGTCTCTATGTAAATTTTGGCTTTGCATTAGAAAATCGTTTTGTGGAGGGAAAGCATCATTTTAATAAAGATGGAGCGAGTGGTTTTATTCGTTCGGGAACGACTTGCAGCAGGGGAATTTATAAGATTTATTACGCTTTAAAGGCAGATGTTCCACTGCAGTGGAAGAAAGTAGGGAATCACCAGTTTCTTGCGAAATTTCCAAAAGGAACGAAAGAGGTGACCCTGAAAGTGGGTTTCTCATCGGTAGATACGAGTCATGCAAAGCGAACAATCGGGAACCAGTCTTTTTCTGAATTAAGAAACGCTACCCGAAAAGCCTGGAACCAAAAGTTAGGACGAATAAAGGTGAAAGGAGATCATGAACGCAAAAAATTATTTTATTCCTTGCTTTATCGGGTATTGCAATCCCCTTACGTCATTTCCGAAAAAGACGGTAGTTATCGAGCCATTGATGGGAAGTTGGAAAAATCGAAGAAGACCTATTATAACGGTTGGTCTATTTGGGATAATTATAAAACCCAACTGCCTTTGTTGTCTTTTGCCTATCCCGATGATTATCAGAATATGGTTTGGTCTATTGCTGAAATGTATAAACACGGAAAAGAAGATTTTTCTACTGATCATGAACCTTCACAAACGGTCAGGACGGAGCACGCAGATGTCGTTTTGCTGGATGCTTCCAAAAAAGGATATCAAGTGGACTTTCATTCTATTATTGATTCTTTGGTGAGTGAGAATGAAAGATTGGATTATGGTTCTCCCGATAAAGCGTTAGAGTCAAGTTATGATAATTGGGCACTTTCTGAAATTTATCAGGAATTAGGACGAACTAAAGCGGCGGAAAAATATAAAAACAAAGCTCGGCAGTATCGATCTTATTGGAAGAAAGATTTTGCAGATCCCACTAAAAATGATGTTGATCGGGTTGGTGCCCGGGGCATGTATCAGGGAACAGTCAGGCAATATCGGTGGTTGGTTCCCTATGATATAAAAGGGTTAAAAGCACTGTGTGGTGGTGAAGATGCTTTTATTGCCCAGCTGGATGAATTTTTTGGGAAGAATAATTATAATCAGGCCAATGAACCTGATATTCAAGCGCCGTGGCTGTACTTTGCTACTCATGAACCTTATAAAAGTGAAAAATTAATTCATGATATGGCGATTGATACCGTTACACAATTTTATTTTAATGGAAATTTCAGAGGAATAGATCCCTACATCGGAAGAGTCTTTAAAAATCAACCCAAAGCTTTTTTAAGAACCATGGATGATGATGCCGGTGCCATGTCTGCCTGGTTTGTGCTGGCTGCTGTTGGGATTTCTCCTGCTTTAGTCGGTCGACCTGTTTATTATCTGCATGTTCCTTTGTTTAAAAAGGTGGTCCTTAATAATGGAACAAATCATCCTTTTAAAATTCTTGTGACGAATTACAAGAAACAAAACATCTATATCGATAAAGTTTTTTTGAATGGAAAGGAATTGAAGAGGAATTGGATTACCCAGAAAGAAATAATGAAGGGGGGAACTTTAAGAATAAAAGCCTCCAATCAGCCAAATAAATCGAATGATTTTCAGCCATGGGTTTCGGAGCTTGGAAAATAAGACGTTCGCTCCCCCCAACACAAAATATAGAAGGTCATTTTGAACGAAGTGAAAAATATTTCTAATAAAGTTCATCAATGAAGCTTATCGGACAATACTGAATGAAGAATTATACAAATATTTTTTTATTTAAAATTAATTTTATAAATTTGTTAAAGCGTTTTAGTGAAAAATAAAAAATAGCCATGATTAGATATTATACTATCCCTTAATTATTGTTGTTGCATCTTCGGTTCTTTTCTTTTGAGTCTTTAATAGAAAAAGAAAAAGGATAACACGATGGATGTTTGCTATGGTGCACTCATTTCATTTTTGTGAATATGGAGGCTCTGGCTGAATTTTTTTTAGTTGCTAAAACGTTTTATACAATTAAAAAAATAAAGTATGCGAATACGTTTTACAAGAAAGCATTTTTCTATTGCTATTTTTACAACAGGGATATTGTTTCTCTTCTTTCTTTTCGGTTGTAAAAAAAATAAGAGTACGGTGGATGTGTCAGAGCGTTATGACCCCTCTAAGCCGGTGAAAATTACAGATTTTTTTCCTAAAGAAGGTGGGGGTGGGGAACAACTCATTATTTATGGAGATAATTTTGGAGATGATACTTCTATTATTAATGTGACTATTAGCGGAAAACCGGCGGTTGTTATCAGCGCACATGATGATGCCATTTATTGTTTAGTCCCCAATCAAGCCTATAAAGGGAATATAAAAGTGCAGGTGGGCTCCGGGGAAAAAGAAAGTATCGCTATTGCTGATAGTAGCTTTGCTTATCAGCGTAAAATGGTAGTGTCAACGCTACTGGGAGAGACGGATGATCGTGGGAATTATGATGTGAAAAATGGCCCCTTTGATGATTGTGGCGGGATCTATAAACCTTCTTGGCTCAAGTTTGACCCTAAAGATTCAGGACGTCTATATGTAGGGGAAGATAATGGAGGAGATATTAGACTCCTTAATTTTCATGACAGCATGGTAACGACCCCTATTACAACAGGTATGGGGAACTGGAGCCGGATTCGTACCATAGATTTTACGCTGGATGGCGATCATATGATCATTGCAAATGACCAGGGAGATAAAAATGGAATAGCTACCTCTATTTTATCCAGGGCGAATAATTTTAAGGATCCACAAGTATTGACTTCTTATAAACAATGTAATGGGGCATCCATACACCCGGTAACCGGAGAGCTATATTTTAATAGTTATGAAAAGGGACAATTTTTTAGGTTTGATATCAATAAATATCTCTCGCAGGGGAACTTAGGAATAAAAGATTATAGCGAATTATTTAAGATACAGGATGTTGGGTGGGAATTCCAGATTGACATGGCTCCGAATGGGAATTATGCTTATATCGTGGTTATTAACCAACATTATATATTAAGGACGGACTATAACTGGGATACTCATGAATTTATGCAGCCTTATGTGGTTTGTGGAAAAGCACGAGAAGCCGGCTGGGTCGATGGAGTAGGAACAGAAGCAAGATTAAACGGTCCCTATCAGGGCGTTTTTGTCAAAAATCCGGATTATGCAGGGCAGCAAAACCAATATGATTTCTATTTTACTGAACAGTATAACCACGATATTCGAATATTAACTCCGGATGGCAAAGTGACAACTTTCGCCGGTCGGGGAAGTTCGAGTATCGATTCAAACCCTTATGGCTATATAGATGGGGATCTCCGCAAAGAGGCGCGCTTCGATCAACCCAGAGGACTCGCCTATGATGCCCGTCATAAGATCTTTTACGTCGGTGATTGTGAGAATCATCGCATTCGGAAAATTTCTATGGAAGGGGAATAGATTTAACCGTATAATTAATTTTATTTATGAAGAACTATTTATTTTTGTTAATCCTGCTGTTAGGATTTTCGTTGAATGCTCTTGCGCAGGAAACCTTACAGATTTCCGGTAAAGTAACAGACGCCGAAAGTGACGAACCACTTATTGGAGTGAGTATATCGGTTATTGGGAAAACCGGTCTGGGAGCCATAACAGATGATAATGGAAAGTATGAGATTGAGGTAAAGCCCTATAGAACATTAGCGTTTACTTATATAGGGTATGATACTGTGCAGGTCTTGGTAAAGAAGCAGAACACGGTCAATGTTTCACTACAACGAGCTAAAGCAAGAGCCATTGATGAAGTAGTAGTCACTGCCACCGGACCGGAGAAGAGAATTTCGGTAACGGGAGCTGTGACCTCTGTTGATATGGAAGATATGAAAAAATCCTCCACACTTTCTCTGAGTATCGTCAACTCCTTTGCCGGCAATGTTCCCGGCATTTTAGCACAACAAACCTCCGGACAGCCTGGGAAAGATATCTCTAATTTCTGGGTACGCGGAATTAGTACCTTTGGAGGAGGTACCGGAGCCTTGGTCTTGGTAGATGGTTTTGAACGTGATATTAATGAGATTAATATTAATGACATTAAATCTATTTCTGTACTTAAGGATGCTTCTGCTACTGCCATGTATGGGTCAAGAGGAGCAAATGGTGTGATTTTAATCACTACCAAACATGGGAAAGCCGGAAAACCTAATATTAATCTTCGGGTAGAAGGTTCTTATAATACGCGTACCATTACCCCTAAATTCGTAGACGGACCCACTTACGCCGGGTTGATCAATGAGTCTAGAACCACGCGGGATCATCCCCCTCTTTATAGTTCGACAGAATTGAGAATTCTAAAATTGGGTTTAGATCCGGATTTATATCCTAATGTGGATTGGATGGACAAAGTATTGCGAGACGGAGCCTATTCTTATAGTGCCAATGTCAGTGCGAGCGGTGGAGGCAATACAGCACGTTATTATGTATCCGGTAGTTATTTGGATGAACAGGGAATGTATAAAACAGACAAGGAGTTGAAAAAGGACTATAATACCAATGCAGATTATAAAAAATGGACCTATAGGCTGAATACAGATGTCAATATAACGCCATCCACGTTGGTAAAGCTTGGTGTATCGGGGTCGCTGAGGAAACGTAACAGTCCGGGATTAGGGGATAATGATGTGTGGGGAGAATTGTTTGGATATTCCCCTATACGTACCCCCATTGAATATAGCAATGGATATATCCCGGCAGTAGGAACCGGAAACAAAACCAATCCCTGGGTAGCGAATACACAGACAGGATTTAATGTCAATTGGGAAAGTAACGTTCAAACTAATATAACGGTTAATCAGGATTTTAATTTTCTTCTTAAGGGACTAACCTTTAATGGGAGTTTTGGTTATGATACGTACAATAACAATAATATTTCTCGTCATCGATGGCCAGAACAATGGAAAGCAGAACGTCATCGGGATGTAAACGGGCAGTTGGTGTTTCATCATATTTCTGATCCGGGAGATTTAGAACAATCCAGTAATTCGGATGGAAGTAGGCGAGAGTTTCTACGCTTGATGTTTAATTATAATAAAGATATCGGATCCAATCATTTTGGAGGAACGGTTAAATATACGCAGGATGCCTATATTTCAACACAAAACTTAGGAGATGATTTAAAGAATGGGGTACCCAAAAAACATCAGGGTATAGCAGGTCGGGTACGATATAATTGGATGTATAAATATTTTATCGATTTTAACTTTGGATATACCGGATCTCAAAATTTTGCAATAGGTCATCAATTTGGTTTTTTCCCGGCTTTTTCGGCCGCCTGGAATATTGGGGAGGAGCAATTCGTGAAAGATAACCTGAGCTGGATTAATATGTTTAAAATCCGGGCTTCTTATGGTAGAGTGGGGAATGATGATTTAGGAGGCGCACGCTTTCCCTATTTATATTCGATTGATGGAGGGAAAGGTGGCTATGAATGGGCAAAAAATGGTCTTTCGAAATTCTATGAAGGAAGAGGTTATTCTCAGGTGGCTTCTCCCTATGTGACCTGGGAGGTATCTACCAAAAGAGACATTGGTACGGATATCTCGCTTTTTGATGATGCTTTTTTTATGAAAGTAGATTATTTTAGTCAGAAACGTACCGGTATTTATATGTCCAGGGATTTTTTACCCGTAATGGTGGGGCTCGAAAGTACACCCAGTGCGAATGTAGGGGTGGTCACGGCTAAGGGATTTGATGGTAATTTCAAAGTACAACATCAGTTCGGGACATTTAATTTAGCAGTGAGAGGGAATATCACTTATAGCAAAAATGAAATATTGGATAGAGATGAGGAAAGAAGTGTATATCCTTATCAAATGCAGAAGGGATATCGTGTAGGACAACTGAAGGGGCTGGTTGCTTTAGGCTTGTTTGATAGTTACGAAGAGATTCGAAACAGTCCGACACAAGAATTTGGTCCGTATCAACCGGGAGATATTAAATATAAGGATATCAATGGAGATGGTGTTGTCAACGGCGATGATCAGGTGGCTGTTGGAGCTACAAGTACCCCCAATATGGTCTATGGTTTAGGATTTTCGATTAGTTCGCATGGCGTTGATTTGAATGTCCTCTTCCAGGGAGCCGGGAAATCCAATTTCTTTATTTATGGTAAAAATGTATATGCTTTTACGGAAGGAGAATGGGGAAATGTTTTTTCAGACCTGATGAAAAACCGTTGGATCCCTGAAGAAATTTCAGGAGATCCCTCGACAGAAAACCCAAATGCTTCTTATCCGCGATTGAGTTATGAGGATAGAGATGGAAATAATTACCGGAATTCTACTTTTTGGATAAGAGACGGAAGATATATAAGACTGAAAAATGTGAATATAGGTTATACCTTTCCCAATAGTTTAGTGAATAGATTGCATATATCGAACGCACGTATATATCTCCGCGGTTCTAATTTATTGACCTGGGCTCCTTTTAAAGTGTGGGATCCGGAAATGGCAAGCCCTCGCGGAGAAGATTATCCTCCTTCCAGAACCTTTAATCTGGGATTGAGTCTTACTTTCTAAAATATAAATGATATGGCTAAAAGAATATTGATATTTACAATTTGTATTTCAGGATTGATTTTTTTCAATTCCTGTAAGGATTATCTTAAATCCGATGATTATTTTCAGGATAGAATGACTCTAGATAAGAGTTTTGAAAATCCCAAATATGCTCAAGAATGGTTAGCACATACTTATTCTTTTTTGCAATCAGCGAATGCGGATGTGGCCAGTAAAGGCTATGAGCCTTTTAATTTTTCAGACGATATGTATTATGGAGACCGGGATGTTAATTATGATGTGAAGGAGCAAGGCCAATTATCCTATAATAGATTTCACTTGGGCAATTATCATGAAGATGAAAAACAATCTACCTGGGGACAAAATTACAAGGGAATTAGAAGTGCTTCGGTCTTTATTCAAAATATTTATAAGGACACAGCGGTAAGCAAAGAAGATAGATTGGATTTAAAAGCACAGGCGCGCTTTATTAGGGCGTACTATTATTGGCTATTGCTTAGAAAATATGGTCCCATCCCGATTTTGCCGGATAAGGGAATCGATTATACTAAAAGCTATGAAGATATTGCTATACCGCGCAGCAGTTATGAAGATTGTGCCGAATATATCAGTAAAGAGATGGTAAAAGCCGCAAAGCACCTTCCCTTGCATAGAGGGCAATTAGCCGTTGCCCGACCCACCCGTGGTGCGGCTCTGGCAACGAGAGCAAAGGTCTTGTTATATGCTGCCAGCCCATTGATGAATGGGGGAAATACAGTGTCGGGCTATAAGGAAAGGTTGGTTGATGATGAAGGGCATCATTTATTATCATTAAACTATGATGAGGAAAAATGGGCAAAAGCAGCTGCTGCAGCAAAAGATGTTATAAATCTTGGCGTGTATAGAATCTATACCGCTAATTTTAAATCTTCGGGAACGACCTCATATCCGGCAACCGTGTCTCCACCTTACAATCCCGAATATTCTGATAAAAACTGGCCGGAGGGATGGGCGGATATTGATCCATACGAATCCTATCGTTCCCTTTTTGATGGAGATTTGGCAGCTTCTGAGAATCCGGAATTGATATTTACCCGTGGACAAAATCAAAGTACAGAAGGAATACAAGTATTAGTTGAACACCAATTACCTATTATAGCTTCAGGCTGGAATACGCATGGGATGACCCTGAAAATGTGTGATGCTTACTATATGAACGATGGTTCAGATGTGCCGGGCAGAGGGAAGGAATATGGAAGAGGAGATGGGAGTGCCCGGGTCAAGGGTTTTGTCACAGAAGCGGATGTTGCTGCAGGGAAGTATCCGCATCTGAAGGAGGGAGTATCCTTACAATTTGCAAATAGATCCCCAAGGTTTTATGCTTCTGTAGCGTATAACGGAAGTGTATGGAATTTAACCAATGAATCTGATCCCGATAATCGTAATCAGCAGGTCTTCTATTATAGAGGAAGTGGTAATGGATATACCAACACGATGTTCTGGCTGCGAACCGGGATTGGGATAAAAAAATATGTCAACCCTAAGGATACTTATGAAAATGACAATATATCAAATATCGTTTTTAAGCCGGAACCCGCTCTCCGCTATGCAGATATATTATTAGAGTATGCGGAAGCATTGAATGAATTGACGAGTTCTTACCAAATCCCTTCCTGGGACAGCTCACATACTTATACCATTGCCCGCGATATCAATGAAATGAAAAGAGGGGTACGTCCGGTGAGAATTAGAGCCGGATTGCCCGATTATCCGGATGGTATTTATGCAAGTAAAAGCGCCTTTCGGGAAAAACTGAAAAGAGAACGAATGATTGAATTTATGGGAGAACAGGAGCGATATTATGATTTACGTCGATGGTTGGATGCGCCTGTAGAATTGTCAAAACCTATTTATGGATATAACGTTTTGATGACTGCGGCGCAAAAAGAGTTATTCCACCAGCCGGTTCAATCATTTGCTTTAGAAATGTCTTTTGCTCCCAAGATGTATTTTTGGCCGATATCGATTGACGAATTAAGACGGAACGATCGGCTTACTCAAAACCCGGGATGGAAAACATACGATTAATTTTAATAAAATTATTATGAAAAAACTGATTTTTCTGTTGAGCTTAATTATTGCTTTCTCTTCTTGTAATAAAGAATGGGAGGGAGAACAGTTTCAACAAACAATTTCTTTTAAGGCTCCTATTAATGATGAGGATGTAACGCCTATACACATACCGTATAAACAAGGTAATTTTACGTATCAATTACCTCTTATTGTCAGTGGATCGCTTCAAAACAACAATAATTATCTTGTACATGTTGCTTTAGCTCCCGATACACTGAGGGTTTTTAATTTTCAGCACTTTCAAAACAGAGTTGATCTTTATTATAAACAACTTTCGTCACAATTTTTCTCCTTTTCCGATACATTGAAAATGCGAAAGGGGAAAAATGAGGCTCTGTTAGATATTAAGTTATCATTAGAGAATATTGATTTAGTGAACAAATGGATCTTGCCTTTAACGATTGTAGATGATCCTGCTTATAATTATGTATCTAATCAAAGAAGATATTATAATAAGGCGTTATTACGGATTATCCCTTTTAATGATTATTCCGGAGAATATAGTGCGACTTCTTATAAAATATATTTGAAGGGAAATGAAGATGGACCTCCTATCGTAAAAAATAAAGTAAAGACCTATGTTGTGAACGATTCAACGGTCTTTTTTTACGCCGGGAATATAGATGAAGACAGAGCTGACAGAGCGAAATATAAGATTGTAGCTACTTTCGACCCAACAAGGAAAGAGGTAACATTAACAGCGGATAACCCGTTTATGAGGTTTAAGGTAAATAAAGATATACATTATACCGTGGAAGAAGTGGAAGATGAGGTTCGTCCATATCTCATTCACAGGTATGTGAAAATAGATAATATTGATTATAACTTTACGGACTATACCTCCTCAGCTAACAGTTCTATCTCATATACGGTAAGGGGCAGTCTTGTTATGGAACGGAAAATTAATACACAGATTCCGGATAGAGATCAGGCGATATTATGGTAATCTATCCAGTATAATTTTTATCTGCTGAGTAACAGCGAATAGCGAAAAAATATGTAACTAACCTTAACGATCAATAGTATGAAGTATCGGAGTAAAAAAATCATAAATAGAGGCAGCAAACTGTTGCTTGTGGTTGTTTTTGTATTTTTAAATATCTTTTGTGGCAATCAGGATAAAAATAAACTTGTCCCGGATACTGTAGTGTATCAAAAAGATACAGTTGTAGGGATAGTTTCTAATCTCCGGGTTAGAAATGCACCCGGGAAGGCCATTATAAAATTCACACCGCCGGATTCAGGAATTTTGTTTGTTAAGGCCGTCTACAAACTATCTAATGGACAACAGCGATCGGTTATTTCAAACCTATATGAAGATTCGTTAGTGTTGGATGGCTTTTCGGATACGAAACAACAGGAGGTTAAGGTTTATTCTGTCAACCGGTCAGGTGTCATTTCCTCTCCTCAGATTGTTGTAGTACAACCTGAACCTGCTCCGTTAAACCTTGTTTTTAATAGCTTAAAAGTCGATAATTATTTTGGAGGATATCGGCTTACCGCTGAAAATACCTTTGAAGATGTAGTGGGCGTGATTGTTATTCAAAAAGGAAACGATGGTGACTATGCAGAGGAAGGGGATAAAAGCATATATTCTTCTCAGGATTCCATCATCTCTGTTGTGAATGATTTGGATCCTTCACAAACGTATCAGTTTGGCTTTTACGTGATAGACCAATACGGTAACACCTCTGATACCCTGTTTAAAGAGATTCATCCAATTGAAGAAGTTCAAATAGATCGTTCGAATTGGAATATTGTAGATGTCGATGATGTACAATCGGGATATGGAGGAGAAGGATTGGTAGATCATCTTATAGATGGAAATCCTGATACCTATTGGCTTACCACCTGGGAGACTCCTGTGCCTCATCCCCATCACGTAACCATCGATATGGGAGAAGAGCATTTGATTTCCGGTTTCAAAATTGTGGCCAGGAGAGACCAGTTGAAAGGTAATCCGAAGGATATAACAATAATGTTTAGTAATGATGGTGAAAATTGGAATACCGAGGAAAGTTTTGTTTTACCCTTTAATAATAGTGATGGGGATTTGCTTGAGGCAGAAGTCCATTTGTCTGAGGCTGTACAAGTTCAGTATTTTAAATTTATCGTGGATAAATCAGTAGAAAATACTGATTTTACGCATGTTGCAGAAGTTTATGCTTTAGGGAAAGAATAAAATATCTCTCCTTAAATTGCAAAGACTTCATAAAATAGGTATATTAGCCCAATGAATTAAACGATTTAGCAAATTATAACCGTAAGAATGAAAAAAATTACTTTTCTCGTCAGCCTTTTGTTTGTTGGCTTCTTGTTGCATGCCCAGAACTTCCGGCCGCCGGCTTATCCATTAATAACCGTTGATCCTTATTTCAGTGTTTGGTCTTTTAATGATACGCTGAATGAGGCTTCTACTGTACACTGGACCGGTAAGAAAAATTCCCTTCAGGGCATTATTCGCGTGGATGGGAAGTCTTATTATTTTTTGGGACAACCGATTGCTAATATAAAAACTGTTCTTCCGCTTACCGGAGAGTCGAGGAAATGGCGTTTTACAACAACGCGACCTTCGGGGAAATGGTATAAACAGCATTACGATGATCAATCCTGGAAGCAGACAGAAGGGGCTTTCTCAAACGGTGACGATAAAGCTGCTCCGAACAAGTGGGATAGCAAAGATCTGTGGGTACGTCGTCATTTCCAACTAAAATCAACTACCTTCGACCAATTGCGATTAAAATTGCACCATGATGACAACATAAAGGTGTATCTAAATGGTGTTCCTGCTTTTGAAAAAGAAGGCTGGAACAATGCCCCGGGAACCTTTCCTATCCGAAAACAAGCCATAAAAGCTTTGAAAAAAGGAGAAAATGTGATGGCTATTCACATTAAAAATACAACGGGAGGCGCTTATCTGGATGCCGGATTAGTAGATAAGGTCAAGCCGGCCTATTCTTTTGAAAAAGCAAATCAAATAAGCGACCGGATCACCGCCACACAAACTTTTTATGAATTCCGTGCGGGTGGTGTATTATTGGATTTACGTTTTACCGCTCCATTGTTGCCGGATGATCTGGATTTACTATCCCGTCCGGCGGACTATGTCTCTTTTAAGGTACATTCAGCCGATCATCAATCCCATGATGTGCAGGTTTATTTTAGTGCAGCGGGGAATATGGCGGTAAACACGCCGGATCAAAAAGTGACCTGGCAGAGAGACAAGGCCAAAGGTCTGGATCTGATGCGGGTCGGAACCACTTCTCAGGATGTATTGGGCAGAACGGGCGACGATGTGCGTATCGACTGGGGCTACCTGTATCTCGGAGCTTCTAAGGGAAAGCAAACCTCTACTGCTATAGCTGCTTCCGACGCTTCCGTACAACAGTTTGTAAAGACGGGCGCCCTGCAGATGAAGGATGATAAGAATAAACCTCGTCCTGCAGGAGAACAACCGGTAACCTTAGCCGTTTCCTATGATTTAGGAAAAATCCAATCCAAACCGAAGGATCGCCATATTATCTTAGCCTATGACGAACTGGATGCGATTGAATATTTCCATAAAAAACTAAAACCCTGGTGGAAAAGAAAAGGGATGAGCACGAAAACTATGCTGGGGAAAGCCGAAAAAGAATATGCTCAAGTTTTAAAGAAATGTGACCAGTTTGATCAAAAACTGCGAGCCACAACCTTAGCCTCCGGGGGAGAAAAATATGCAAAGATCTGTGAGCTGGCCTATCGTCAGTCTGTGGCCGCTCATAAGCTGGTGGAAGGCCCCAAGGGGAAGCCGCTGTTTTTCAGTAAGGAGAATTTCAGCAACGGCTCTATAGGAACAGTGGATATTACCTATCCTTCTTCTCCACTCTATTTGTATTACAGACCCGAACTGCTGAAAGGGATGATGCGGCCAATTTTGTACTATAGTGAATCCGGACAGTATGACCATCCTTTTGCCGCCCATGATGTGGGGACTTATCCGGTAGCGAATGGAATGACCTACGGAGAACCGATGCCGGTGGAAGAAACCGGTAATATGCTCATTCTTGCTGCCGCAGTGACGAAAGCCGATGACAATGCGTCTTTTGCGAAGGCACATTGGCAACAATTGAGTATTTGGGCTCATTATCTGAAAAGCAATGGATTGGATCCTGCGAATCAACTGTGTACGGACGACTTTGCCGGTCACCTGGCCCATAATGCGAACCTGTCGATTAAGGCGATCATGGGATTGGCTGCCTACGGCTATATAGCGCACAAGATGGGCATGCAGGATACCGGAACAGCCTATACCCAACTGGCGAGAAAATATGCCCGAGAGTGGATGAAGATGGATGCGGATGGCGACCATTACAGCCTGACGTTCGATAAGAAAGGAACCTGGAGTCAGAAATATAATTTGGTGTGGGATAAGGTACTGGACTTGGGTATCTTTCCAAAGTCTGTAGCTCAAAAAGAACTCAAATACTATATGACCAAACAGACGAAGTATGGTATTCCACTGGACAGTAGGGCGACTTATACGAAAGCGGATTGGATATTGTGGACCGCCACGCTGGCCGATAATGCGAAGACCTTCCATGCTTTCATGGATCCGGTTTACAGGTATATCAATGAAACGCCTACGCGCGTTCCCCTGAGCGACTGGTACCAGACGACGGATGCGACACAGGTAGGCTTTCAGGCGAGAAGTGTGGTAGGCGCCTTTTTCATAAAAGCCTTATATGATAAATGGAATAAATAATTAATTATGTTGAAACGCACTTTTTATGTTATTTTTAGTCTGCTGATTGCAGGTTTTGGTTGGGTAGGTTGCAACCATGAACCCACTTTTCCTAAGCCGGATCATGTGGTTATTGTTATGGAAGAGAATCATGGATTTGATCAGATTATAGGCTCGTCTTCAGCGCCCTATATCAACCAATTGGCAGAAGAGGGGGCGCTGATGGAGGATTCTCATGGATTGGAACACCCCAGCCAGCCGAATTACATTGGTCTTTTTTGTGGAGATCTGATGGGGGTACCTAATAGTAGTTGTCTTTATAAAACAATAAGGAATTATACGACTCCAAATTTAGGATCTGCTCTTATCGCTAAAGGATATACTTTTTCCGGATATTCTGAAACGCTACCCGCAGATACGTTCATGGATTGTTATAGTGGAAAGAGTAAATTGACCGGAGGCCCGCTATATGGCAGAAAGCATAGCCCATGGGTGAATTGGCTGGGAGATGAAGTGAATCAGTTGCCTTATTCGGTGAATAAATCTATGGAGGACTTCCCGGTGGATTTTAATGACCTGCCTACGGTTTCCTTTGTGATTCCTAACATGGATAATGATATGCACAATAATACGGATAGCATGGATATGATAAAAAGAGGGGATGATTGGTTAAAAGCTCATCTTGGAGATTATATAGAATGGGCAAAAAAGAACAATAGTCTTCTGATTTTCACTTATGATGAAGATGATTTTACACCAGAGAATCATATTCCTACAATCTTTGTAGGAGCGATGGTCAAGCCGGGGAAATATAAAGACTCCATTAACCATTATAACGTTTTACGTACTATTGAGAAAATGTATGATCTGGATAAGTTGGGGTATCATGACCGAAAAGCCATTACAAGTATTTGGAAGTAAAAGAGCATCGAATATGAAAAGATTACTTTTTCTCCTCCTGGGAGTAGGTTTGTTTATGATTGGTTGTACTTCCGAAGACAAGGAGGCGGTGACTTCGGTCGATCGACCGGGTTTATTAACGACCAATGACTATTATGTCAGTAATAAATCTCCTTTGGAACCGGAGTCGTTTGTAAAATTACCGATTGGAAGTATCCAACCCAAAGGATGGCTATTGGAAAGTCTGAAACGAGCTAAAAATGGGATGACCGGGCAGCTGGATGAAGTCAGTGATTGGTTGATCAAAAAGAATAATGCCTGGTTAAGTCCTAGGGGAGAAGGAATAAACGGATGGGAAGAAGTGCCTTATTGGCTGAAAGGGTATGGAGATTTGGGCTATATCTTAGGAGATACAGCCATGATAAAGGAAGCGAAGTCCTGGATTGAGGGCGTCTTAAATAGTCAACGGGCAGATGGATACTTTGGGGCAGAGGCCAATAGAGCAAGCGGGAAACCGGATCTGTGGCCAAATATGGTCATGTTGTGGTGTTTACAATCTTACTATGATTATAGCCATGATAAAAGGGTTATCTCTTTTATGAAGAAATATTTCAAATGGGAGAAACAATTGCCGGATTCTGCCTTTTTAGAAGATTATTGGGGAAATAGTCGCGGGGGAGATAATCTGTATAGTGTCTATTGGTTGTATAATCGAACAGGGGAGCAATGGCTTTTAGATCTAGCAAAGAAAATACATCGGAATACTGCAGATTGGGAGCAAAGCGAAAATTTGCCCAATTGGCATAATGTAAATATAGCCCAAGGATTTAGAGAACCTGCGGTATATTATTTACAGAGTGGAGATAGTACAGATTTGGAAGCGGCATACCATAATTTCCATTTGGTTAGAAATCGTTATGGGCATGTTCCGGGGGGCATGTTTGGAGCAGATGAAAATGCACGGGAAGGATATACTGATCCTCATCAGGGGGTAGAGACTTGTGGTATGGTGGAACAAATGAATTCGGATGAAATGTTGTTGCGCTTCACCGGGGATCCGCTCTGGGCAGACAATTGTGAGAATGTGGCCTTCAATACCTATCCGGCAGCGCTAATGCCGAATTTCAGGGCTTTACGTTATTTTACGGCTCCCAATATGGTCACCAGCGATGCTACTAATCACAGTCCAGGTATTCAAAACGAAGGACCTTTCTTTATGATGAATCCGCTGAGCAATCGCTGTTGTCAGCATAATCATACCCAGGGCTGGCCCTATTATGCAGAAAATCTTTGGATGGCTACTCCGGATAATGGTCTGGCAGCTGTCCTGTATGCTGCCAGTGAAGTAACGGCAAAGGTAGGAGACAGCGTAGAAGTCTCTTTCGAGGAGCAGACCCATTATCCTTTTTCAGATAGTATAGAATTGGTTATTCATAGTTCTAAAAAGGTACAGTTCCCGCTCTATTTACGCATTCCCGGTTGGTGTGCTGAAGCAACAGTAGTCATTAACGGACAACCGCAGCAAACGAATCTGAAGCCGGATGCTTATGCGCGTATTCATCGTACCTGGAAGGATGGAGATCGCATTACCTTGCTTTTACCCAGGCATTTGAAGGTAAAGAAATGGTTAAAACAAAAAAATAGTGTAAGTGTAAATTATGGATCACTTACTTTTTCTTTAGCCATACAGGAACAAATACAAAAAGCAAATCCGGAAACAACTGCTTTAGGAGATTCTCACTGGCAACCGGATGTCGATACTGCGGCATGGCCGGCCTACACGATCTTACCGAAAAGCTCTTGGAATTATGGCTTGTTGTTGGAGCATCAAAAGCTGGCAGATAATTTTACAGTGGTGAAAAAAGCCTGGCCGGCAGATAATTATCCTTTTACTCCGTCATCGACGCCCTTAAAACTGGAAGCCAAAGGAAAGCAAATCCCTTCCTGGACATTGGATGAAAACGGATTATGCGAGGTGCTCCCTGAGAGTCCGGTAAAGACGGAAACTACAGCGAAAAAAATAACACTGATTCCGATGGGAGCGGCTCGCCTGCGTATTTCGGTATTTCCGGTCGTGGAAGGAAAATGACCGAAACTAAAAACAAAATCTTAAAAGCAAATTTTCTTAAAGTATAAAAAAATGATGAATATTAAAAGATGGATAGGCATAGGGCTATTGTGTATTTTAGCCGGGCATGTAAATGCGCAGCAATGGCAACCGAAGGAAGCTAAGTTAATGACACGTTTTGCTAAAGATGTAACACCGGATAATGTTTTGCCGGAATATCCTCGTCCACAGTTTGTTCGGGACGACTGGATGAATCTTAATGGCTTGTGGCAGTATCAACCAGCGAAGAATAAGCGGGAGTCACTTCCGAAAGGCAACTTAAAAAGCGAAATCCTTGTCCCTTTTCCTGTAGAATCTGCCCTTTCCGGTGTTATGGAGCACCATCCGGCCATATGGTACAAAAGAACTTTTGTGATTCCCAAAGACTGGAAACGAAAAGATATTTTACTTCATTTCGGAGCGGTAGATTATCAATCAGAGGTTTTTATAAATGGAAAAAGTGTAGGAACACATCAAGGTGGATATGATCCGTTTTCCTTTAATATAACCCCCTATCTGACGAAGAAGGGAAAGCAGACTATTGCCGTTCGTGTTTACGATCATACAGATAAGGGTGGGCAGCCGCGTGGAAAACAGACCTTACATCCGCAGGGTATTATGTACACTTCTGTTACAGGAATTTGGCAAACTGTTTGGCTGGAGCCCGTTGCTAAAGATCATATTGAAAATCTTAGAATGACTCCGGATATAGATCAGTCGATACTTCATTTTACCGCCAATAGTGCGAGTAAGAAAAAAGGATTACAAGTGAAATATCAGGTGAAAGCGGATGGAAAGGTAGTCACTGAAGGCACAACCTCAACGAATGAGTTAACTAAAATAAAGATTCCGAATCAAAAACTATGGTCCCCCGCTCATCCGTTTCTTTACGATATCGATTTAAAGTTAATAGATGGAAATAAAGTATTAGATAGAGTATCCAGCTATTTTGGAATGCGTAAGATTTCCTTAGGAGAAGAAGATGGGTATAAAAAGCTGTTTTTAAACAATAAATTTCTTTTTGAATTAGGACCACTTGATCAGGGATTTTGGCCGGATGGAGGTTATCGTGCACCGACAGACGAAGCTTTAAAATATGATTTAGAAGTGACAAAAAAATTAGGTTTTAATATGGTAAGGAAACATATTAAAGTGGAGCCGGCGCGTTGGTACTATTGGGCAGATAAATTGGGATTGATGGTCTGGCAGGATATGCCATCTGCTAACTCTTATACTGCACATACGCCCCCTGTTGATAAGCCAGAATATAAAAAAGAACTCAAAAGTATGATAAGCAATCACTGGAATTATCCTTCTATTGTCATGTGGGTTGTTTTCAACGAAGGCCAGGGTCAACATGATACGAAGGAGTTAGTAAAGCTGGTGAAAGAAATGGATCCTTCAAGGTTAGTTAATCAGGCAAGTGGTGGTGGACATTTCGATGCCGGGGATGTTTTCGATATTCATAGTTATCCCGCACCGGCTGTTCCCGAAAATAATCATTGGCAGGCTTTGGCCTGTGGAGAGTATGGAGGAATTGGTTATGTGATAGATCATCATACCTGGAAAGTGGCCCCGACTTATGTCATGGAGGATAATGTTAAGGATTATACGAAGCTCTATGATGAATTTGCCCGGGATTTAGCTATATATAAATCGAATAAAGGACTGAGTGCAGCGGTATATACGGAAATAACAGATGTAGAAAGTGAGTTGAATGGTCTAATGACTTATGATAGAGCTGTAATAAAAGCACCGGTAAAGGCTATTCGAGTTTCCAATGAAAAAGCAATTCATGCTATTTATAACCTTTCTGCTCTTTTACCAACCTCTGAGAAAGCGGCAAAATCCTGGAAATATACATTGGTACATCCGGAATCCCCCGATTGGACAGCCGTAAAATATGATGATCATGAATGGAAAGAAGGAAAAGGAGGTTTTGGAACAAAAGATACCCCGGGAGCCATAGTGGGTACGGAGTGGAAAAGTTCCGATATTTGGCTTCGGCAAGAGTTTGAGTTGAATAGCCCGAACATCGATAAATCTGAGCTTGTTTTACGTGTACACCATGATGATGAATGTGAAATATACATTAATGGAGTTAAAGCAGCAGTTCTTGATGGTTGGACACAGGATTATTCAATTTTTGATATAAAGTCAGCGGCGAAAAAAGCATTGAACTTAAATGGTGCTAATACGATCGCAATACATTGTCATCAAGATGAAGGAGGACAGTTTATTGATGCTGGTATTTATGTGCTTAACGAGGACACAAATAAATAACGCTTCAGGCTTTTGAGATAAAGGGATGGTCTAGGAAGATTGTTGTTCTATAAATTCTTTGGGACTCACTTTAAATTGAAGACTGAAACATTTGGAAAAATAGGAAGGAGAGTTAAATCCGGTCATATACCCTATTTCTGATACAGAATGCTCGTTTTGTAATAATAATTTTGCTGCATGTTTCAGGCGAATGAGCCGAATAAATTTATTGGGAACATGTCCACTAATCGCTTTCAGTTTTTTATGGAGGTTAGAGCGACTCATCGCCAATTCGTTGCTTAACTCTGTTACTGAGAATTGAGGATCATCTAAATGTTGTTTTATGATATCGGTTACCTGGGTTACGAACTTTTTATCTCCTACATTGGTCACCAGGTTGCCCGGTTCTTCAAAGGGATATTGAGAAAATTTTTGTTTCAATTGTTCCCGGGAGGTCAACAGGTTGTTGACGATTGCCATCACATGTTTCCATTTAAAGGGCTTGGTAATGTAGGCATCCGCACCATTTTCAATACCTTCAATTTCGACTTCCATATTTGTTCGGGCCGTCAACAGAATAACCGGAATATGGCTGTAATTGGTATCTTCTTTAATTTGTTGACAGAGGGCAAGACCGTCCATCTCCGGCATCATGACATCAGAGATAATGATTTTAATATCATGTTTTTCTAATTGTTGGAGGGCTTTTTTCCCGTTCTTCGCTTTCATAACCGCAAAGCCTTCGTCTTCCATATTTTTGGAAATGAAATCTAGCAAGGACAGATCATCTTCTACAATCATTACATATTGGAGATCTTTCTCTTCCTCCTCTTTTCTGGTGGAGAGGGGTTGGGAAGAAGCGGATTTCGTCTGGAAAGGGGTAAACGGCAGATTGACGGTAAAAATAGTTTTGATATTTTCTTCGCTTTCAATAGATAACGTGCCTCCATGCTTTTCGGTTAAACTTTTAGCCAGCGCAAGACCTATTCCATTTCCTCCAAGGTTATGGTATTCATGGGAACCGGAGGAAACCTGGTAGAATTTTTTGAAGACTTCTGAGAGTTCCTTTTTAGGAATACCGATTCCATCGTCTTCAATTGCAATGGAAAAATAGTGTTTCCCGTTTTTAAGGTATGGTTTGTTAATCCGTATTTCCACCCGGGATCGGGTAAATTTAAAAGCATTGATCAACAAATTACTGAGGATTTTAGTCAGAGCCTCCGGGTCTGCATTTATTTCTTGTTTTTCTATTTGAGAAGAGATAGAATAGTTGATTCTTCTTTTGTAGGAGATGGAGGAAAAACGTGAGAATATTTGGTGTATCAAAGAAACAATTTCTATCTTTTCCTTGTGAATTTTATAAACATTACTTTCCATCCTCCGGAAGTCGAGCAGTTGGTTAGTGAGGCTCAATAAACGGTTAGCGTTTTCCTCCATAATGGTGAGCTGTTCCTTTATTTTGGGTTTCCAGTGATCTTTTTGGATGATCTTTTCCAATGGAGCTATGATAAGGGATAGAGGGGTGCGTATTTCATGTGCCATGGAAGTAAAAAAGTCAATTTTTTGGTTATAGAAAGCATGTTCTTTTTTTACCTGTTCACGTTCCAGTTTGATTTCATTTTTTCTTCTCATCTTTTTTATTTCCGTCTTCCTGAGTAGATAAATAATGCTCAGGATAAGAAAGCCATAAATAATATAGGCCAATATTGTCCTGTAAAAAGGAGGACGAATCGTGATGGCAATTTCGGCGGGCTGAAGGCTCCAATTCCCGTTGAGATCGGTCGCTTTTACTTTGAAGGTATAATCTCCAGCCGGCAGGTTGGTATATGTTGCTTTTCGCTGTTGACCGACGTCATTCCAGCCCGGATCATAACCTTCCATCTTATAGGCATAACGTGTTTTATTAGGGGCAATATAGCCCAAAGCCGCATATTCGATGCTGAACATGGATTGTTTATGGGAGAGGGTCAGTTTTTGGGTATAACTGATTATTTTGTTCAGAGGGCTTTTCTTGGTATTGGTTGGGATATTCTGATTAAACAATTGGAAATTGGTAAAAAGAATGGGGGACTTTGCTTGGTGATAATGAATACTATCCGGATAAAAAATATTCAATCCTTTTACTCCTCCGAAATAGAGTTCCCCATTCCAGGCTTTTAGATAAGATTTATAATTGAATTGTCTTCCCTGTAGATGATCCCATTGGGTGTAGTGCCTGCTTGTTGTATCTACAGGATTAAAGTCGAATATACCGTTGTTGGTAGAGAGCCACAAATGGTTTTTTTCTTTGAGAATCCCATACACGATATCTGCCTTTAAGCCGTATTTATCCTGAAGAGAGGTTGCCTTTTTGGTTTTTGTATTGAAAAGATAGAGTCCTCCGCCATCCGTGCCAATCCACAGTTTATGTTTGTCCCCTTCCCGGATACTGGTTATTTTTTCGGAAGGGGATGATTTTGCTTCTGCTGTGATGGGATAGTGATGCCAATCATTGGTTTGGGGATTCTTTTCATAAAGTCCCCGATTGTGACTTCCAAACCATAAATGCCCGTTACGATCTTCATAAATAGCATAAATCCAGCATTGTCCCAATTGAAGTTTGTTGACCCTAAAGAATTGTTTTTTCTCCGGAATGTATTTAAATAATCCTCCGACGGTTCCTATCCAAATTGTTCCCTGTTGATCCTGAAGCAGGGCATATATCATATTGGTATTACCTGACGTGCTGTTATTTTTTTCGAATTGATGAACGGTTACCTGCCCGGTTCTCGGATGATAAATATTGATTCCTCCGGTATAGGTCCCAATCCATAGATTCCCTTTTCGATCTTTAATGAGGGTATGTATATTGTGGTAAGACAAAGGCTCTTGCCCGGGACTGAAAGGATAATGTTTAAAAGTTTTGGTTACGGTATTGAAGTAATTTAATCCGGCGTCTTCTGTTCCTATCCAGATATGAGTTGAATCATCTTGTACCATTGCGCTGACAGCTTTCCCTGAAATAGCATTTTCCCCTCCAGTAGGATAGTATAGTTCGAAGGTGGTATGTTGTGGATGGAAATAATTGACTCCTCCGAAATAGGTTCCTATCCAGATGCCTCCCGAATGATCCTGAAAGATATCATATATCGCATTATCGCTGAGGCTGTAGGGATTATTAGGCTGGTAATGATAGTTGGTGAACTCTCCCGAAGCGATATCCAATATATCTAACCCGCCCTCTGTTCCAATAAATAATTTACCGGGATGTGGTTGATAAATATCGTGAACGATATTATCACTGATGGAATTGGTTTTGGTATGTTGGTATACTTTAAAAGTGTGGGTTTGGGGATTCCAAAAGTTCAAGCCCCCTTTTTCTGTTCCAACCCACATATTTCCCTTTTTGTCTCTATATAAATCTGTGATAAAGTCACTGGACAGACTTCCGGGCTTCCCGGTTGCCTTATAATGATTGAAGGTTTGGGATTTGGGGTGATAGACATCGATCCCATTCCAGGCGGTGCCCATCCAAATATTCCCGGATGAGTCTATAGCCAGTTGTCTGACAAAATTCATAGAAATGGAATTGGGCGCTCCTTTATGATGTATAAAGTGTTTTATCTTCTTACTTCCAGGGGTATATCTGAATACTCCGTCGTTAGTGGCAATCCAGATATTACCTGAAGAGGTATCCTTTTTAATATCAAAGATGGTTCTTTTTCCCGTCTTCCGGAAAAAGTGAAATTGCTCGTGTGTTAAATTCAGGACATAAATCCCCTTTTCTGTGCCAACCCAGCAACTGTCTGCATTGTAATTGAAAATAGTTTTTACCCAGTTGTTTCCTAAAGATGCAGAATAATCTTTATCAAAACGATAGGTTTTAAACTGATACCCGTCAAAACGATTTAGTCCGTCTTTAGTGCCAAACCAGAGATATCCTCTGTCATCTTGAGCAATCGTCCATACTGTGTTGGCACATAAACCGTCGGCCACCGTATAATTACGAAATAGAATTTGCTGACTATGAACGATGGGGGAAAGCAATAAAATAAAAAGACATATTATAATTGATTTGGTGTTCATCGGGTGTCCTATAGGTTTCCAGTCCAATTTACAGAAACTGCTCATAATAAGCGTAATAAAAAGACAAAATTTATAGGGTCATTGACAATTTTTATAGGTTTTTCCCTGATAAACACCAATATCTTCCCGTAGCTACAAAATTTATAGTTTTTAATACAAAAGTAATAATAGATAAAAGAAATGCTTTGTAAGCTTGCTTTTTCAAGCTTTTTGGCCTTTTAAATGAATTACTATGAACATAAAAATTACCCGATTCCCTATCTGGAGATCATTCTTTATTGTAGGCGTACTTTCCCTTTTAGTTTTACCGTCTTATGCGCAGCAGGAAATTAGCGGAAAAGTAATGGCGGAAGGTCAGCCACTAGTAGGAGTGAGCATTATTAACCAGCAAAGTGAAGAAAAAGCACTGACGAATGCAGAAGGTGTCTTTGAGATAAAAGCGCAAAATACAGACAGCCTTGTTTTTCGTTATGTGGGCTATGAAAGTCAGACGATCTATGTAGGAGGACAAAAACAGATTACCGTTCACCTCCATGCCACCTCTTCCAGTTTGAATGAATTGGTGGTAGTGGGCTATGGCACACAGAAGAAAAGTGATTTGACCGGATCGATTACTTCCCTGAGTGAAGATGAATTTAATAAAGGTGTGGCTTCCTCGCCCGATCAATTGATTCAGGGGAAGGTCTCCGGAGTACAGATTGTTCGGAACAGTGCAGAGCCCGGGGGAGGAGTCTCCGTAAGTGTGCGGGGCGCAAGTTCTATCAACGCAGGAACAGGGCCTTTATATGTAGTGGATGGTCTGCCTATCGATAATAGCCCAGCGATTACCGGAACCGGTCAAGAATATGTGGGGACCCGTTCTCCCAGTAATCCGCTCAGCACGATTAATCCGGATGATATTAAATCTATTGAGGTGTTAAAAGATGCATCGGCTACCGCCATTTATGGTGCCAGAGGAGCAAACGGAGTGATTATAATCACCACCAAGAGCGGATCTTCCGGCAGGCTGAAGATGAATTATAATGCTTATTTTGGTGTACAAAACGTAGCCCATCAAATTGATTTATTAAAGCCGGAAGAGTATAAAAAAGTATTAAATAATTTGATTGACGAGGGAGCCGCTTCCTCTGAAAATAAAATTGGCAGGATTATCAATGGAGGCACAAACTGGCAGGATGAGATATTTAAAAAGAATGCCTTCCTTCAAAATCATAATCTTTCTTTCACGGGTGGAAATAAAAAGGGCCAATATTTTGTTTCGCTGAATTATTTTGACCAGGATGGTGTGGTTAAAAGCTCTTCTTTTAAAAGGTATAGTGCCAGACTGAACCTTACGCTTCATGCTACGGACCACCTTGAAGTAGGATTAAACCTGAATACGACTTATAGTAAAAATGACTATGCCCCGATAGGCTTCGGAATTAACGGAGAGGCCGGTACAATTTATGGCGCACTGAATTTTGATCCTACTTTGCCGGTAAGAGATTCAACGGGGACCTATACCGTATCTTCCTTTTTAGATATGGATAATCCGGTTGCTCAGTTATATGGAAAAAATGCGGTGGCCAATTCTTATCGGACTTATGGAACGATTTATGGTAAATATATGATTCTTCCGGGATTGTCTGCAAAGTTGAATATAGGAGGAGATATATTAAATGAAAAGAAGGATATATATGTGGACAGAACGACAAGACATGGCAAACCCGCGGGAGGTATTGCCACTGTTTTGCAGGGACAAAAAAGCAATTTCCTTGTTGAAGCTACACTCACTTATGATAAATCTTTCAAAGAAAATCATTTCAATGCGGTAATCGGAGCAACGACGCAAAGGTTTATTACCAACAATACCAATATGACTGCCAGTGGCTTTCCCGCAGATGCGACCCGGACTTTTAATATTGGATTAGGCGATCAGACCACTTATGGAATTGGGAGTGGGAAGCGGAGTAACCGGTTACTCTCGTATCTGGCAAGGGTCAACTACTCTTATAAAGGAAAATACCTGCTGACCGGTTCTTTTAGAATGGATGGTTCTTCCCGCTTTGGTATCAATAATCGCTTTGGCTATTTCCCTTCGTTTGCAGCGGGATGGAAAATAAATGAAGAGAATTTTATGAAAAACTCCCGGAGTGTTAGTAATCTGAAATTAAGAGTGAGCTGGGGACAAACCGGTAACCAGGCGATTGGGAATTATGCGGCTCTGACTACGTTTAGTGCGGGACCTAAAGCGATATTAGATGATCAGCCGGTATCTACTACCGTTCCTGCTCGTTTGTCAAACCCGAACTTGAGATGGGAGACGACCACACAGACCGATATTGGTTTGGATTTTGGCTTTTTAAAGGAGCGGATTTCCGGGTCTATCGATTATTATAATAAGAAGACGTTCAATATGCTCCTAGCCTTGCCGGTACCTACTTCGACAGGTTTTACTTCGAAACTCTCTAATGTCGGGAGTATTCGGAATATCGGTTGGGAACTTTCCCTAAAGACAAAAAATATTAACCGGCGTTTTAAATGGAGCAGCTCCGTTAACCTTTCGACGATTAAGAATAAAGTCTTAAATCTGGGAGGAATTTCCAATATTATTACAGGAAGCGCCGGACAGACCAATCAGCTTTTCCTCATTGAACCGGGTAAAACTTTATACACTTTTTATGGCTATAAAGTGGAAGGAGTGTGGCAGAAGGACGATGATTTTTCCAAAACGACAGATAACGTAGAGCCGGGAGATCTGAAATATAAAGATGTCAATAAAGATGGTACGGTCAATGGTGAGGATCGGGTTCCGCTGGGTAGTTCCTTCCCGAAATTTACCTGGTCTTTTGGGAATACGTTCTCTTACGACCATTTCCAGTTAGATGTATTTTTCAAGGGCAGTCAGGGGGTCAAGATGCTCAATAATAACTTGGTCGATGCTTATTTCCCGGTACAATTTAGAAGAAATCGCTTTGCAAAGCCCTATTTAAACAGATGGACCCCGGACCATCCTTCCAATAAATACCCTTCTTTTATTAATCCTACCGGACAGGGTAATAAATTGGTGAATTCCTATACGGTGGAAGATGCTTCCTATGTTCGGCTACAGACAGTGACATTAAGCTATCAGTTTAGCTTACAACATAGTTTTATACAGCGTGCAAATGTTTATATAACAGGACAGAATCTTCTCACTCTCACAGACTATGATGGCTATGATCCTGCTGTCAACCCCAACGGAAATGTATTCAGGAGGATTGATTTCAATGCCTATCCTCTGGCCAGAACATTTATGGTGGGTTTATCGGTTAACTTTTAAAACATTAAAAAATGAGAATATTTAGATACCTCCTTATACTATTTTTATTATCCGGAATCATGTCTTGTAAAAAATTGCTTGACGAGCCGGTATATTCGCAATTGGCTCCCGAGAACTTCTTAACAACTCAGGATGGAATTGAATCAGTATTAGATGCTGCACTTGCTGCAGGATTTTACAGTGGTGGCTTTGAACACGGAGTGAGGAATGCAGAAAACTGGTGTACCGATATAGAATGGGAAACCGGAGGGGGAGAAAACAGAGGAGCTGTACAATTTATAAACTTTACCTGGAGTCCTTCTACCGGAGAGTTTGAGGCCTTTTGGGAAAGAAATTACCGAGCCATAAGAAATGCCAATGTCGTTTTAGATAATATTGATAAGACGAACATTTCCGATGATTTAAAGGCACAATATTCGGCGGAAGCGAAGTTTATAAGAGCACTCAGTTATGCCCATCTGTATGATTGGTTCGGGCCGGTTCCGTTAAGATTAAGTTTGGAAGATTCTCTCGAATTGCCGCGTACAACTGATGAAAAAATGAAATCTTTCATCGAGTCCGAATTAAAGAAAATTATCCCTGAACTACCCAAACCCGGTAATGAAAAGAATTATGGACGACCCAATAGAGGAGGAGCTATGGCCTTACTTTGTAAATTTTATTTGAACAATAAGCAATGGCAAAAGGCTTCTGACTGGGCAGATTCGGTAATGGCTTTACAATATTATGACCTCTATCCCGATTATGCAGATCTGTTTAAAGCCAAGAATGAGCGTAATAAAGAATTTATTCTGGTGGATCCTCAAATCCCTAATGGAAATGGGAATTGGTTTATCAATGGCGCCTTCCCTCCCGGCTTTAAAGAAGATCCTAAAACGGGGTTAGTCATGCAGAGCAATTGGAATATATGGGCGGCGCAATACCGGCTTTATGATGCTTTTTATAATTCGTTTGAACCGGGGGACAAAAGAAAAGAGCTTATTATTTCCAGTTATATTAATCAGGCAGGAAAAACAGTCTCTCTATTAAACAGCAACGATACGAGGTCGCTCAAGTACTGGCCAGATCCTAATGCTATCAGCAATAACCATGGAAATGATGTCCCGGAAATCAGGTATGCAGATATCTTATTAACAAAAGCGGAAGCATTAAACGAATTGAAAGGACCTAATCAGGAGGCTGTTGATTTGCTTAATCGGGTCAGAGAACGGGCCGGGCTAGATGATGCCTCCCTATCGGATTTTGGTTCGACAGAAGCCTTTAATGAGGCGCTATTGAAAGAACGTTCCTGGGAATTCTACAGTGAGCGGGCAATAAGAAGGCAGGACCTGATTAGAATGGGAAAATTTGTTTCGTCAGCCATAGACCGGGGACATGATAATGCCAAGCCTTATATGACCCGTTTCCCGATTCCTCAAAAAACTCTGGATGCCAATCCTAAATTGGTTCAAAATAAAGGGTATTAAACGTTGTTTTTATGGATAGGAAATATATTATAGGGTTGATTTTATCGTTATTTCTGGTATCGGGTGTGGGATGGGTAACCGATTTTTCCATTCCTGACAGGGAGAAAGGAGAAGTTAAGAAAGAGGCGGCAAGAGAAACCGCTATGGGAGTGAACTTTAATGAATGTCTTTCTCCCGATTTTGTTCGGTTTTCTGAAATTAAAAGCTCTGAAACTTCTTGGGTCAGAGGGTTTATTACCTTTTTTGATCTGTATAATCAATTTGAAAAAGGAGACGATTGGACAAATGATCCGAGGCTTTTAACCTATAAAAAGATGCAGGATTCGGGATATAAAACGGTCTTAAATATCCGATACATGTTTAACCGGTATAAACTTAAAATTCCATCGAAGAATACTAAGAGGTTTACTTCTTATATGAATTTTACAGACTCCCTTTTAAAAGTCTTGTTGCCTAAAGCAAATGTCATTGTAGCCGGTAATGAGCCTTTTATAGGAGCTCCGAAAGGAGAAAAAGAGAAACAGATTGTGGTTGATTTTTATAAAGCAGTAGCCCGGCGAATTCATTCCTATATACAATCCCATCATCTAAAGATTCCTCTTTTTATAGGAGCTTTCGAAAATGCAGATGAACCGTTTAGAGAAAATAATCCTGCTTATAATCAGTTACTGGCTTTTGCAAAAGAGACGAACTGGATACAGGGAGTGGATGTTCATATACATCACACCTACAATAAAGATATCAGGAAGGCGATGAATTATATTAGTGCGAGGATACGTCCCAATCAGAAAATAATTGTTACTGAATTTTCTTTAAGAAAATGGTGGGACTTGCATCTCAAGGATAGTATTGATGCTACGTTTAAGCGGAAATATGCACTTCACGGTATTGATAAAGTGTGGCAATATCTGAATAAGGCATTGAAACATCCGCGTCCACTGAAAGAATGGAATGATTGGAATAGAATGACTCCCTGGCTGAGCAGCAGGCGTCATTATATTCAAAATGCCTGGTCCATATTTAATAGTTATCCAAACTTTTGGTTGGCTTTTTACTCCTTCAAACTGAAAGGCCCTCGTTCTTTTACGAAAAAGACCTCAGGTTGGATTTTAAATTCCTTGTTGGTAAACAATACGGTACAGCATAAAGCCAATGGGGATGCTTATGGAAGGATTTGGTATATGGATGATTTTAGGGCTATTCAGTAAGGAAAACAAGAGACCGTTTCTGATCCTCAGATAAAGAAAAATGAAAATTAAAAGAAACAGTATGAAGATATCGATAACAGGGAAAGGAATGATGAAAGGATTGCTTCTCCCTTTCGTTCTATTTATTTGTATTTCTCAACAAGCTTTCGCTCAGGAGAAGTCAAAGAATAAGCCAACCTATACCAATCCGGTACTCGATTTTGTTTTTGCAGACCCCGCAATAATTCGGGCTCCGGATGGTTGGTTTTATGCCTATGCGACCCGGGTTTGGCATAAAGAGAAAAAGATGATTCACCTTCAGGTTGCCAGGTCAAGAGACTTGGTCCATTGGAAGTACCTGAAAGATGGGATGCCTGAGGTGCCCAGATGGGCAGACAGCACCCATCAATTTTGGGCCCCGGACATTCATTATGACAAAAAGAATAAAACCTATTATCTTTATTTTGCTTCGGCCCATAACGGGACAAACCGTCATTGTATCGGCGTGGCAACCTCAAAGTCCCCTGCAGGCCCTTTTAAAGATATCGGGCATCCCCTGGTTTGTGGGCGAGGATATACACATATTGACCCGATGGAATTCACGGATCCCCAATCCGGGAGGCAATATATTTTATGGGGATCGGATCATGCTCCCATCCAGATACAGGAATTGACGGGCTGGACAAAACTGGCACCGGATAGTCATCCGCATAATTTATTGATACCCACGAAGAAAAAGCACAATTATGACAATATGCTGGAAGGCCCCTGGCTGATTCATCATCATGGATATTATTATCTGTTTACTTCCGGAGATAACTGTTGTGGCGTCCATGCTCATTATGCGGTCATGGTGGCTCGTTCCAAAAACATTTTAGGCCCTTATGAGAAATTTAAAGGAGTGGATGGTTCCGGGAATGGAGTCATTCTCGAAGAAAATGAGCATTGGCTTGCTCCCGGACATAATGCCGTCATTACAACCGACCACGGACGACAATATTGGATGTTGTATCATGCCATCTCTCCGGATAAAAAGTTTCAATCTAAGAAAAGTCCTATAGGGATGACTTTCGACCGTCGTGTTTTGTTGCTGGATCGGATCGTATTTAAAGATGGCTGGCCGCGGATAAAAGACAACAGCCCGTCATATACTCCGCAGCCTGTGCCTGTGATAACAAAGAAAATAAATAAATAAGGATGAAAATAGAAATAAGATTATTAGCTGCCCTGTTCCTCATGTTGACGGTCTCCTGTCAATCGGGAAATCCATCGGGGAATGAAAAAAAGCAGTCTGAAAAGCCCAATATTGTGTTTATATATACCGATGATCTCGGTTATGGAGATATCAGTTGTCAAGGAGCGGTTGGTGTTCAAACGCCCCATGTAGATTCGATGGCTAAAAAGGGGCTTCGATTCACGGATGCCCATAGCAGTGCGTCTACCTGTACCCCTTCCCGGTATGCTATTCTGACCGGGAGCTATGCATTCCGAAACAATGCTGCGATACTCCCCGGCAGCGCTCCTTTATTAATTCGTCCGGGTACGCCTACTTTACCCGGAATGTTGCAGGAAGAGGGATATACCACGGCTGCTATTGGGAAATGGCATTTGGGATTAGGGAATGGCAGCCCTGACTGGGATGGGGAGCTTAAGCCCGGTCCCTTAGAAATTGGATTTGACTATTCGTATATTATTCCTGCCACTCTAGATCGTGTACCTACCGTTTTTGTGAAAGGACATCATGTGGTAGATTTAAGTGCCGATGATCCCATTGCTATCAATTATCATCATAAAATCGGACATCTGCCCACGGGGTTGGAACATCCTGAAATGTTGAAGATGCAGGCAGACTCTCAGCATAGTGGAACGATAGTAGATAGCATCAGCCGCATAGGATTTATGAAAGGTGGCAAGTCCGCCTGGTGGAAAGATGAAGATATTGCACAAAGACTGATTCATCAGGTCAGATTCTTTATGGACAAAAACCAAAACCATCCTTTCTTTCTTTATTTTGGGGTGACCGATATTCATGTGCCCCGGGATCCCAATGCTCGTTTTGTAGGCAAAAGCAGCATGGGGCCACGTGGAGATGCTATCGTGGAAATGGACTGGTCGGCGGGACAAGTAATGAAAATCCTGGATTCTTTAGGATTGTCAAAGAATACATTGGTCGTCTTTTCCAGTGATAATGGGCCTATATTGGATGACGGCTATAAGGATCATGCAGTGCAGCTGGCGGGAAAAGATAAACCCGGCGGGCCTTTCAATGGTGGCAAGTATAGTGCCTTCGAAGCAGGGACCCGCATGCCTACTATTTTATATTGGCCGGGGAAAATCAAAGAGGGAGTGAGCAATGCCTTATTTACGCAGGTGGATCTGTATGCTTCTCTTGCCGACCTGGTAGGGCATCAGCTCAAGCCCGAAGAAGCACCCGACAGCTATGATATGCTGGATGTCTTGTTGGGAAAATCCAAAAAAGGCCGGAAAATGATGCTAGAAGAGGCTTATACCCTGGCTTTGCGGATGGGAGATTGGAAATATATTGCACCACAAACGAAACCCACACCGGAATGGATGAAGAATAAGGCGGTGGCTACGGGATTGAGTACTTCTCCTCAATTGTATAATCTGAAAACAGATACGGAAGAGCAGGATAATGTGGTAAAAGATCATCCGAAAATTGCAGAAAAGATGAAAAAGGAGTTAAAGCACATACAGAAAGTAAAAGGAACCCGTCCAAAATTTGATTATCAGTCTTCAAAATAAAAACGAATAAAAGAGAATGCAGAGAAGAAATTTTTTTAAAAAATCTATACTTACGGGATGGGCAGTGGCCGGAGCAGCTCCATTACTTAGCGCTTTTCATTCACAAGCTGAGCGTGCTTTCCCTTTACGAAACGTAAAGCCACAAATGGCAGCTCCTCGCGGAGCCATATATATTCCCGCCAGAGCATTTAATACCTGGCAGCAATGGCAGCATTATGATCAGGAAGAAATAGAACGAGATTTTGATTATGCTGCAAGTCTTCGTTTAAATGCTTTGCGAGTTTGGATGAGTTACGACTATTGGGTAGAAAACCCCAAGCGTCATGAAAAATGTTTGGAGCACATGCTGGAGGTGGCAGATAAGAAGGGAATAAAAATATTACTGGCACTTTTTGATTCCTGTGGAGTTGAAAATACAAAAGCGGCGAGAGAAAATCGCGATCCTGAAACGGCAGTAGCAGTAGAGACCCCCCCTTCTGACATAAGTCGTCATGAAAAGAGGTGGAAAGAACCGGAAAAGATGGTGAACCGCATCATGGATATTTATCGCGATGATAAGCGGCTGATTGCCATAGAGTTGGTGAATGAACCCGGCTTTGCGGAGCATCGGATTGCCATGTCACGCTTTCTGTTTAAGGCAGCTAAGGCGAAACAGGGGCGTATTCCGCTTACTGTGGGGTCGTTGAAAGGAATGCAGAATTGGGGAAATTTCATGGATCTGGGCCTTGATATACTACAGTATCATGATAATTATCCGATTCATCTCGGAGGATTTAAGGATGAACTTCATATGGCTGCACAGGTGGCTGACTTACTTGAACGACCCATGTGGATTACGGAATGGGAACGCTTGCGTCCGGGGGGTAGCGGCTGGAATGGAAAAGCTTCACAGGAGGAATTGGGCCCTGACTATGAAAGTCTGGCACCGGCGATACATCATTCCGGGATAGGCAATTTTTTCTGGTCTCTCATGTTAAAGCCGGCCTACCTTACTCCTCAGCGTCGTATCGGAGGCTTTAACGGTTTGTTTCAGGAGGATGGATCGGTCTATAGCCTGGCCGATGCACGGGCTATATCTGGAAACCCACATTTTCAGGCAGAAGAAAATAGAGAGCGACCGATATGGTTACAGAAATAAAATAGGTTATTAACTGATAAAAAAGATTATATTTTACATCTTGAATACCCCTAAAAGAACGAAGTATGAAAAGGTTATTTAGACAAGCATTTTATTTAATTGTTTCCTTATTTATAGTAGGATTACAAAATAGTTTATTTGTTTCAACTGCTTTTGGTCAGTATCCTCAGTTTAGGCCTCAGGGCCGGGCACATTTAGAAGTAGATACGCCGAAACAAAAGCCGAATATCATTATCATTTTGACCGATGATATGGGGTATTCGGATTTATCTTGTAATGGCGGGCCGTATCATACGCCGAATATTGATAAACTGGCTGAGCAGGGGACCCGATTTACACATTATTACAGTGCGGCGCCCATTTGTTCTCCCGCCCGGGTATCTATATTGACGGGTATGGAACCTGCCGATTGGAATATATATACTTTTGAACAAACATTAAAAGGAAACAAGGCCGTTGGTCAAGCCCCTTATTTAGATCCTGTGGCGCCAAGCATAGCTCGAACTTTAAAGGAAGCTGGATATGTGACCGGTCATTTTGGGAAATGGCATATGGGAGGCGGACGTGATGTCTATTTTGCTCCGCCATTTTCTGCTTATGGTTTTGATGAACATTCCAGTACTTATGAAAGTCCCGATCCGGATCCGTTGTTAACGGCGACGAATTGGATCTGGTCTCCGCAAGACAGCATTAAGAGATGGGAAAGGACGGCATATTTTGTAGACAAAACACTGGATTTTCTTAAACGCCATAAAGGAACTCCTTGTTTTGTAAATCTTTGGCCGGATGATGTGCATACGCCATGGGTGCCCAATAAGGCAGCGCAGGATACGTTCCCGAAGGGCGCACAGGGAGAAGAAAACTTTAAGTTGGTATTGCAAGAATATGATAAGCAGATCGGCCGGTTGTTAAAAGGATTGAAGAAATTGGGAATAGCAGATAATACAATCGTCATATTTACCAGTGATAACGGACCGCTTCCTACTTTTAAAGGAAGGCGCTCCGGCCATAAAAGGGGATCAAAAAGATCTTTATATGAAGGAGGAGTGGCGTTACCTTTTATCGTTCGTTGGCCGGGTCATGTGGAAGCTGGCCGGGTTGATTCGACTTCCGTTCTATCCAGTCTGGATTTTTTCCCCACCTTGGCTTCTATTTTAGGGATTACCATGCCGTCAAGATATTCTTTTGATGGGATTGACAGAAAAAAAGTATGGCTGAATACCCCCCTCGACAGGGAAAAAACAATGTATTGGGATTATGGAAGCCATGGAAAGAAGGCGGCCTATACGTATCCGAGCGGGCGGGATAAAAGTCCTAATCTGGCCATCCGGAAGGGAGACTGGAAACTGTTAATGAATTATGACGGAAGTGAGATACAACTGTTTAATATAAAAAAGGACCCCCGGGAATTAAATAATGTGGCTGCCCGGCATAAAGAGCTTACTCATGAATTAAAAAACAGTTTGGTGCTTTGGCGCAACAGCCAACCCAAATTGAAAGACCATCCTTATAAGAAATAAGAGGGTGTGATAATATTTGTAATTTTATTAATTTATAAAACAGAAAAGTAAAGACATGAGAAAAATGAGCACCCTTTTATTGGTTTTATGCGTTGGCCTTTTTACCGGTTGTAGCCAATCAGACCAACAAAAAGCCAAGCGGCCTAATATAGTTGTGATATTAGCGGATGACATGGGCTTTTCGGATCCGGGTTGTTTTGGCGGAGAGATTCATACGCCGAATATAGACTGGCTGGCAAGTCATGGCACGCGCTTCATGAATTTTTATAACGATTCCCGTTGTTGTCCGACCCGGGCTTCTTTATTGACCGGTTTATATAACCAACAGGCGGGGATTGGCAAAATGACCATGGATGAACACCAACCCGGCTACCGGGGTTATCTGACAGAGAATACGGTCACGATTGCAGAAGTATTGAAAGATGCAGGGTATAATACTGCGATGTCGGGGAAGTGGCATGTCTCTAATACTTTTACACAGCCCACCCGGCAGGAACAATTGGACTGGCTGAACCATCAGGCTTATCATGAAGAATTTTCACCCAAAGAGCAATATCCTGTCAACAGGGGATTTGAGAAGTTTTATGGAACCATCTGGGGCGTGGTGGATTATTTTGATCCCTTTAGTCTGGTGCATGACAGCACTCCGGTCAGAACGGTGCCGGACGATTACTATCATACCGATGCGATTAATGATACGGCAGTAGCCTTTATCGAACAGATGAGCAAGGAGGACAAGCCCTTTTTCCTGTATGTTGCCGAGAATGCGGCACACTGGCCTTTAATGGCGAAGTCGGAGGACATCGCAAAATACAAAGATACTTATAAAAAAGGCTGGGAGGCCGTGAGGGAAGCCCGTTACCACAGAATGGTCGAGATGGGGCTTGTAGATTCTGTAAAATCTCCGCTATCTCCCCGCTGGCATCTGGATGACCAATGGACCAATAATCCGGATTCTGTATGGGATGCACGTGCTATGGCGGTGCATGCGGCCATGGTAGATTGTATGGATCAGGGAATAGGCAGAATAATAAAGGCACTGAAAGCTACCGGGGAGCTGGATAATACGTTGATATTGTTTTTGAGTGATAACGGAGCGAGTCCGGAGGTGTGTGCCAACTTTGGTCCCGGCTTTGATCGCCCGTCAGAGACGCGGGATGGCAGGAAGATGGTCTATGCTACCGAGAAAAAAGTAATGCCCGGCCCGGAGACGACCTATGCTTCTATTGGACCACATTGGGCTAATGTTTCCAATACACCCTATCGGTATTGGAAAGCAGCCTCTTATGAAGGAGGCGTAAAGACGCCGATGATTGCTTTTTGGCCGGACGGACTTAAACTGAAAGAGGGGAGCGTGAATAATCATATAGGACATTTGATGGATTTTATGGCTACTTTTATAGATATAGCGGGAGCAAAATATCCTAAGAAATATAAAGGACATGACATTACCCCCACAGAAGGAATCAGCTTTCTCCCGGTATTGAAAGGGGGAAAGGCGCCTTCTCATAAAGATTTGTATAATGAACATTTTGAGAGTGGATATGCCCGTAGCGGCGGATGGAAAATAGTAAGAAGACATAAAAATGAAGACTGGCATCTTTACCATATTGCGGAGGATGAGACGGAACTGAGAGATTCTTCTGCACAATATCCGGAGATTGTGCATAGGTTGGACAGCATGTGGCAGGATTGGGCAAATAGGGTGCATGTAT
>CAZYHV010000017.1:75904-82381 GCA_964647485.1 uncultured Chitinophagaceae bacterium | reverse complement strand
ATTAATACATAAAAATGGTTACCCTTTATTCGGCCGATGAATAAAGCGGGTTAATAGAGTAAAAATAGACCATAATTTTGGCGTGTTATTTATTCCGGAAGGGACCTACCTTATCAGTAAAACAATTTATATACCTAAGGCTGTTCGTCTGATAGGTTATGGGAAAAAACGCCCCTTAATCGTATTAAAGAGACAGGCTCCCGGGTTCCAAAAACCAAATGACCAAGACAAGGGGAAAGCCAAATACATGTTTTGGTTTACTTCCAATTTGGTCAAATCGGGAGAGCAGCCTCAAGATGCCGGTGCCGGAACCTTTTATAGTGCTATTTCTAATATTAATCTAAAGATTGGGGATGGAAACCCTTATGCGGTAGCTTTGCGAACTCACTATGCTCAGCATAGTTTTGTCGCTCATGTCGATATCGAAATTGGTGGAGGAAAAGCAGGTTTATATGACGTAGGCAACGAAATGGAGGACGTGCGTTTCTTTGGTGGAGACTACGGTATTTATACCACAAAAGCATCTCCCGGATGGCAGTTTATGATGTTGGACACTTATTTTGAAGGGCAGCGGAAAGCAGCTATCAAGACACAAGAGGCAGGAATGACTATCGTTCGGATGACCGCAAAAGATGTTCCTCACGTTATCACCATTGATGACGATTATTGGGAAAAATTGTTTATGAAAGATTGCCGTTTTGAAGAGGTTGGTAAAAGTGCTGTTTGGGTTAGTAATTCGGGGAATCCCCAAACGCAACTTAATGCAAGGAATATCACTTGCAGTAATGTACCTGTCTTTGTTTCTTATCGTCATAAAGATCAAGTAATCCGGGGAAAAGGAAATATTTACAGGGTGGAAAACTATACGGAAGGCCTTCAAATGGACAGCCTGAATGCCAATCCGGTCTATAAATCCGTATCTCAGATAAAAGCATTAGAAAAGCTACCCCCACCGGTAAAGACCAATATCCCGGTATTGCCTGATATGGATCAATGGGTGAATCTGAAAAAATTGGGTGCTAAAGGAGACGGGAAAACCAATGATACCAAGGTTATTCAGAAAGCTATTGATAAATATTCAGTCATTTATGTCCCCCAGGGCTGGTATAAAGTCAGCAAAACGATAAAATTGAAACCACAGACCGTATTAGTAGGCATGAATCCTATAAGCACACAGTTTATTCTGGGGGACAATACGGAAGGCTTTGGTAGCTTTGGACCACCAAAACCCTTACTGGAATCTTCTAAAGGCGGGGCAGATATAGTGAGCGGAATAGGTTTGTCAACGGGGATGAAAAATCCTCGTGCGGCAGCCTGTAAATGGATGGCCGGAAAGGAGTCGTATCTGAATGATGTGAAGTTTATAGGAGGACATGGAACAATGGAAAATGACCGGTTTAAAGCAGGTAATTGGGTTTACAGCCGGGAGGCATCCCGATACTGGGATACACAGTATTGGAGCCTTTGGATTACAGATGGTGGCGGTGGTATTTTTAAAAATATCTGGACGGCCAATACTTATGCAACTTCGGGAATATATGTTTCAAACACCCACACCGAAGGACATATTTATGCCATGTCGGTAGAGCATCATGTTCGTAACGAAGTCAGGTTTAACCGGGTGTCCAACTGGGCCGTTTATGCTTTACAGTTGGAAGAGGAATGGCGCGAAAGTTCTGAATGCCAACCTATTGAGCTGGAAAAATGTTCAAATATAGTTTTTGCAAATTTATATATGTTTCGTGTGATTAGTGTCGAGAAACCTTATCCCTATGCTATCCGGAACTGGCAATCTAAAAATATTGCCTTGCTCAATGTACACAATTACGCTCAGACCAAATACACTTCAACCAATCTGCTTTATGATGTATATTCAGGAGAGGAAGTTCGTCCTTGGGAATTGGCAAGATTATATATTGGTGATGATACAAAGCCTTTTCAGCAATGTAACGGGAGATTGGGAAGCGTGAATAAACTGGCAACCGGTTTTGAATTTGCAGAGGGGTTGTGTAGTGACAGTAAAGGGAATATCTATTTTTGTGAATCTGAGAAGAGAAGAATCTATAAATGGTCGGTTACGACACAAGAGTTGACATTATTGGCGGATTTTCCTTGGGAGCCACTCTCTCTTGCTTGTGATAAAGAGGACAATCTGTTGGTCGTGTTTAAATATAATCCGATTCCCGGTTATCTGGTTAACGGAGAAGAGGAGAAGTTTACAAATCCTCCTGATGCGAGTGGAACTTCTTTTAGTGGATGGGGAAATTCGGGATATGCGACCTGGGTTTATGCCATTGATCCGGATAATCCGGATGAGAGTATTCATTTGCTGAAAAAAGTACCCATGCATAGTGTTAAGAAAGTTTACAAAGCCCTCTATCCGGCGCATCGTTGGCGAGATTTCCATGATTTTAACAGCGTAGTGGTTGACCGTGCAAAAGAATGTTGGTTGGCACCGGATGGCGTGACCATTATCCCCGTAGTATATGATTTGGCCAGAGCTACCTCCCTGGTAGAAGCTTTTCCCAACCAATTCGTGTATATGAGTGATGAATATAATGAGCGAACCGTTCAATTATTGGTCAGCCAGGAAGGATATGTTTCCCACCTGAGTTATTTTGCGGAAAAAGGAAATTTTGCTGTTACGACAGATAAGGATGGAAACGTATATATTGCCGATGGTCAGATCTATGTTTTTAATAAAGAGGGTAAGCAGATAAAAAGAATAAAAATACCAGAACGTCCCACCGGACTTGTGTTTGGAGGGAAAGAACATGAAAAACTATTTGTGGTTAGTCATCAATGTTTATTTAGTGGCGAATGATGAAATATATATCCTTTATATTATGCCTATTATTCATTTATTCTTGTAAAAAAGAAGATACTGCCCGTATAAAAAAAGCAATTTCTACAAAAAGCGGGGTGATTGTTGGAAGTTATAATGCTGAAAAGAAGGTCTATGCTTTTAAAGGAATTCCTTATGCCCAACCACCCGTTGGTGATTTGAGATGGGAACCACCACAACCGATCAAAGGATGGCATGACACCCTTGATGCTACAACTTTTGGTTCGATAGCCATGCAGGCTCCTCCTCATCCCTTTATGATGTGGACACAGGAATTCATATCTCCTGCAGGAGATATGAGTGAAGATTGTCTCACGTTGAATATCTGGACGAAGAAGGGTAAACGAGCAGCAAAAAGGCCGGTCATTGTATTTATACACGGGGGCGGATTTACAGGGGGCTCAGGGTCAGTACCAATCTATGACGGCACTAATATGGCTGCCAAAGGAGTGGTCTTTGTTACGATTAATTACCGTTTAGGGATATTCGGTTTTTTGGCGCTGCCGGTTTTAACTAAAGCCTCGAAAAATCATTCCTCCGGGAATTATGGTTTATTAGATCAGATTGAAGCCTTAAAATGGGTAAACAAGAATATTGCCGCCTTTGGTGGAGACCCAGAAAACATCACTATTGCCGGTCAATCTGCCGGTGCAATGAGTGTTCATTGCCTTGTAGCTTCCCCTTTGGCAAAAGGGCTTTTTGAAAGAGCCATTGCCGAAAGTGATGCGGCTTTCGACAGACTTTCTAAGCTTTCTATAGTAGCAGAGAAAGAAGAACAGAAAGTATTGTCAATACTGCCTGTTAAAGACCTTTCAAAAATGAGAGCTATTCCGGCAGACTCGTTATTGAAAGTTCAAATGAAAACGGGAGCCTTTGGTCCTGTTATAGATGGATATGTAATTCCGCAGTCTATAAGAAAGATTTTTGAAGAAGGCTCTTATAATAATGTACCTGTTTTGACAGGCTGGAATGCAGAAGATGGAAGCTTCTTGATTAACAACGGTAGTTTAGCTGATTTTCGGGAGATGATAAAGAAAAAATACGGCCCTGAAGCAAAAATATTGTTTAGATTATTCCCTTCAGAAAATGACTCTGTTACAAGAAAGTCGAAAATGAGATGGCACACGCTTCAGCACTTCGAGCTTCAATCTTGGGAGTGGATGAAATTACAAAATAAAACAGGAGGGGCTAAAGTCTATCTTTATTATTTTAATAGAAGTTTACCCTATACAAAAGAAGAAGAAGATTATGGGGCTTTTCATACAGGGGAAATTCCCTATGCTTATGCTAACCAGGATGAGAGTAATCGGCCGTGGACTGCTGAAGATAAGTATCTGGAGAAGATTATGAGTTCTTTCTGGATTAATTTTGCCCGATATGGAAATCCTAATCAAAAAGAACTGCCCTATTGGCCTCCCTGTAATGAGAAAAATAGATATCAGGTCATGTTCTTAGGAGATACCATAGGTTATCAGATGGCTCCGTTTAAAAATACATTACAATATCTGTACAGGTTAAAAGAAGGATATTAATTTAATTTCATCTTTCCCAATTCTTTTGAGCGGATTTTCTATAAATGTTATATTGTTTAATACGTAGGCCTTAACTTATTAAAATCTTTACCTCCATTATGAACAAACCGATTGTTTTATTAACTTTACGGACAAATTTAATTTTATGTATAAGAAAAATGCTTACTTCCTATTAACTAGTGCTCTGCTTACTAGTCTCTTATTTATGGGTTGCCAACAAAAAGAAAAATCTTTTGACCAAAATATACAACAAGTCAAGCATGTGGTCGTCATATATATGGAAAACCACAGTTTTGACAATTTATATGGTCAATTTCCCGGAGCAGATGGATTAGATAGTGCCAAGGAAGTAAATATTCTTCAGGCCGATAAAGAAGGACATCTTTATGATACTCTTCCGGACATTCCGAGGAGTAGTGATATTCCCAATAATCTGGCGAATACCTATTTTAACATCGATCAATATATTCCTTCTAATAAAAAGACACATAGTCCGACCCATGAATATTATCAAGAGATTATGCAGATTGATAGCGGGAAGATGGATAAATTTGTAGCCTATAATGTGAATAAGGCGTTGGCGATGGGATATTATAAGACCGAGGATATTCCGCTATATCCGATTGCTAAGAAATATACTTTATGTGATCATTTTTTCCATAGTGGTTTTGGTGGGTCTTATTTTAATCATGTTTACTTGATTGCTGCAGCCCCTGCAGTGTGGAAAGATGCACCGGAGGATGTGGTGGCAGAAGTAGATTCTAGCGGAAAGATGACAAAAAATGGATTAGTTACGCCGGATGGTTATGTGGTGAATACCGTTTTCCCTAGGGAGGGACCACATCCTGAAGGTGCAGACACTTCCCGTCTGATGCCTCCTCAGACACTTCCCACTATTGGGGATCGAATGAATGAAAAAGGTATTTCATGGGCTTGGTATGCAGCTGGATGGGATAGCGCAGTAGCCGGAAGACCTTCTAATTATGCCTATAATCATGAACCATTTGCCTACTTCGAAAATTATGGACCGGAAACAAAAGGAAGAAAGTTACACTTGAAAGATGAAACCGATTATCTGGAAGCTGCGAAGGAAGGGACGCTGCCCAGTGTTTCTTTTGTAAAACCCGGACTTGGATTTGATGAACATCCCGGTTCGGCAGCGGTTTATCCGAGTGAGAAACATGCAGTGAAATTAATCAATGCGGCGCTGAATGGTCCTCAGGCAGATTCTACTCTGATTATTTTGACTTATGATGAAAATGGAGGATTTTGGGATCATGTTGCTCCGCCTAAGATTGATCGTTGGGGCCCGGGATCTCGTATTCCGGCTATTATTATTGGGAAGTTTGCGAAGAAAGGTTTTGTAGATCATACGCAATATGAAACAGTAAGTATTCTGTCTTTCATAGAAAAAAGATGGAATCTTCAACCATTAACAGATCGGGATAAAAATGCCAATCCGTTGAAAAATGCATTGGAGTTTAGTTCTTCGTCAAGCTCAGAATGACTTTCGTCAGGCTCAGAATGACCCTGCAACTGTCATAGTGAGTTCTTCGTCAAGCTCAGAATGACTTTCGTCAGGCTCGGAATGACCCTGCAACTGTCATAGTGAGCTTGTCGAACTATGTCGAACTAAATGTAAATAATAAAATAGGAATACCGTAAGTATATTTATCATGAAAAGGATGTTTGTTTATATCTTGTTATGTAATGATAATTCTTATTATACCGGGGTTACTAATGATTTAGAAAGAAGGTTTGCGGAACATCAACAGGGAATCAATAAAAAGAGTTATACACATTCTCGCAGACCGGTGAAATTAATTTTTGTAAAAGAATTTCCTGATCCTAATCAGGCTATTGCTTTTGAGAAACAAGTGAAAGGGTGGAGCAGAGCTAAAAAAGAAGCATTAATGACTGCTGATTGGAATGAATTAAAGCGGTTGTCAAAGAATTATACGGAGTATGGTTCTTCTTCGTCAAGCTCAGAATGACTTTCGTCAAGCTCAGAATGACCCTGCAACTGTCATGGTGAGTTCTTCGTCAGGCTCAGAATGACTTTCGTCAGGCTCGGAATGACCCTGCAACTGTCATAGTGAG
>CAZYHV010000017.1:0-75804 GCA_964647485.1 uncultured Chitinophagaceae bacterium | reverse complement strand
AGGCTCAGAATGACTTTCGTCAGGCTCGGAATGACCCTGCAACTGTCATAGTGAGCTTGTCGAACTATGTCGAACTATGTCGAACTATGTCGAACTATGCCCTATAAATAGGTAAAGAAAACGTATATTGCAAGGTATAGATTATGAGAAAGAGAAAAAGGGCAATAATAGTCCTGCTTATGATTTTTATTATCTCAGGATTTTCATTTTTTTCTTGCCATCAGGAACAAAATAATGACTCAAATACGCGAAACAAGGAAATAGAGGATACATTATTATCCCAAATCCGAATCTTTAATGATTTTATCGGGGATACTTTTTTGGTAGCCGTAAAGAACAATGCTGCACCCAAAGAAATACAACACGACTTCCTGAGGGCAAGAATTTTATATAAGAAGTTTGAATGGGCGGCAGAATATTTTATGGGAGCAAATTCGGTTTTAGTCAATGGCCCTCCAATACCTGAGGTGGAAGATGCCGATATTCTTGATCCTACCTATGTTTATGCGCTGAAGCCTTCGGGTTTGCAGGTGATGGAAGAGATGATATTCCCAAAGTATGAGAAAAAGAATAAGGAGGCTTTGCTTCAACAAATACAACTTCTTTCAAGAAATACAGGCTATTATCAGGATTTTTTCAGCGATCACTCCATATCGGATTGGCGGATCTTAGATGCAGCCAAATTAGAAATTTTTAGAATATTAACGTTGGGGATTACAGGCTATGATAATCCACTTACATTGAACAGTATGGAAGAGTCTGCCGTAAGTATGGAGAGTCTTCAAAAAGTGCTGAGCTATTATTCGACAAGTAATAAGGACTCCGATCTCACTGTTCTAATCCGTCAGTCTGTTCAGTATTTGAGGAAAAATAAGGATTTTGACTCCTTTGATAGAGCTACTTTCATTACAAAATATGGGAATAAAATAAGTACAGCCATCACGCAATTACAATATAAATATCACGGTTTTGATATTCAATATAACAGAATGCTGAGGCAGCAGGCCAAAACCTTATTTGATACCAATGCATACAATGTGAATGCTTTTGTGCCGGGAAGGAAGTATCGATATACTGAAGAAAAAGCTGCATTAGGAAAAAGGTTATTTTCTGACCCTCACCTTTCCGGTACCGGTACGCGCAGTTGTGCATCCTGTCATCAGTCAGATCAAGCGTTCACAGATGGTCTGAAAGTCAATACGAATATTCATAATGGAGAACCTTTACCTAGAAATACGCCTACTTTGCTTAATGTTGCGCTTCAATCCAATTTATTTTATGATATGCGTGCTTTGACCCTAGAAGATCAGGCTCGTGATGTTTTAGAAAATCCGGATGAAATGGATGGCTCTTTAAAAGAAATTGTAGCATATCTTTCTTCTGATTCTACGTATAAAAGTCTTTTTTCAAAAGCCTTTCCCAATTGGTCAGAAAAGGGCATTGATTCTATGCAGGTGTTGAATGCGCTGGCTTCGTATGATCGAAGTCTGACAAAGCTTAATAGTCGTTTCGATCAATATATGCGGGGAGATTCTACGGCGCTTACATCAAGAGAAATAAAAGGTTTTAATTTATTTATGGGGAAGGCCAAATGTGCTACTTGTCATTTTATGCCTCTTTTTAACGGAGTAACTCCGCCAAAGTTCGTGGAAAGTGAAACAGAGGTGATTGGCGTTCCCCGATCCATGACAGATACTACATTAGATTCTGATATAGGTTGGTATAAGTATATTGGCGTTCCTTTTTATAAACATGCTTTCAAAATTCCAACGATAAGAAATATCTCTAAGACAGCTCCCTATATGCACAATGGAATTTATGCTACTTTAAAAGAGGTGATGGACTTCTACAATAATGCCGGTGGCGTAGGAATGGGATTACAAATACCGAATTCTACTTTGCCCGAAGATAGCCTGCATCTGACTCAGCAGGAGGAGGAAGATGTTATTGCTTTTATGAAGAGCCTCAATAGCCAAATGACAGAGGCTGAGTCAGAAAAATAAGAAATATATAATAATTACTTATATTGCATGGTCTCTATTTTACAAACTTCATCTCCATGTGGAAAAAATTTCTTCGAGAATATCTTTCTTTTACACGTCGTCAACGGAGGGGAATTTATGTATTAATAAGCATCATTTTACTTTGTATCATCATATCGTATTTCCTTCCTTTTTTATTTTCAAATAAAACACCGCGTCATGCTGCCTTTCAACGGGAAGTAAAAGAGTTTCTTGCAAAACAAAAACATCAAAAAACACATTCTACCGTAGCCGATAATAGACTATTTTATTTTGACCCTAATAAAATATCACCCAGCGAATGGCATAAATTGGGGATAAACAAACATACGGCACTAACAATTCAACATTATTTGGCTTCAGGAGGTCATTTTTATGAGAAAAAAGATCTGAAAAATATTTATGGCTTGTCTGATAGCGCGTATCGAAGACTTCTACCCTATGTTCGAATAGAAAAAGAACAGAAGAAGGAGGTTTCCTCTGTCTCTCATGAGATCCATCTCCATTCTTTTGATCCTAATCGATTGTCAAGTAGAGGTTGGGTTACATTAGGGCTTTCCGAACATACAGCACAGGTTATACGTAATTATATTAAAGCGGGAGGACACTTTTATAAAAAGGAAGATCTAAAGAAAATTTATGGTTTTTCTTCTACGGATTACAAGCGACTGTCTCCTTATGTGGAGATCGCAAATATAAGAGAAGAAGAGCCGGGGGAATCTATATCTTCGGCTTCCCAAAAGAAAAAAGAAGAAGAGCATCAATCTTTTTTTCTTATTGATATCAATAAAGCCGATAGTGCTGACTGGTGTAGGTTGTATGGCATTGGTCCGGTCTTTTCATCCCGTATTGTTCGGTTTAGAAATGCATTAGGAGGTTTTTATAAGATTGATCAAATAGCTGAGGTTTATGGATTACCGGATAGTACATTTCGAAAGATAAAATCTCACTTACGTTTGGAACAGGGGAATTTGAAAAAAATAAACATTAACAAGGCTACTTTTCAAGATTTAAATGCTCACCCTTATATTAGTTATTCTATGGCAAAAGCAATTGTTTCTTATAGAAAACAGCATGGAAAATATAGAACGATTACGGGACTCCAAGAAATACAAATAATAAAGGAAAAGACTTTTAAGAAGATAAAACCTTACCTCAGAGTGGAATAATTTAAATCCGAAGAAAAGCTTATTTTAGGAGGAACTGAGCTTTATGATAAGAAATCTATTTTGTAAAGTAGCATTATTTTTTGGATATTGTCTGCTTAATAGTAAATCTTAAATTCTTTATGAAAAAGTATATGTTGTCTTTCTTAGCGATGTGTTTTCCAATTTTGGGTTTTTCCCAATCAATATCCGGAAATATAGATACTGCATTTCAACGTTATACAAGCTGGTTTATAGATTTTATTTTTTATGAAATACCCATTACCGAAGATCTTAAAGTTCCGTGGGTGGTTCTTGTATTGATAGGAGGGGCGGTGTATTTTACCTTTTATTTTAAACTGATTAACATTACGGGCTTTAGGACGGCCATACGGGTCGTACGAGGGAAATACGAAGATATAGAGGCGCATGGAGCTGATATTTTATATGAAAAGTCTTCGAAGAAAGAACAGAAAAAAGTGTTGGAAGAGATTGAAGAAGACCAATCAACAGGAGAAGTCTCTCATTTTCAAGCTTTGGCAACTGCTCTTTCTGCTACAGTAGGTTTGGGAAATATTGCCGGTGTGGCTGTAGCTATATCTATAGGAGGTCCCGGAGCTACTTTTTGGATGATTTTGGGCGGATTATTCGGGATGGCGACAAAATTCGCAGAATGTACCTTGGGTGTCAAATATAGGGATATTGGATCGGATGGAACGGTATATGGCGGACCGATGTATTATCTGAAGAAAGGATTGACGGAAAAGGGAATGAAAAGGCTCGGTAGAATCTTATCAATCCTCTTTGCTTTATTGGTGACAGGAGGAGCTTTTGGAATAGGTAATATGTTTCAGGCAAATCAGGCTTCTGCCCAATTTGTAGAGTTATTTGGATTGCATGAATCCGGTGGCGCTTTGTGGTTTGGGGCTTTCCTTGCGATCATAGTAGCTTTTGTGATTATTGGGGGAATTAAAAGGATTGCTAAAGTAACGGAGAAAATAGTTCCTTTTATGGCGGTACTTTATGTGTTGAGTGCTTTGATAATTTTGGTCTTGAATTATCAACATATTGGAGATGCTTTTAGTTTGATTTTTCATGGGGCATTCACCGGTCTTGGTATTGCAGGTGGTCTGGTGGGAGTGATGATACAAGGTATTCGCAGAGGGACTTTTTCTAATGAAGCGGGAATTGGTTCTGCACCAACAGCGCATTCTGCAGTAAAAACCAGATATCCGGCTTCAGAGGGTATTGTTGCCTTATTGGAACCCTTTATAGATACAGTGCTTATTTGTACTATGACCGCTTTGGTTATTATTATTGCTAATTTCGATCATCAAATTGTTCAGTATGGAGAGGAAGTAACAGAAGGTGTTCGTTTAACGGCTGCTGCATTTGATACTGCTATTCCTCATTTCTCTATTGTATTGACCATTGCTGTAATTTTATTTGCCGTTTCTACTATGATTTCATGGTCTTATTATGGGCTTCAAGGCTGGATGTTCCTCTTCGGAAAAGGGAAAAAAACCCGATTGGTATATAATATAGCTTTTTGTATTTTTATATGGCTGGGATCTGCTATTAGTCTGAATTCGGTTATTGATTTTTCTGATGCTTTAATTTTTGCCATGGCAGTACCTAATATCATAGGTGTGGTGATTTTAGCTCCTGTCATTCGGAAGGAATTAAAACGCTATAAGACAGCAATCCGAACAAAACATAGGGCAATAGACAGAGGGTTGAAGGATGCAAAGCATGAACTCTGATGAATGAGGGGAATGGATGAGGGAGGAATAGAAGCTTTTTGGGTAGGAAGAGTTTCGTACTCTTTTCATTTTTTTAAAATAAGAGATCTCCATTTTCTTTGGAGGTCGGATATTTCCCCAGATGTTCAAAGGCTTTACCTGTTGCCTCTCTGCCACGAGGGGTTCGCTTGATGAAACCTTCTTGAATTAAAAAGGGCTCATAAACCTCTTCTAAAGTATCTGATTCTTCTCCCACTGCTGTGGCAATGGTTGTAATTCCTACGGGGCCTCCTTTAAACTTATCGATTATGGCCGACAAAATACGGTTGTCCATGTCATCCAGTCCGTAATCATCCACATTTAGAGCTTTTAATCCAAATTTGGCTATTTCCATGTCGATGGTACCATTCCCTTTTACTTGAGCAAAGTCCCTCATTCTTCGTAGCAAGCCATTGGCTATTCTTGGAGTCCCTCTACTTCTTCCTGCAATTTCTGCTGCGGCATCGGATGTAATTTTACTATGAAGGAGTTCTGCCGAACGTTCAATGATCTTTTGTAAAATTTTGGCATTATAATATTCCAATCTAAATCGAATTCCAAAGCGGGATAATAAAGGCGCTGTAAGCAGTCCGGAACGGGTCGTTGCGCCAATTAAAGTGAAAGGATCCAAATTGATTTGGATACTTCTTGCACTGGGACCACTATCTATCATAATATCAATCTTGTAATCTTCCATAGCGGAATATAAATATTCCTCTACCACGTTCCCTAATCGGTGGATTTCATCTAAGAATAAAACATCTCCTTCTTCCAGGCTGGTGAGCAACCCGGCCAGGTCTCCGGGTTTTTCAATCACCGGTCCGGAACTTTCTTTGATATTTACCCCCATCTCATTAGCTACAATTCTCGATAAAGTCGTTTTCCCCAATCCGGGCGGCCCATGAAAAAGAATGTGATCAAGGGCTTCTTCTCGTTGTTTAGCAGCTTGTATAAATATTTTCAAATTGGTTACTAATTGTTCTTGTCCTGAGAATTCACCGATCTCTTCCGGACGAAGACTGTTTTCCAGATCTTTTTCCTCTGAAGATGTCGGCTGATCGTCAGGATGTAAATGGGGATTGGGCATATATTTTCTTCTATATCGTTTTAGGATAGCAACCTTTGTTTACAAATGTAGGAAGTTCCCGTTAAATAAGAAATATTTTTCTCTTCGCTCAAAAGGATCTTTTATATTTTGTTAATCAGAATACGGAGAATAATATTTTCCAATTTTACCCATTCAATTTTCCATATTTACCCACTATACTTTCCAAATTTATCCATTACCTGAAATTTTCTGAATAAATATTGGTGCATTTGTCGTATAATTGGCGGGTAATGTATAAACGTTTTTTAGCTCAAGAAGTATTGGAATCGCTGGAAGATACTCCTGTTTTATTAATAACGGGGGCGCGGCAAACGGGGAAAAGTACTTTCTGTCGGCAACTACAAGAAGACTTTTTTAAAGGGGATACTGTTACTATGGACGATCCAACGATGTTGGTTGCGGCAAAAGAGGATCCTTTAGTTTTTTTATCCGGTTTAAGTAAGCATGTGGTGATAGATGAAGTACAACGAGCTCCGGAATTGTTCTTGAGTTAAAAAAAAAGGATAGATGAAGAAAGACAAGAGCGCCGAGTGATTTTAACAGGTTCTTCTGATGTGATGTTGCAACCCAAAGTTGCAGATTCTTTGACCGGTCGTATGGAAGTATATCATCTCTGGCCCCTTTCCTTGGAAGAAATAGCCGGACAGTCTTCTCATTTTTTAGATGTTCTTGTTACCGGAAAGGGTCGTTTTCGTTCCGTTAAGACAGATTGGAAGGATATCATGTCATTGATCAGAAAGGGAGGTTATCCGGAAGTTATCAACAGAAAAAGTGATAAAAAAAGAACCAAATGGCTACAGGCTTATCTGAATTCTATTTTACAAAAAGATATCCGGGATTTAGGCAATATTGATGGATTGACGAAGTTGCCGAAGATATTATCTTTGTTGAGTGTACGGGTGGGCAGTACGGTAAATATGTCAGATATTTCCCGGTTGGCCGGAGTGAAAAATACTTCTTTTCAACGCTACATGTCGCTGTTGGAGCAGGTTTTTCTTATTGTAAAAATCCCTGCCTGGACGCCTAATGCGGAAGGACGATATGTGAAATCTCCAAAACTTTTTTTTAATGATACCGGTTTACTTTGCCATCTGGATGGAAATGGAGCCGATTTGTTGGAGAATAGGACAGAAGCCGGACACTTTCTGGAGAATTTTGTGATGATGGAGATCATGAAGCAGATTAGTTGGTTTGAAACAACGTTAAAGCCCATGCACTTTAGGATGCACAAAGGAGCGGAAGTAGATATCGTATTGGAAGATCATCGGAAGAAACTTTATGGTATCGAAGTTAAATCCAAAGCGTCCTTAAATAAAAAAGATTTTAAAGGCCTGAAAAAATTAGCGGAAGTAGCGGGAAAAAGATTCCGAAAAGGAATTATTTTATATACGGGGAAAGAGGTTGTTAGTGGCTTTGGAGACGAACATCTTCAAGTGGTACCCCTCGGAAATTTATGGCCTTAACCGACTCTCTGAAAAGAATGTTTTTGAATGGGGAATGGAGAATATTACATATATTGTAATAAACTATTCTTTATAAAGGAATATCGTTTTTATATTTACGGTTTGAATATTTTAAAAAAGATACTCGATGAATAGACGAGACGCCATAAAAAATACGGCTCTTTTGATGGGAGGTGCCTTATCTGCGACCACTTTAAGCGCAGTTTTAAATGGATGCAATGCTTCCGAAGAAAAAGGAGAGAAATCCTCTTTTACAGAGAATGAAAAGAGCATGATTACTAAAATAGCGGATGTGATTATTCCAAAAACACATACCCCGGGGGCTGTGGATGTGGGAGTGCCTGCATTTATTACGATGATGATTCAGGATTGTTATGATGAAACAACGCAAAAAAAATTCCATAAAGGATTGGAAACTTATAGTGAATGGTGTGCAAAAAAATATGGGGAAAACTTTTTAGAACTTCCTGCAGACAAACAGAAAAAAGCTGTAGCTGATTTAGATAAAGCAGTATTAGGGGAGGAGAAAAATGAAAAACTGTCTTTTTACAAGACGTTTAAAGAACTAACCTTACTTGGATTTTTTACTTCTGAATCAGGTGCTACGGAGACATTACGCTATATTCAGGTACCAGGAGATTATGATGGTTGCGTTCCTTACAAAAAAGGAGATAAGGCTTGGGCTACTTAGTAATTGGAAGATAATTGAAACATAAAATATTGAAAAAAAATAGGTATAAATGGCGAATATCAACAACAAAGCAAAATCAGGGAGTACTTTTGATGCAATTGTCATAGGCTCCGGGTTGAGTGGAGGATGGGCAGCAAAAGAATTGACCGAAAAAGGATTAACCGTTTTAATGCTGGATCGTGGACATCAATTGGAACATATTAAGGATTACAAAACGGCAACGATGGATCCCTGGCAGTTTACCCATAGGGGGAGAATTACAACTGCACAACGTAAAACGCATAAATATGTCAGTAGAGATTATCCCTACAGTGAACATAATGAAAGTTATTGGTTTAAAGATGCAGATGCTCCGTATGAAGAAAAACAGCAGTTTGATTGGTTTCGTCCGGATATCGTCGGAGGAAAGTCTATCATGTGGGGGCGTCAAAGCTATAGAATGAGCGATCTGGACTTTGAGGCTAACTTAAAAGACGGTCATGGCAGTGACTGGCCGGTGCGTTATAAAGAGATTGAACCCTGGTATGAATACGTTGAGAAATTTGTGGGAATTAGTGGTCAGAAAGAGGGGTATGCTGCCTTGCCGGACAGTATTTTTATGCCGCCTATGGAAATGAATTGTGTAGAAAAAAAGGTGAAAAAAGGTATCGAAGAAAATTTTCATGATCGTATTATGACCATCGGGCGCGTAGCGAATGTGACACAACAAATTCATGGAAGAGGACCTTGTCAATATAGAAATCTTTGTAGCCGGGGATGTCCGTATGGTGCTTATTTTAGTACCCAATCTTCAACTTTACCACCAGCTATGGATACGGGGAGATTGACTCTTCAACCCGATTCTATTGTTAGTCAGATCCTTTATGATAAGGACAAAGAAAGGGCTACCGGGGTAGAAATTATAGATGCCAATACGAATAAAACGTATGAATATTACTCTAAAATCGTTTTTGTGAATGCTTCCACTATAGGCACCACAGCCATCTTAATGAATTCTGTATCTGATCGATTTCCGAATGGATTGGGTAATGATTCTGAGGTATTGGGGCATTATCTGATGGATCATCATTTTAGATGTGGAGCGGGAGGAGAAATGCCGGGATTTGGGGATAAATATTATTATGGACGTCGACCCAATGGAATTTATATCCCGCGTTATAGAAATCTGAAGAAGAGTGGTAAAAGAGATTATCTGAGAGGATTTGGCTATCAGGGAGGAGCTTCAAGGTCAAACTGGACCCGAGGAATAGCGGAAATGGGGGTAGGAGATGATTTTAAACATATGCTGACGGAGCCGGGTATGTGGAGCATGGGATTAGGCGGTTTTGGGGAATGTCTTCCTTATAAAGAAAACAAAGTTTATCTGGATAAAGAGAAAACAGATAAATGGGGGCTTCCCAGACTGGTTTTTGATGCAGGATTTAAGGAAAATGAGGAAGCCATGAGGAAAGATATGATGAACGACGCCGCTGAAATGTTAGAAGCTGCCGGAGTAAAGAATATTTATACTTTTGATAATGGCTCGTATCCGGGCTTGGCCATTCATGAGATGGGGACTGCCAGGATGGGAAAAGATCCTAAAAATTCTGTCCTGAATAAATGGAACCAAATGCATGCCGTAAAGAATGTATTTGTGACCGATGGTAGTTTTATGGTTAGTACGGCTTGTCACAACCCTTCTTTGTCTTTTATGGCATTTACGGCAAGGGCTTGCGACTATGCCGTCAAAGAACTGAAAAAGAATAATATCTAAAAATACATTTATAATATTCAATATGAACAATTGCAAGTATATCGCCTACTTGGCATTTTTCTGTATAGTAATGGTAGGTTGTAATTCAAACCAAAAAAAGGAGACTGATCTTTCTGGTCAATGGATTACGCTTTTCAATGGAAAAGATTTAAAAGATTGGGATATAAAAATCGCAGGATACCCCTTAAATGAGAATTTTGGAAATACTTTCAGAGTGGAGGATAGCCTGCTTAAAGTATCATATGATCAGTATAATGATTCCTTAAAAGGAAGATATGGTCATATTTTCTATAAAAAGAAATTCTCTGCTTATCTGCTTGTGGCCGAATACCGGTTTTATGGACATCAGGTTGCAGATGGTGAAGGCTGGGCTTATATGAATAATGGCTTAATGTTGCATTGTCAATCACCGAAAAGCATGAGAAAGGATCAGGACTATCCTATTTCCATCGAATGTCAACTTTTGGGAAGTGACAGCTCACATACACGTACGAATGCCAATGTATGTACACCCGGAACGGATGTGCTTATCGATGGAGAAAAGATCGCTTCGCATTGCTATGACTCCCACTCTGATCCTAGTCCCGGAAGACAATGGACGCATGTAGAGGCGCTTGTGTTGGGAGATTCTGTTATTAAGCAGATTGTCAATTCAGATACTGTATTAACCTACACTCACCCAACTATTGGAGGTGGGGCTGTTCATGATTATGATCCTAAAGTGAAAGTTGATGGTACGCCATTAAAAGAGGGATATATCGCTTTACAAAGTGAGAGCTTCCCAACTGAATTTCGGATGGTAAAGTTATTTAATCTGGAACCTTATGTGAATGATCCGGAAAAACTCTCTGAAGTATTACATCAGCTTCAACAGAGAAAGAAGTAACCTTAAATTTATGAAAAGGAGGAAGTTTATAAGAAACAGTGTATTGGCAGGAGGGGCGGCCTTACCTTTAACGGCAAAAGGCGCTAAAGCTTTCACAGACAAGGTTGATTTTCATTTGAATTATGCTCCACATGAAGGTATGTTCAGTCAAAAGGGCGGAAAGGACTTTTTGGATCAAATCCGATTTATGCATGATTGTGGTTTTCGGGCGATTGAGGATAATAGTCTGATGAAAAGAACTCCGGAGATGCAAGAGAAAATAGGAAAATTGCTGGATCAACTCGGAATGACCATGGGGGTATTTGTCTTGGATAAAGGGGGAAACGGAGCTCATACTTTTGCTGCCGGTAAAAAAGAGCATACCGACATTTTTTTGAAAGGTTGTAAAGCGGCTGTGGAAACCGCCAAAAGAGTCAATGCCCGATGGACTACGGTGGTTCCGGGAAATTATGATCGAGCATTGCCACTGGATCGGCAACATGCGAATGTGATAGAAACTTTACGTAGAGGAGTGGAAATAGTAGAACCTCATGGGTTGACCATGGTGTTGGAAGCGCTAAGCGATACCCCCGATTTATATCTTCGAACATCTGATCAGGCTTATATGCTCTGTAGGGCAGTAAATAGTCCTACTTGTAAAATTCTTTTTGACATCTACCATATGCAACGAAATGAAGGGGATTTGATTCATCATATAGATCGTTGTTGGAAGGAGATTGCCTATATACAAGTGGGAGATAATCCGGGAAGGAATGAACCCGGTACCGGTGAAATAAACTATAGAAACATTTTTAAACATCTTTATAAAAAAGGATATAAAGGGGTGGTTGGAATGGAACATGGGAATGCTATCCCGGGTCAAAAAGGAGAGCAGGCAGTCATTGATGCTTATCGTGCTGCGGACGATTTTTGACTTGTTGAGAAAGGGAGTCCATTTTGATTCTCATTCAGCGTACAAAGTTGGTTAGAATAGGGAGAATGTATTGTAGCCAATTTGTTAAAACTAACCATAAATTATTTCAGGAATAAAAGATTGGGCTATCTTCGTAAATAATGAAGATGCAAAAGGAGCATATCATGAAGAAAAAAATGCCATTGGCTTTGTCATTGGTGGTATTGCTCTGTTTATTGTTTTTCTCCTGTCCGGTAAAACGTTCCTTATTTTCCTCGTATCTTCCTATTCAGAATTTTGAAACGGAACAAAGCCTTTTTCCAGAGAATGAGACTGCATTCGCGAATTGTGGAGATTGTGCTTATATCCATCAAGAGACAGAAAAGCCGGTCGTTTTATCCGAACGTACGGGAGGATTTTCCCCTGGTTTTGTTCCTGTATATGCAGGTATTGCTTTCCAGCCATTTTATGTAAACACAGTCACTCAAAAAACGCCCTCCTCTACCTTTCGGAGAGTCTATATTCCTCTCTTTTTACAAAATCAGTCTTTCTTGATTTGATAGAGATTGGTTCACCGAATTTAACTATTTATCTTATCAATCTTTGCTTATCGGTCAGATGGTTTCAATCGTCAGACGGATAAAGGAATATAAAAAAATGAATACAATGATTAAAAATATTGCCTCCCTTGTAATAGGGATACTACTGATGATGACGTGGAGTACAGCCAATGCAGCTCCTCTTCCGTATTTTGATAATCCTCAAACCACTAAAAAAGAAGATAGCCCGAAGTATAAGGCTCCTGAGGCTGTCTTTGAAAATGGGAAAGGGGAGAAGATGAAAATTTCCGATCTTAAGGGAAAGGTCGTATTTATCAATTTTTGGGCTACCTGGTGCCCTCCTTGTCGGATGGAGATGCCGACGATTAATAAATTATATGAAGAATTTGAAGAGAATGAAGATATTGTTTTTTTAATTGTGGATGCAGATAATAATTATGCCAAATCAAGCAAATTTGCTTCGGATAAGGACTATCTTTTTCCCATCTATGTACCTTCTGGAAATATTCCATATGACTATTTTTCGGGGGCTTTACCAACAACAGTAATGATAAATAAAAAAGGAGAAATTGTTTTTCGTCATGCGGGAGCTGCCGATTATAGTGATCCTAAGATGGTGAAATTTATAAAAGAGTTGGTAGAAGAAGAAGGATAACCGGTTTATAGTGTGCTTAAAACTATTATCTTTGCAGCTCAATATCAATTTTTGAAGTCGCTATTATGGAAAATAAAAACAGACAACTGTCTGAACAAGAGCTTATTCGCAGAGAAAAGTTAGAAAAAATAAAAGCATTGGATATTGATCCCTATCCGGCTGCACTGTTTCCGGTCAATGATACGGCAAAACATATAAAGGAAGAATATAGTGAGGATACTCAAGAAGAGTTCAAAAAAATATCTCTTTCTGGTAGACTCATGGGGATTCGCGTGATGGGAAAGGCAAGCTTTGCGGTTATCCAGGATGCTACAGGAAGAATTCAGTTATATGTTCGCAGAGATGATATTTGTCCGGGAGAAGATAAGACCCTCTATAATAAATTATGGAAAAAACTCTTGGATATTGGGGATATTATTGGTGTAACCGGATTCGCTTTTGTGACCAAAACCGGAGAAACTTCTATACATGTACAGTCATTAAAGTTACTGTCGAAAGCCTTAAAACCCTTACCGGTAGTAAAGGAAAAAGAAGGAGAAACCTATGATGCAGTAACAGATCCCGAGTTTCGCTATCGTCAACGGTATGCAGATTTGATTATTAATCCGGAAAAGAGAGATGTTTTTGTCAAATTAACAAAGATCAAAGATGCCATCCGGAATTTTTTGAATAATCAGGGCGCCCTGGAGGTAGATACTCCTGTTTTGCAAAGTATTCCCGGAGGCGCTGCTGCTCGTCCTTTTGTGACCCATCACAATGCCTTAGATATTCCATTGTATCTCAGAATTGCTAATGAACTGTATTTGAAAAAATTGATTGTAGGTGGTTTTGACTGGGTATATGAGTTCAGCCGCAATTTTAGAAATGAAGGAATGGATCGTTCTCATAATCCCGAATTTACGGTATTGGAATTTTATGTCGCTTACAAAGATTATATTTGGATGATGGAGACGGTAGAGAAAATGCTTTCTTCTGTGGCGGAGAAAGTAAATGGTTCCACAAAGGTCACTGTAGACGGAAATGAAATTGATTTTAAACCTCCTTATAAGCGAATAAGTATTTATGATGCAATAAAAGAACATACCGGTTATGATTTGAATGGAAAAGAAGAAGAAGAAATTCGTGAGGTATGTACCGCATTGGGATTAGAGGTAAATGAAAAAATGGGGAAAGGTAAACTGGTAGATGAAATCTTCGGAGAGAAATGTGAAGAAAACTATATTCAGCCTACTTTTGTTACCGATCATCCGATAGAGATGAGTCCTTTGACGAAAAAGCATAGGGAGAAAAAGGGAATGGTAGAACGTTTTGAGTTGATGATTAACGGGAAGGAAATCGTGAATGCTTATAGTGAGCTTAATGATCCGGTAGATCAACGGGAGCGTTTTGAAGAACAAAATAAATTGATGGAAAGGGGAGATGATGAAGCCATGTATATTGATGAAGATTTTCTTAGAGCGTTGGAATATGGGATGCCGCCAACTTCAGGAGTAGGAATCGGCATTGAAAGACTGAGTATGTTATTTACGGGTCAGCATTCTATTCAGGATGTGTTATTTTTTCCACAAATGCGTCCGGAAAATCAATAAATTCCGGAACAACATCATTGAGGGAAGGCTGTTCTGGTATTGAACAGCCTTTTTTTATGAAGGAGTAAAATAATTTTGATATCTTGTAAAAGAAAAAATGGCTAAAAGAAATATTATGAAACATGTCCTATAAAAAATTACAACCCACAAAAAAGAAATGGACTTTTAAAAGGATCCTCCAACACTTCTTTCAGGGAGTATTGGTTTTGGCGCCCATTTTTTTGACCTTTTATGTCATTGTCTGGCTGTTCGATACCTTGGATGATGTATTGGGACTTTCCAATGTCATTCCCGGATTGGGTGTTGTTGTCTTGTTAGTGGGAATTACGGCAGTAGGCTACTTATCCTCTTTCTTTTTGGTGGGTAGAGTATTCGATGTATTTGACCGACTTTTAGAAAAAACACCTGTAATTAAGTATCTGTATACTTCTATTAAGGATGTTTTCGAGAGTTTGATGGGGAAAAAGAGAAAATTCGAGCATCCGGTTTTGGTTCAGATTTATAATGAGGAGGTTTGGGAAGTTGGTTTTATTACGAAAGATAATGCCGATGATTTCGGGTTAGAAGATGTAGTGGCTGTTTATGTTCCCATGGCATTGTCGATAGCGGGGAAAGCTTATTTGGTCAAAAAATCAAGAATTCGACCTTTGGATCATATCTCTGCCGGTGATGCCATGAAATTTGCTGCTTCCGGTGGAATTACCGGAGGACGAGAGCCGATTATTGGGGCAGAAGATGGGGAAGAAAGCAATGAGGAGCCGGAAACCATGGATCTCTAACGGGAAAAGAATGAAGCGGAAGTTTAAAAAAAGCATAGGTCTTTTAGGGTTGATATTTTTATTGGTAGGACTCTCCAAGGGAACTGCTGAGGCTTGGGGCTTTTTTGCACATAAAAAGATTAATCACTTGGCGGTATTTTCTTTGCCTCTGCAAATGATGATATGGTATAAACCAAATCTACATTATATTACCAATCACGCTCCCGATCCGGATAGAAGAAGGTATGCCGTAAAAACAGAAGCTCCTCATCATTTTATTGATATAGATCATTATGGTCTTTTTCCCTATAAACATTTACCCAGGAAGTGGAAAGCGGCAGTAAAAAAGTATTCTATAGATACACTTCAGGAGTATGGAACCGTTCCGTGGTATACGTTGAAAGTTTTTTATCGGTTACAACGGGCTTTTGAAAACAAGGATACACATGAAATTCTGAAATGGAGTACTTATCTGGGACATTATGTTGCTGATGCTTGTGTTCCTCTACATGCTTCCTCTAATTATGATGGTCAGAAAACAGGACAAAAGGGAATTCATGCCTTGTGGGAATCTGAGATACCGGAATTATTTGCAGATACGGCTTTTAGTTTTTGGACCGGGAAAGCAGAATATATTAAACATCCCGGTAGTTATATTTGGAACCTTGTGTTGGAATCTTCAAAAGCAGCAGATACTGTTTTAAGCGTAGAAAAAGAGTTATTGAATCATTATTCTTCCGGAAATACTCATGCGTTTATGAGGAGAAATGGGCGTGTGGTTCGGAAATTTTCTGTAGGATTTGCCGGAGCCTATCGTCAGGCGCTCCATGGCATGGTCAATAGGAGGATGAATCGAGCTATACATGGAGTGGCTTCTTTGTGGTACACCGCATGGATCAATGCCGGACAACCTGATTTAGGGTCGCTTGAAAAATAAAATCCCCAAACGACTGATACAGAAAGCCTGAATAAGGTGGGGTAGGGATTGGATGATGATTAGGATCATAAAGAACTTTGAAAAAAAAGAAAAGAGTGTTTTTATAAAGAGAAAATTATTATACCTTTGCCCTTTCAAAAAAATAAAAGAAGAAATTATGCTTATCGTAGATTCTAAAGATAGTGATAATATAGATAAAGCACTGAAAAAATATAAACGTAAATTTGAGAGGGCGAAAGTGCTTACACAATTGCGCAACAGACAGGCTTATACGAAACCTTCTGTAAAACGTCGTCATGAGGTATTGAAGGCAATTTATCGTCAGAAAATTGCTAATGGTCAAATCCAAAAATAGAGATTGACACCCTATCTTGGATAAAATCCGTACTTTTATCTTGTTAAATAAGATAGTATGGTGGAGTCCTATTCAAAGATATACCAACAATTTATTCATTATTTGCAGTATGAAAAGCGATATTCTTTTCATACTGTTCTTTCTTATGAAAAAGATTTAGAGACTTTCTGTCAATTTCTTTTTCGAACCTATGATACAAATACCGTGGACAGGATTACGGCTCCTATGATTCGATCCTGGTTGGCTCATTTGATAAATAATGGGCAATCTCCCCGCTCGGTTAATCGTAAATTATCTACTTTAAAATCCTGGTTTAAATACCTCCGGCAATCCGGGACAATTACCAATAATCCTGCCGGATCTATCCAAAGTTTAAAGGTAAATAAAAGACTGCCGGTTTATTATGATCGGGCCGCAATGGATCGATTGTTTCATCAATTGGACTTTCCTGAAGATTTTAAAGGACAGACCGAAAAACTCATCTTGACCCTTTTTTATGAAACCGGAATGAGACGATCGGAATTGATTCATTTGAAGACACAGGATGTGGATGTTAGTGCTTCACAATTAAAAGTATTGGGAAAGGGAAATAAAGAAAGAGTGCTGCCTATCAGCCAACATCTGCTTCGAGAAATTCAGGATTATCAATTGAAAAAAGAAGAAATATCAAATTGTAATCAAACCGTACTTTTAGTCACACCCAAAGGTCAGAAATTGTATGAGAAGTATGTTTATCGAGTAGTAAAAAAATGGCTTTCTCTGATTAGTTCGGAAGACAAGAAAAGCCCTCATACGCTTAGGCATACTTTTGCCACCCTGCTGATGAATAATGGAGCCGACCTCAATGCGGTAAAAGAATTACTGGGTCATTCCAGTCTAGCCGCTACCCAAATTTATACACATAATGGAATTGAAGAATTGAAAAAAGTGTATCAACAAGCCCATCCTAAGTCAGGAAAGGAATAGAAGAAATTTACTCTTGTTTTAACTTTATTTTTTATACTAAGCGTAGGAAGTCTTATAAAAAATAGGTAACTTAGTAGGATGAAATAGCTTTTACATTTTTAAACTTTTGATTATCGCCTTCTTTTTCTAAAAGGAGGTATTTTTTAACTTTAAAATCTTTGAACTATGAATAAGCAGATTAAAACTGTTCATTTTGATGCGGATGTTAATTTGATAAATCATGTAGATAAACGATTAGAGAAAATTTCTACTTTTCATGATCAAATTACAAATGTAGAAGTCTTTTTAAAATTAGATAATGTCGGACATCAGATCAAAGATAAGGTTGCCGAGATAAAAGTAGCGGTTCCTCAGCAGGTGTTTTTTGGGAAACATGAGTCAAAGTCTTTTGAAGAATCTTTTGATGCTGCTTTTAATGCTGTCGTAAAACAAATCAAACGTCATAAGTCTAAAGTATTGCAAAAATAACTGCTTAAAAGAGAGCAGGAATTCTTATTGTAAAAAAAATGGAAGGACTTTTAATTTTTATTTTGAAAAATAATTCTAGTTTACTACCTTTGCCAACCCATTTTTTAGGTGGGAGTATTACGCTTAAAAAATGGGATTTTCAGAGATTGGAGAGGCCAGCATAGCTCAGTTGGTAGAGCAACTGATTTGTAATCAGTCGGTCGGCGGTTCGAGTCCGTTTGCTGGCTCTGTAAAAGGAGTAGAAAACGTTCTTTATAAAGATCAAATTGGGTAGATGGCCGAGTGGTTAAAGGCGACAGACTGTAAATCTGTTCTCTTCGGAGTACGTAGGTTCGAATCCTACTCTGCCCACTGTCTCCGCTAAAACTAGCATAGTGGAGGGCAAGTAGGAAGATTGGTTTTATAGTGTGATAAGCGGTTTTGTAAAACTGATTAAAAGAAATGGAATAAGATTATCTCTGAAAGAAAAAAGGTATTTCTTTCGAAGAATAAAAAGTTCTTTAAAATAGGAAATAAATAATTAAGCGGAAGTAGCTCAGTTGGTAGAGCGACAGCCTTCCAAGCTGTAGGTCGCGAGTTCGAACCTCGTCTCCCGCTCTTTGAAAAAGGAGCGAGTAGAAATAGGAAAGTTGAGGAACCCGCTCTGAGGAGAAAAGCTGTTGTAGCTCAGCGGTAGAGCACTTCCTTGGTAAGGAAGAGGTCGGCAGTTCAATCCTGCTCAACAGCTCGAAGGATAAAGTCATCCTGCCACTGAGCAGGTCAAACTCAAAATAAACTGTAGTTAGATTTTTTGAAAACTAAAATTGTAAAAACTAAAAACAAATAACGATGGCAAAAGAAACCTTCAATCGGGATAAACCCCATGTTAACATTGGTACCATCGGTCACGTGGATCATGGTAAAACTACATTGACAGCAGCTATATCTTCTGTCCTTTCAGCCTCCGGTGGTGGGGAAAAGAAAGATTATGATGCAATTGACGATGCTCCTGAAGAAAAAGAAAGAGGTATTACCATTAATACTTCACACATTGAATATCAGACAGAGAATCGTCACTATGCGCATGTTGACTGTCCGGGTCACGCGGATTATGTAAAAAACATGATTACCGGTGCGGCTCAGATGGATGGTGCTATCCTTGTAGTTGCTGCTACAGATGGTCCTATGCCTCAGACTCGTGAGCATATCCTTTTGGCTCACCAAGTTGGTGTTCCACGTATGGTAGTTTACATGAATAAATGTGACTTGGTAGACGATCCTGAATTGTTGGAATTGGTTGAGATGGAAATTCGTGAATTGCTGTCTGAAAACCATTTTGACGGAGACGAAACTCCTATTATTCAGGGATCTGCTATTAAAGCCTTAGAAGGAGATGCCGAAGCTGTTCAGTCTATTAATGATTTGATGAAAGCTGTGGATGAATATATTCCTTTACCCGAACGTCCCATTGACAAAGATTTTCTTATGTCAGTAGAGGATGTATTCTCTATTACAGGTCGTGGTACGGTAGCTACCGGACGTATCGAACGTGGAGTAGTGAAAGTGGGTGATCCTGTTGAAATTGTAGGTTTGATAGAAAAACCTTTAAATTCGACAATTACCGGAGTGGAAATGTTTAAGAAAATATTAGATCGAGGAGAAGCAGGTGATAATGCCGGTCTTTTACTTCGCGGTATCGAAAAGAAACAAATCCGTCGAGGAATGGTTATTTGTAAACCTAAATCTATTACTCCGCATACCGAATTTAAATGTGAGGTATATGTGTTGAATAAAGATGAAGGTGGTCGTCATACCCCATTCTTTAATAATTACCGTCCACAGTTCTATTTCCGTACAACGGATGTAACCGGAGAAGTTTCTCTTCCGGAAGGCGTAGAGATGGTGATGCCCGGAGATAATGTAACTTTGAACGTTAAACTTATTGCTCCTATTGCTATGGAGAAAGGTCTTGACTTCGCTATTCGTGAAGGAGGTCGTACAGTAGGTGCCGGTCAGGTTACTGAGATTATCAAATAAGACAAAAGTAAAAGAGTCTTTTATAAAAAAAGTTTTAGCGAATTACATGAATCGGAGTACTGTGCCATGTAATTCGCTTTAACAATAATAACGTCTTAAGCTCATAAATACACGGGTGTAGCTCAACTGGTAGAGTACCGGTCTCCAAAACCGAGGGTTGGGGGTTCGACTCCCTCCATCCGTGCTTATACCTTATGATTAAGGTTCTATTGAAAGGTAAAAGTTAATCATTGTAGATGAAGAAAATTAAACAATATATCCAAGAGTCTTACCATGAACTGCTGCATAAGGTTTCTTGGCCTACCTGGGATGAATTACAATCGTCTACATCGGTAGTTCTTATTGGTATTATAATTATTACACTTTTGGTATGGGGAATGGATATTGTGTCCAGCAATGTACTACAAAATTTCTATAAACTATTTAGATAATGGCTGCTGAAGGAATTAAAGAAGGTCGGGAAGAAGGAACAAAATGGTATGTTCTAAGGGTGATTAGTGGAAAAGAAAAAAAAGTAAAGGAATTTCTCGATTCAGAAATAAAATATGCAGGATGGGAAGATGCCATTAAACAGGTGTTCGTGCCAATGGAGAAAGTCTATAAGGTTCAAAAGGGGAAAAAGGTTGTCCGGGAACGCAATTATTATCCGGGATATATCATGTTAGAGGCATACGAAGACCAATTGACCGGTGAAATGATCGCTTTTATTAATGGAACCACAAATATTATCCATTTTCTGGGAAAAGAACATCCCATCGCTTTGAGAGAAGCTGAAGTCAATAAAATGTTAGGGAAGGCTGATGAAATGGCTGATCAGGGTATTGCCTTCAGCGATCCATTTATTGTTGGAGAGTCAGTAAAGATTACGGATGGACCATTTAATGATTTTAATGGAGTGATTGATGAAGTGAATGATGAAAAGAAAAAATTAAAGGTTACCGTGAAGATTTTTGGTCGCGCTACTCCGGTAGAATTGAATTATATGCAGGTCGAACGAATTTCTTAGATATTTTATTATTAAAATATAATTCGTACCTTTGCAAATCTTTTAAATAAAGCTTTTAACTTTGGGAGTTCGCGGTTGCGAATGTTGTACCAAATAAATATCAAGCAAACATGTCAAAACAAATTTCAGGTTATGTAAAACTGCAGGTTAGAGGTGGTCAAGCAAACCCAGCACCTCCTATAGGTCCGGCTCTTGGTGCGAAAGGCGTCAATATTATGGACTTTTGTAAGCAGTTTAATGCCCGTACGCAAGATAATAAGGGCAAGGTTTTACCCGTTGAATTAACGGTCTTTTCCGACAAATCTTTTACGTTTGTCATTAAAACCCCTCCGGCAGCTGTACAGCTTTTGGAATCAGCAAAAATTAAATCAGGATCCAAAGAACCGAATCGGAACAAGGTAGCAAAAGTGACCTGGGAACAGGTAGAAGCTATTGCTAAAGATAAAATGGCCGATTTAAATGCTTTTACTGTGGAGAGTGCAATGAGAATGGTTGCAGGAACAGCAAGAAGTATGGGAATTACAGTAAAGGGAAAAGCACCTTGGGAAAAATAAATTATATGATTTATCTGTATAGTTTATAGTTATACAGGTTAAAAAGCTGGAAAAGAAATGGCAAAAATATCAAAAAAGAGAAAAGCGGCTGAGGAACTGATCGACAAAGAGAAGAATTATAGTTTGTCGGAAGCAGCTGCTTTAATAAATAAAATTAATTGTACCTCATTTGATAGTGGCGTTGATTTGCATATACGGTTGGGAGTAGATCCTCGTAAAGCAGATCAAAATGTTCGAGGTTCTGTAACGCTTCCACATGGAACGGGAAAAACAAAACGGGTGTTAGTTTTATGTACGCCCGATAAAGAGGAAGAGGCAAAAGAAGCCGGAGCTGATTATGTAGGATTGGACGAATATGTTGAAAAAATTCAAGGCGGATGGACAGATATTGACGTAGTGGTAGCAACCCCATCTGTGATGCCTAAGATAGGTCGTCTTGGTAAGATTTTAGGTCCTAGAAATTTGATGCCTAACCCTAAAACAGGCACTGTTACAATGGACATTTCCAAAGCAGTGAATGATGTAAAAGGAGGAAAGATTTCCTTTAAGGTGGATAAGGCCGGTATCGTACATGCTTCTGTAGGAAGAGTGTCGTTCTCTGAAGACAAATTAAAAGAGAATGCGAATGAACTCATCCAGACCATTATTAAATTAAAGCCTGCTACTGCTAAAGGTATTTATCTTAAAAGCATTTTTATGGCTTCTACGATGAGTCCGGGAATAAATATAGATACTAATTCTGTAAACTGATTTTGAGATGACTAAGACGCAAAAAACTGAAAATATAGAACTTTTAAAAGAGAAGTTCTCTCAATACGACCATTTTTATATAACGGATTCTTCTTCCTTATCCGTAGCTCAGGTGAACCAATTACGCCGTGTATGCTTTGAAAAAGAGGTAGAAATGAAAGTGGCTAAAAATACCATGATAAAAAGAGCCTTAGATGATGTTAATAAGGCTTCTGATGATATTGTGAATGTTTTGAAAGGACAAACCGCCATTTTCTTTTCTGAAGATTTGAAGGCACCGGCTGTTATCTTAAGTGATTTTCGTAAAAAGCAAGATATTGAACGTCCTGTTTTGAAAGCAGCGCTGATTGATCAGGATGTTTATGTTGGTGATGAGCAATTGGCTGTATTGAAGAAGATGAAATCTCGTCAGGAATTAATAGGAGAAATTATTACCCTGTTACAGTCGCCTGCTAAGAATGTGGTAAGTTCCTTGCAGTCTGGTGGAAATAACCTGGCCGGAATTCTTAAAACCTTACAAGAAAGAGAACAATAAAATATTAGTCTCCTAAAGAGACCGACTTGCTGAATGATTCAGCTAACCGAAAATGGCTTCCAAGCCCTATTATTAATTTTTAAACGAACATTAAAACAATTTTAAAATGGCTGATTTAAAAGAATTTGCTGAACAACTGGTTTCTTTATCAGTAAAAGAAGTAAATGAGCTTGCTGATATTCTAAAAGAAGAATATGGTATCGAACCTGCAGCATCCGGACCTGTTATGGTAGCCGGTGGTGGCGGAGAAGAAGGTGGTGCTGCTGAAGAGCAAACTGAATTCGATGTTATTCTGAAAAGTGCAGGATCTGCTAAGCTTAAAGTAGTAAAAGCAACAAAAGATGCTACAGGATTAGGATTAAAAGAAGCTAAAGAGCTGGTAGACGGCGCTCCTAAAGCTGTAAAAGAAGGAATCTCTAAACCTGAAGCAGAAGAAATTGCTGAGAAATTGAAAGATGCCGGTGCTGAAGTTGAAATCAAGTAAATTTTGGCTAGAAACCGGACTTCCGGTTTTTGGAAGAGCCTTTCAGGGGCTTTATGACAAAGACAAAGCCCGGTTCTTGTAAAACAATTTACAGGTCAATGGCCCTCTTGTGGCCTTTGACCTTTTACGCTACAAGCCTATTTATAATAGGTATCATACTGTCGTTGACAGTTTATTTGAGTTTTAATCCTGAAAGCTAGATATGTCTCAAAATAAAGCGCAAACTCGCGAAAGAATAAACTTCGGGAAAATTAGTAGAGTTGCTGAAACTCCCGATTTATTAGGAATCCAAATCCAATCTTTTAAAGATTTCTTCCAATTAGAAACAACTCCGGATAGGCGTGAAGATGAAGGTCTTTTTAAGGTATTTAATGAAAACTTTCCGATTACAGATACACGGAATATTTTCAATCTTGAATTTTTAGATTATTATGTAGATCCTCCCCGTTATACACTTAATGAATGTATGGAGAGAGGATTGACTTATGCGGTTCCGCTGAAGGCCAAACTCCGGTTAAGTTGTAATGACGAAGAACATGTTGACTTTCAGACTATTATTCAGGATGTTTTCTTAGGAAATATCCCTTATATGACCCCTAAAGGTACCTTTGTTATTAATGGTGCCGAACGAGTGGTTGTTTCCCAGCTACATCGTTCTCCGGGGGTGTTCTTTGGTCAATCTTACCATCCCAATGGAACGAAGATTTACTCTGCGCGTGTAATCCCTTTTAAAGGCGCATGGATGGAGTTTGCCACGGATATTAACAATGTAATGTATGCCTACATTGATCGGAAAAAGAAATTCCCTGTTACCACATTATTACGTTCTATTGGATTTGAGACAGATAAAGATATCCTTGAATTATTTGACATTGCTGATGAAGTAAAAGTTGATCGCAAGGCATTAGAAAAAAATGAAGGAAAGAGATTAGCTGCCAGAGTATTGCGGAGTTGGGTTGAGGATTTTGTTGACGAAGACACCGGAGAAGTAGTGTCTATAGAAAGAAATGAGGTTGTCCTTGAAAGAGATAGTGTTTTAGATGAGGATAATATTGAAATGATTCTCGAACTTGACGTGGATACGATCTTTTTGCAAAAAGAAGAAGTGAGTGGTGACTATGCCATTATATATAATACGCTAAATAAGGATACTTCTAATTCTGAATTGGAGGCTGTTCAAAATATTTATCGCCAATTAAGAGGTTCTGATGCGCCGGATAATGAAACTGCCAGAGGAATCATTGACAAATTGTTTTTCTCAAATAAGCGGTATAATCTGGGAGAAGTTGGGCGTTATAAAATTAATAAAAAATTAGGATTAGCTAGTGATATTGATTCTCAGGTACTAAGTAAGAATGATATCATTGCGATCATTAAATATCTGGTTCGCTTAAGCAATGGTAAAGCTGAAGTGGATGATATTGATCACTTGAGCAATCGTCGTGTTCGTACAGTAGGAGAGCAATTATATGCACAATTTGGTGTTGGCTTGGCTCGTATGGCTCGTACGATTAGAGAAAGGATGAATGTAAGAGATAATGAGGTCTTCACTCCTGTAGATTTGATTAATGCTAGAACCCTTTCTGCCGTGATTAATTCCTTTTTTGGTACTTCACAATTATCACAATTTTTGGATCAGACCAATCCATTGGCAGAAATTACCCATAAAAGACGTATATCTGCGCTTGGACCGGGAGGCTTGAGTCGTGAACGTGCCGGATTTGAGGTGCGAGATGTGCATTATTCTCACTATGGTCGGCTTTGTACAATTGAAACCCCGGAAGGTCCGAATATTGGACTGATTTCTACTTTGTGTGTGCATGCAAAGATTAATGGGATGGGCTTTATTGAAACGCCTTATAGAAAAGTGAAAGAAGGAAAGGTAGATTTAGATAATTACCGATTCCTGAGTGCAGAAGAAGAAGATGGAGCTCGAATAGCACAAGCCAATGCTCCCTTGGATGAACAAGGAAATCTATTAAGCGATAGAATTAAATCTAGGGATACCGGTGAATTCCCTGTATTGGAAAAAGAAGAAGTTCAATTTATGGACATTGCGCCTAACCAGATTGTAGGTCTAAGCGCGTCTTTGATTCCTTTCTTGGAGCACGATGATGCGAATCGTGCATTGATGGGTTCGAACATGCAACGTCAGGCTGTTCCTTTGATTCATCCGGAAGAACCTATTGTGGGTACCGGATTGGAAGGAAGAGCAGCTCTTGATTCTCGTTTGCAAATTATTGCCGAAAAAGACGGGGTTGTTGAATATGTAGATGCCAGAGAAATTCGCGTTCGTTATGAACGGGATAAGATGGAAAAATTAGTCTCTTTTGAGGACGACTTGAAAGTATATGAATTAACAAAATTCAAGAAAACCAATCATAATACAGCCATGAACCTTCGTCCTTGTGTAGTAAAGGGACAAAAGGTAAATTCCGGCGATTTCCTTACAGAAGGATATGCTACGCGAAATGGAGAACTAGCTTTAGGTCGTAACCTGAAAGTAGCTTTCATGCCTTGGAAAGGATATAATTTTGAGGATGCTATCGTTATATCTGAAAAAGTAGTAAGAGAAGATTGGTACACTTCTGTACATATCTCACAATATGATCTTCAGGTTCGTGAAACCAAGCTTGGTCCGGAAGAATTGACTGCAGATATTCCAAATGTAAGTGAAGAAGCAACAAAAAATTTGGACGAAAATGGAGTGGTTCGTGTAGGAGCACATGTGAAAGAAGGAGATATTCTGATTGGTAAGATTACTCCTAAAGGAGAGAGTGATCCTACGCCGGAAGAAAAATTACTTAGAGCCATATTTGGAGATAAAGCCGGAGATGCAAAAGATGCTTCTTTGAAAGCACCTCCCTCCACTCAAGGCGTAGTACTTGAAAAACATCTGTATTCCAGAGTAAAGAAAGATAAAAGTACCAAGGCCAATGAAAAAGTGGCTCTAGAAAAATTAGATAAAGCACATCAAAAGAATGAAGAAGAGCTTTTGCAGTTGCTTCAGGATAAATTATTGGAATTATTGGAGGGGCATGAAAGTGCCGGTGTCTCTAATAATTTTGGGGAAATGTTAATTCCTCAGGAGGGTAAATTTTCAAAGAATAACCTTTCAGAAATTGATTATCTGAATGTAAATCCTTTGGGTTGGACGGATGATGAGGAAACAAATGATCTCATTAATACCCTCTTGCATAATTATACAATTAAGTATAATGAAGAGCTGGGACATTATAAAAGAAAGAAATTCAGTATTTCTATCGGTGATGAACTCCCTTCCGGAGTATTGAAATTAGCAAAGGTCTATTTGGCAACCAAAAGGAAGTTGACCGTAGGAGATAAAATGGCAGGACGTCATGGTAACAAGGGGATTGTTGCCAAGATCGTTCGTGAAGAAGACATGCCTTTCATGGAAGATGGAACGCCAATGGATGTCGTATTAAATCCATTAGGTGTACCTTCCCGAATGAATATTGGTCAGATTTACGAAACGATTTTAGGATGGGCAGGATTGAAACTGGGAGTGAATTTTGCTACTCCTATTTTCGATGGTGCATCTAGAGATGAAATTGCCGAATATATTGATAAAGCCGGTTTGCCTGAATTTGGGCATGCACATCTGTATGATGGAGCAAGTGGAGAACGCTTTGATCAGAGAGCAACTGTAGGGGTTATGTATATGTTGAAATTGCATCACCTTGTAGAAGATAAAATCCATGCTCGTTCGATAGGACCCTACTCCTTGATTACGCAACAGCCTCTTGGTGGTAAAGCACAGTTTGGTGGACAGCGTTTTGGAGAAATGGAAGTGTGGGCATTGGAAGCCTATGGTGCTTCTAATACTCTTCAGGAAATGTTGACGATTAAGTCTGATGATATTAATGGTCGTGCAAAAGCCTATGAATCTATAGTGAAGGGCGATAATATCCCGAAAGCCGGGGTGCCGGAGTCCTTTAATGTCTTGATTCATGAGCTGAAAGGCCTTGGTTTGGATTTAAAATTTGATTAATTACTCATTAATAAATAATAATTATGGCACTCAAAAAGGAAAATCGCCCTAAGTCGAGTTTCAAGAATATCACTATTGGACTTTCTTCTCCGGATACCATTCTGGAGCGGTCTTATGGTGAAGTGCTTAAACCGGAAACAATAAACTATCGTACCTATAAACCGGAAAGAGATGGTTTATTTTGTGAAAGGATTTTTGGACCCGTAAAGGATTACGAATGTTATTGTGGTAAATATAAACGAATCAGATACAAAGGGATTGTTTGTGATCGTTGTGGTGTTGAGGTGACAGAGAAAAAGGTAAGACGTGAACGTATGGGACATATTAAATTAGTTGTCCCTGTTGTTCATATTTGGTTTTTTAAATCTCTGCCCAATAAGATTGGTTATTTATTGGGGTTGAGCTCTAAGAAACTTGAATCTATTATCTATTATGAACGTTTTGCTGTGGTACAGCCCGGCGTTTGTGAAGATAAATTATCAGAGAAGGATTTATTGACGGAAGAGGAATATCTGGATATCTTGGATACGCTTCCTCCCGATAACCAGATGCTTCCTGATGATGATCCGAATAAATTTATAGCTCAGATGGGAGCTGAAGCAGTGCAAAGTTTATTGGCGAGAATCAATCTGAACGAACTTTCTTATAATCTTCGTCATCAAGCAGCTACAGAGACTTCACAGCAGCGTAAAAAAGAGGCACTGAAAAGATTGAGTGTGGTGGAAGATTCCCGGGATGCGAATGCTCGTTTTGAAAATCGTCCGGAATGGATGGTCATGCAATATATACCGGTGATTCCTCCGGATCTACGCCCGTTGGTTCCACTAGATGGAGGGCGTTTTGCTTCTTCTGATTTGAATGATTTATATCGACGGGTAATTATTCGTAACAATCGGTTGAAACGTTTGATGGAGATCAAAGCCCCGGAAGTTATTCTGAGAAATGAAAAGAGAATGCTTCAGGAGTCCGTAGATTCCTTGTTTGATAATTCTCGTAAATCAAATGCCGTAAAAGCAGAAGGTGGAAGACCATTGAAGTCTTTAAGTGATATCTTGAAAGGGAAAAAAGGTCGTTTCCGTCAAAACTTGCTTGGAAAACGTGTAGACTATTCCGGTCGTTCGGTTATTGTGGTTGGTCCGGAATTAAAAATGAATGAGTGTGGTTTACCGAAAGATATGGCTGCTGAATTATTTAAGCCTTTTATCATTCGTAAGCTCATTGAAAGAGGTATTGTCAAGACGGTTAAGTCAGCAAAAAAATTAGTAGATCGTAAGGAAGCGGTGGTTTGGGATATTTTAGAAAATGTATTGAAAGGGCATCCTATCATGCTGAACCGTGCTCCTACATTGCACCGTCTTTCAATACAAGCTTTTCAACCCCGATTGGTAGAAGGAAAAGCTATACGTTTGCATCCTTTGGCTTGTAGTGCTTTTAATGCGGATTTTGATGGTGACCAAATGGCGGTACATGTTCCCTTGGGGAATGCAGCGATCTTGGAGACCCAGCTCCTGATGTTGGCCACTCATAATATATTGAATCCTCAAAACGGCTCTCCTATTACCTTACCCTCTCAAGATATGGTATTGGGCTTGTATTATATTACAAAACCAAAGAAAAGTACGAAGGAAGAGGTAATAAAAGGAGAAGGTAGTGTATTCTATTCTCCGGATGAGGTCTTGATTGCCCTGAATGAGAAAAAGGTTGATCTTCATGCTCAGATTAGAGTGAAAGTCAAGGTTCGTGAAAAAGACGGCTCTTTAGTAGAGAAACTTACAGAAACAACTGTAGGACGGGTCTATTTCAACCAGATTGTTCCTGAAAAAGTAGGCTTTGTTAATGAATTACTGAACAAAAAATCTCTTCGAAATATTATTGGCGAAGTGATAAAAATTACAGATGTTCCTACTGCTGTTGACTTCCTGGATGATATTAAAGACCTAGGATTTAAGAGTGCTTATGAAGGAGGATTGTCCTTTAGTCTTAATGATTTAATTATCCCTGAGATAAAAACAAAATTGATTCAGGATTCCCAGAATGAGGTGGATGAAGTTTGGGAAAACTATAACATGGGATTGATTACTAATAATGAACGATACAATCAGATTGTTGATGTTTGGTCTCGTGTAGATACCCGCTTGACAGAAACGCTAATCCATGAATTAGCAACGGATAAACAAGGATTTAATTCAGTATTCATGATGTTGGATTCAGGTGCTCGTGGATCTAAACAACAAATAAAGCAGTTGGCAGGAATTAGAGGATTGATGGCGAAACCCAGAAAGAGTGGATCTACCGGTTCTGAAATTATTGAGAATCCTATTTTAGCTAACTTTAAAGATGGCTTAAGTGTGTTGGAGTATTTTATTTCTACACACGGTGCACGTAAAGGTTTGGCCGATACCGCTCTTAAGACTGCCGATGCGGGGTATTTGACTCGTCGTTTGGTTGACGTTGCTCAGGATGTAGTTGTCAATGAAGAAGATTGTGGTACACTCAGAGGAATTACGATTGATGCATTGAAGGATAATGAAGAAGTTGTAGAACCATTATATGACAGAATCTTGGGAAGGACATCTTTACATGATATCTATCATCCGGAAACGGAAGAATTAATTGTCCATTCTGGAGAAGAGATTACTGAAGATTTAGCTCATAAGATTGAAGATAGTGGCATTGAATCGGTAGAGATCAGATCGGTTCTTACCTGTGAAAGTCATCGTGGAGTTTGTGTAAAATGCTATGGTAAAAACTTAGCCACCGGAACCACAGTACAGAAAGGTGATTCTGTAGGAATCATTGCAGCACAGTCGATTGGAGAACCCGGAACGCAGTTGACCCTGCGTACCTTCCACGTAGGTGGTGTTGCAGGAGCTACTTCTGTAGATTCTCAGTTGAATACCAAATTTACGGGCGAAGCCCATTTTGATGGATTGCGGACAATCGATCATGAGACGGATGAAGGAGAAGTAGAACAAATTGTGATCGGCCGAACGGGTGAAATTAGAATAATGTCTGATGATGACCGGCTACTTACGACTTATAATATTCCTTATGGAGCTATTTTGAAATTAAAAGATGGTCAAAAAGTAGAGAAAGGAAATGAAATTTGTTCTTGGGATCCGTATAATGCTGTTATTGTCTCTGAAGCAAGTGGTGCTGTTAAGTTTGGAGGTATGGAAGATGGAATTACCTATAGAGAAGAAGCTGATGAACAGACGGGGCATAGAGAAAAAGTGATTATCGAAAGTAAGGATAAGAAGAAGATTCCAACGATTTATATTGGTAATCCAAAGAAAGAAGGAAAATCCTATAACCTACCGGTAGGATCTCATGTTACGGTGCATGAAGGAGATGAAGTAAAACAAGGAGAGGCGATAGTCAAGATTCCACGTGTACTTGGTAAGAATAAGGATATTACCGGAGGTCTTCCAAGAGTGACTGAATTGTTTGAAGCTCGGAATCCTTCCAATCCGGCAGTAGTTTCTGCTATTGATGGTGTGGTAAGCTTTGGTAACATCAAGCGCGGAAATCGGGAAATCAGAGTGGAAGCTAAGGATGGAGTAACCAAGAAGTATCTTGTTCCCTTGACTCGACATATTCTTGTACAAGAAGGAGACTTTATTAAAGCCGGAGCTTCTCTGTCAGAAGGAGCTGTTGCTCCTAAAGATATCCTTGAAATTAAAGGTCCTCATGCGGTACAGTCCTATCTGGTAAATGAAATTCAGGAAGTTTATCGTTTACAGGGTGTGAAATTAAATGATAAACATATTGAGGTTATCGTTAAGCAGATGATGCGTAAAGTGAAGATTGAAGATCCGGGGGATACTAAATTCTTAGAAGTAGATACTGTTGATAAATTCGACTTCTTTGAAGGAAATGACCAGATCTTTGACAAAAAGTGTATTGAAGATCCGGGAGATTCTGAAACATTGAGAGCAGGACAAATTGTGACTTTAAGGCAATTAAGAGAAGAAAATTCTCAATTGCGCCGTGCCGATAAAAAATTAGTCGAATATCGGGATGCACAGCCGGCCACTTCCAGTCCTTTGTTATTAGGTATTACAAAGGCTTCTCTGGGGACGCGTAGCTGGATTTCTGCTGCTTCCTTCCAGGAAACTACCAAGGTGTTGTCTAAAGCTGCTATTGCCGGTAAACTGGATAAAATGGCGGGCTTAAAAGAGAATGTCATTACCGGTCATCAGATTCCGGCAGGTACCGGATTACCGGAATATACCGATTTGGTTGTCGGCTCTAAGGATAGCCTGGAACATTTGGAATCGCTAAAAGCGGTAGAAGCTTTTGATGAAGAAGAATAATTTAATTTTGAATTAAAAATAAGAGGTTGCCTTAACAGATAGGTTACCTCTTATTTGTTTATAATTGAATCACTTATAGTATTAAATGTTTTAAAATGAAGAAACTCTCCTTAATTTTAAATATTGTACTGCTGGTTTTAGTAGGAGTATTATTTTACTTACACTTCCAAACTGTAGCAAAGTATAATAAAAATTCACAAGCTGAAAAGACAAATCAAACTGAAATAAAGGATAATAGGCTAAAGATTGCCTATGTAAATTTAGATTCTTTAGAGGCGAATTATACGTATTTTCAGAAAAAAGGAGCGGAGCTGGATAAGAAAAAACAGAGTATTCAGAAAGAATTGGCAACAAAATCTCAAGCTATCCAAAGTGATATCAAGAAATTACAAGAGAAGGCCAAGACCGGTACGATGACACAGGCAGAAGGACAGGCGGCAGAAAAAAAGATAATGCAAAAACGGCAGGCTCTTCAAAAACGCCAACAACAATTGCAGAATCAATTGATGCAACAACAGCAAAGCTTTAATGAAGATTTACACAATCGGTTAAATGGATTTTTGGAGAAATATAATCAGGGAAAACATTATGATTATATATTTTCATATTCCAGTGGACTTTCTCCCATTCTATATAAAAATAAAGCCTATAATATTACGGAAGCTGTAATTGACGGTCTGAATCAGACTTCTGCAGAATAAGAGGTCGTCTGTATTATATCTGGTCAAGGGATTTCCGTGAATGATGTTTTAATTTTTTAAATTCACTCGGATTGAACCCGGTTGCTCTTTTAAATTGTCCCGAAAGATGGGCGCTGCTACTGTATCCTAATTGTATAGCTATTTCATTGAGGGTTAATTCATCATATACCAATAACTCCTTTGCTTTTTCTATTTTTTGATTAATGACAAATTTTTCTATGGTTGTATTTTCGGATGCAGAGAAAAGTTTGCTCAGATAATGATAATCTTTATTTAATTTCTCAGTGAGGTATTGAGAAATATTTTTATTGAATGCTGAAAGATCCTTATAGTGTACCAAAGAAATAATGGCATTTTTAATAGCGGAAATAAGAGAAGAATGATAGTCGTCAATGCGTTCAAAACCTTCCAATTCTAATTTTTCTGACAGTTGCGATTGTTGTTCTTTTGAAAGGGGATGACGTAATTTTACTTCTCCTAATTGGATATCTTCTGTAGGAATATCTAATGTTTTGAAAATCTCGGTCACCGATTTAATACACCTTCCACAAACCATATTTTTGATATGTACGGTAGTATTTTCCATAAAACAAAGATAACATTTTCCTCTTCTATATGATAAAACACGTGTTTTTAAGCTGGCTCTACTTGTATCTTTTCCTAAGATATTTTATCTTTATCCTTTTAATCACTTAGAATTCATCATTAAATTAACTCAACATGAAAAAATCTTTTTTTAGAAATCTTATTCTCTTTTCTGTGATGGTACTTGTTTTGGGTGCCTGTGGAAGTTCTCAAAAGAAGAATAACAACAACAATCAACAACAAACAGATAGTAATACGAAAGACAGTCTGACTGCAAATGATTGGAAATTGGGCGTTCAAGCCTGGACTTTTCATTTAAATACTTTAGAAGTAGCATTAAAAAAGATGGATTCTTGTAATTTAACCTATTTAGAGGGTTTTCCCGGACAAGAAATTGGTAATGGAATTGAAGGGAAGTTAGATTATCATATGAGTGCAGATAAGAGGAAACAAGTGAAACAAATGTTGAAAGATGCCGGTGTGAAAATGGTTTCTTACGGAGTGGTCAATGGCACCAGTCCGGAAGATTGGGAACAACTCTTCAAATTTGCGAAAGCAATGGGATTGAAAAGTATTGCTTCAGAACCTCCAATTGATCAAATTCCGACAGTTTCTAAATTAGCAGACAAATATAAAATTGAGGTTGCTATTCATAATCATGCAGATCCAACCCCTTATTGGAGCCCGGATAGTGTATTGGCTGCCATAGATGGAGCCAGTTCCAGAATAGGAGTTTGTGCGGATATAGGTCATTGGCTGGAATCGGGATTAGATCCGGTAGACTGTATGAAACAATTGAAAGGACATATTATAGAATTTCACTTAAAAGACGAAAATAAGAAAGGAAAAGAGGCCCATGATGTTCCTATGGGAGATGGCGTAATTAACATTCCGGCTATTTTGAAAGAAGCAAAAAGACAAGGTTTTAAAGGCTATATGTTTATCGAACATGAATATCATTTTAAGAATAATGTTCCGGAAGTACAGAAAGGCGTAAAATATTTTTTGAAAGAAAGATCTGAATTATTGGGAGCTGCGAGTTAATCAATGAAAGAACAACGAAGAAATAACTGTTGTACTGCCTCTCGATCTTCAACGGGAGAGGAGCGGGAGGTATCTTTTACTTCATCAAAGCATCCTTCGAAGGGGCATATGGTGAAGTTAAAAGCAAATTCTTTTTTGATGGGAACGGAGGATAAGGAGGGCTTTCCTGAAGATGGTGAAGGTCCGGTTCGAAAAGTTTCTCTGGATCCATTTAATATTGACATAACAACAGTGACGAATAAAGACTTTGCTCAGTTTATAGAGGAGACCGGATATCAAACAGATGCAGAACGCTATGGATGGTCCTTTGTTTTTTATGCTTTATTGTCGGAAAAAGTGTTGGCTGCTCAACCGCAGGTAGCGGCTCCTACGCCATGGTGGTGCGCTATACCCGGAGCGGTCTGGAATCATCCTGAAGGGAAAGAAAGTGATATTGGAAATCGGATGGATCATCCGGTGGTGCATGTTTCCTGGAATGATGCCATGGCTTACTGTCAATGGGCAGGAAAGCGCCTGCCAACAGAAGCGGAATGGGAATATGCTGCCCGTGGAGGCCTCGAACAGAAAAAATATCCCTGGGGAGATGCGCTTACTCCGGAGGGAGAACATCGATGTAATATTTGGCAAGGAAGCTTTCCGGATCATAATACAATGGAAGACGGTTATTTAGGAACAGCTCCCGCAAACTGCTTTCAACCCAATGGGTTTGGCTTGTATAATGTGTCAGGGAATGTTTGGGAATGGTGCAATGATTGGTTTAGCGCAGATTTTCATTTAAAAGATACACAGGATAATCCCAAAGGTCCTGAAAATGGAGAGGCAAAGGTAATGAGAGGTGGTTCTTTTCTTTGTCATCATTCTTATTGCAACCGTTATCGGGTAGCAGCGCGCACTTCCAATACTATAGACAGTAGTGCTTCTAACGTTGGATTCAGGTGTTGTCTTTGAGAAAGATTAATTGTTTATTTAAAAAATTGAAAGAACTATGAAACGTCGTTATTTCCTGGGAATACTTCTTTTTCTGCTGGTGGGGAGCGCTAACAAAATGGTCGCTCAGACTACTCCTTCAGAAAATAAAATAAAAGTTGCCTGTGTGGGTAACAGCATTACTTATGGTTATGGTATTAAAAACCGCGACAGCATGAATTATCCGGTACAGCTCCAACGGATGTTAGGGAGCCATTATGAAGTGCGCAATTTTGGAGTGAGTGGGAGAACTTTATTGAAGAAAGGAGATTATCCCTATTGGAAAGAAGATGCTTTTCAGAACGTCCAGCAATGGAATCCTGATATGGTAGTTATTATGCTGGGAACCAATGATACCAAGGCTTGGAATTGGAAGTATGGAAAAGACTTTGGATCAGATTATAAAGCTTTTTTAGAAGTATTTAAAAATCTGCCAAGTCATCCGGAGATATGGGCCGCGTTGCCGGTGCCTGTTTTTAGGAAGAATAGATATAAAATCCGTGATAGTATTCTACAGGTAGAAATACCAATAATTAGAAAAGTAGCCCGAAAAGAGAAAGTGCATGTGATGAATTTGAATAAAGCTTTAAAGCCTTATGGAAAATATTTTCCGGATGCAGTTCATCCTAATGCGAAGGGAGCCCATTATCTGGCAGAGGCGGTTTATCAGAATATTTTTGAATTCCAAAAAAAGGATAATAATTAACCTCTAAATTGATCTGAAAAGGATTGTACCAAGGTCCTGTTTTTAAACAAAATGTTACAATTAAAAGTGGAATCCTTTCTTATTCATATATATCCATTAAATTTGAACTTTCTTTATAGCACGTTATTCTATCTATAGTATATGTATCCAAGCATTTCCGATTTATTAAAAGACCTTTTTGGGATCCATGTAGCCTTACCGGTACAGACTTTTGGTTTTTTTGTGGCTGTGGCCTTTTTTTCTTCTGCTTATGCCCTCACCAGGGAAATGAGAAGAAGGGAAAAGTTAGGATGGTTAAGTCCTAAGTCGGAAAAAAGAGTCATTGGGAAACCGGCAAGTACCACGGAGCTGGTATGGAATTTTGTTATTGGTTTTCTTATTGGATTTAAACTACTCTATGCAGTCGTTCATTGGGATGTTTTTTCTGCTAATCCGCAACATTTGATCTTGTCTTCTGAAGGAAATTTTTTAGGAGGAATTATATTAGGAGGAGTCTTAGCTTATCTTCGTTTCAGGGAGAAGAAAAAACATCAATTACCTAAGCCCAAAGAAGAGAAATATAAAGTTTGGCCCCATGAAAGAATAGGAGATATTGTCGTTATGGCAGCGGTAGGAGGATTGGTCGGCGCCAAGATTTTTGATAGTCTGGAGAATTGGAAGAGTTATATGGCGGATCCTGTCCACAGTTTCTTTTCTTTTAGTGGGTTAACTTTTTATGGCGGATTAATCGTAGCAGCCATTATTATTCTTTGGTATGCGAAAAAGAAATTAATCAATCATTGGCAATTGTTGGATAGTTTTGCCCCTGCACTTATGTTGGCTTATGGTGTTGGTCGGATGGGGTGTATGATGGCAGGTGATGGGGATTGGGGAATCTACAACAGCGCTTATGCCAATGATGGGAAAGGTGGAGTGGTAAGGGCAGCGGCCGGACAGTTCCAGCAAACTGTACATCAATATAAAGATTTTTTTCTTCGGGATTATGGTAATTTGTCTCATGTGCATCATGCCTTTTTTGCCAAGCCCGATTTTTTAAGCTTTTTACCGGATTGGTTTTTTGCTTTTAACTTTCCTCACAATGTGATTAGTTTTGGGATCCCTATTCCCGGTTGTTCCGGAGAACATTGTGCCATGTTGCCGACACCGGTCTTCCCGACGCCGCTTTATGAGATTATTGCCTGTTTAATTCTGTTCGCGGTTTTATGGGGTATTCGTAAGAAAATTCGCATTCCTGGCGTTCTTTTCGGAATCTATCTGATTTTTAATGGGGTAGAGCGGTTTTTTATTGAATTAATCAGAGTGAATACCAAATATGACCTCTTTGGCATTCACCCTACCCAGGCAGAAATTATATCTTCTTTGCTGGTCGTGGCAGGAATTTTTCTCATCGTTTATGTACGAAAGAAGAATAATCCCTTGCCGGTCAAACTTAAATCTACTCCGTCCTGATTAATAAACGAAAGCGACGTTGTCTACCCATAATTTATTTCCTTCGTGCCCGATATAAGGTCCACCGTCGCTGGAGGAAAATTGCAGAATAACATGCGTGACGCCTTCTGCTTTTGTTCCCCAGCCTACTTCGTGTATAGGAACCATTTTCCCTTTGCTGTTTTTGGTATAATAGACCTCATCGCCATTGATTAGGCCCATATAATGTTTGTAAAAGCTTTGATGAGTGATATTGCCATAGTGGATTTTGATTCGATGTTTATTTTGCCAGACAGGCTTCGATTCGGTCAGTTTTTCCCAACCGGTGCCGATTCTTTTGGCATACACATTCCCCTGTTGATCTTCCCATCTTTTTTGTAGAATGACGAATACTTCGGCATGGTCAGTGGTCCCGGTAGCACTACCGCTGGTTAATCCGTCCACTTTTTTTGAGACCCCACCGGTATTAACTTTATAGTCAAATTGGAGATAGGTAGGCTCCTTTGTGAAAGGAATTCCGGATATTAATTTACTTTTTGGATTGTCCGTATTGGTAATGGGTTCAACCATTTGTCCTAAAAAAATGGTGCCGCTAGCCAAAACATTGATATTCACCACCCCTAAAACCTTAACACGTTCTACCCTTGTTTCCAAACGAGCTGCATATCCATCTTTTCTTTTTTCAGGAAATACAGTGACGCTGCCTTTGGTAATACCATGTACTTTGGCATAAACGGAGGATGTGGCCCAGGGAGATTTTGTGTTTTTATATGCCGTATTCGTAGGCACTTTAGTAGAGGAAGGAGCTATCTCATAGAGGTTTTTTGTAGCTCCTCCGATGATATAAGATTCCTTGACCTTGCGTTGAATCCATTGGTTCATATTCCCATAGGGAAGAAGCTGTACTTTTGCAGGTTGCGCCAATATAGAAGTGCTGATAAGAAGAGCGGCTAAGAAGATACTCCATTTTTTATATTGATATTGAAACATAGTGACTAATATTTGATATGGTTCTTTTTTAACAGGATAAAGTCTTCCTTTTTCAGATTCATTTTCTGAAAAGGAACGGCTTCGTCGTGGTCATTTAAATACAATCTTACTTTGTTATCCGGTCCGGGATTTATTAATGAAATATTCTCTTTTTGATAAGGAGATTTTATTTCGGCTAAATCCAGGAGGGTAGGAAAAATACTGTTTGTTGTTATGGCTTTATCCTTATTTTGATAGGCCGTAAGATATTCTTGTACATGCTTTTCTTTGTATTGCTTTGAAAACCATAAAAACATAGGAATTCTGAGTTGATAATAAGTAGGGTAGGGAGATGAATGTAAAAATTTACCTCTTTTGTCATCAAAAAGATCTTCTCCATGATCGGAAGAATACAGAAGGGCCGCGGAGGAATGTGTATGCTTCAGGATATTGATGGCCCGGGATAAAACATCATCCGTATAAAGAATACTATTGTCATAAGCATTTACCAACTTTGTTTTTTGTGAGGCCGTGACATTGGAAACACTGTCCGGGGTATATTTCCTAAAACTTCCGGGATATCGATCCCTATAATTAAAATGAGAGCCATAGGTGTGTAAAACAATAAATAAATTACCCGAATGATTTTGAATAACTTTTCTCATCTCAGGAAGTAACTTCCCATCATAATTACCGGAGTTTGCTTCGGGCTGTCGAATCATTTTATAAATATTGGCTTCCTTTCCAAAGAACAAAATAAAGTTACTCTCCGGCTGATTGGATAAAAAAGCGGTAGTAAATCCGACTTCATTAAAGGCTTCAAAGATGCTTTTTTGGCGATAGATTTTATCATAATCTTTTGCTCCTACGCTTGATAAAATAATAGCTACACTTTTGTGGGTGACGTTGGCCTGCGTGATAGCATCTCTATAGAAAATCAGGTTCTTCTCTTTTTTCAATTGGGGAGTCGTTTTTCTGGAGTAACCATACAATCCCCAATGATCGGCACGACTTGTTTCGCCGATTACCAAGACAATGATTGTTCGCATTGTGTCGGTGGCTGTTCGTGTAGCCCGGAAGGAAAAATGTTGTGTGGTTTCCGGAAGGCTTTTTATCTTATGATCTTTTTGGATGGCAAATCCAAGGTTGTAATAGGCATTTATAGGATATACATTGTTGTAAAAAGTATACTCTTTTCCATTGTTATTTGTTGCAAAAAAAGATAATAAACCACTAAGGAGAAGGAGTACCAAGGCACTTATTAATGTCTTTATTCGGAATTTATGAGGCGGATATATCTTTTTTTTCCATTGTCTTCCTCCCAAAATAAGCGGGGGAATATATAAGCAACAGACGATGACGATAGACGGGAGCAGGGCGCCTAACAGTTCTCCAATTTCAGAAGAATTGGTAGTGACGACATTAAGGAACATATCTGAGGCGATGGCACCTTCTCCATAAAGATAGAACAACACAATTTGAAAGGCATGAATAAAGAGGATGGGGAAAAAGAAAATCTGCCATTTTCCTGTGTTTTTGACTAATGAGAAAAGGAGAAGATACACTCCCAGAGGAAAAAGTAATGTGATGATTTTTCCGATAAAATTCGTGGGAGTATGGAAAAAGAAATAGAAACTGGGTACCATATTAATCAGAATATAGTACCAAAATAATCCTTTGGGATGGTTGATGAATGTTTTGAAAGAAAACCTGTTTTTCATCTTTTCTTGTTTTTCATCTTTAAAAGGCTTCATTTACATTGAAATAAAATCCACTTTGACCGCTCCCTATTCCATAGTCTAATCGTATATTCACCCGATGTTTAAATTCCCAACGATAACCTATTCCATAAGTGGGTAAAATATGATGCCATTTCCAGTTTTCAAAGGAATCAAAAACTTTTCCGATCCCAAACCAAACCACGAAACCATGTCGGTTTTTGATCTTTTGGCGAAGTTCAACCTGTGTATTGATTTGTTTCTTATCCCGATATTGACCCGAATAATATCCCCTCATTTGTCTGGAACTTCCTAGATCGGAAAGTAAATTCCAGGGAACATTTCCATTGTTAAAAGTCCCTTCTAAGTCAAAAGCCAAGATGCCTTTTTTCCAGATTTTCTGATACGTTCTTGCCGTAAACTCGATTCGATTAAAAGGGTGGTTAGTTCCTAATGCCCGAAGAAAAAAATTCTGTTTATATTTTAGGTACCAACCCTTGAACGGATTGGGAATAAAATCTCTTGAGTCATAGGTAAAGATAATTCCTCCACCCACAATCGTGTTATTAAGGCTTTGTTCGGGTTTTAATTCTTCTTTTTGAAAGTGTTTTCCTTTGACATTCTGTGCAGTTACCGTTAATCCGGCATAGGCATTATGAAATATTTTTCTCAGAAAATCAGCTTGGGCCGAGAGGGTATATTTATCAAATTTTGTTGATACGTTTGCCTTTCCCGCTTCATAGCCAATTCCATAATAATATTTAGGCATATAGGCAAAGTAAGTATCATAATTAATTCGGTATTTGTCTTCCGGAAAGATGGTATTTCCATCGATGCCGATAGCAAAGAACCCACTGGTGGTGATATTGGTATATATGGATACATCAGAAGGGGGAAGCGTCATATCTTTTTTGTCTAATCGATAGATTCCCGACCCCAATAAACCAATTCCCAATTTCGTATCTACAGAATAATTCGGCCCTCCAATGAATGAGATATCAAATTTCTTTTGAGATTTATCCTTTTTGGCTTCTTTGAAATAATGAATAATACTTTTTAAAAATCCTCTTTGGGAAGTATCTGTTTCTATTTGTTGGGTAGTCGTATCTTTGATTAGCAAAGAAGAGTCTTTCCTTGATTGCGCAAAGAGATTGCTGTAAAAAAGTAGAGAACAGAGAGGAATTAAAAATAAATACGGGTATTTCATCTTACACGCTTTTATTAAGCGCGCAAAGTTACGGTTTGTCCCTTGTTATTGTCGTTTTTTAGGGATTAGTTAACCTATGTTTAGAAAGGAAATAAACATTAGGTTTATGGTGGAGCCGGTGGCTCTATATCCTACACTTTACTACAATTCAACAAAGCTAACAAAATGCCTACCTATAAAGGTTTTACAAAAACAAAGATAATTAAAATAAATTAGGATAAACCAAAAAACGTGTGTAAATTCGTGTTGTATTTAAAATCTACACACGAAAATGAAACAGATAAAACGTAGCATATCCTTTTTGCTTGAGCAACGCAAAAACCGGAAAACCGGAGAGGTAAGAGTTAAAAATGTACCTATCCTGATAAATATAGCATGGCAGGGTAAACGAATTAAAACGACCACCGGACAGCGAATAGATTTTAAAAAATGGGATGCTGATAAAGAAAAGGTAAAGGCAAGGGCAAAAAATAAGGCTGGCAGGACAGCAACCGAAATAAATACCGTCCTTTCTAACCTTTACACCAAAGTAAATGACCTGTTTTATTTATGTGAAGCCAAAGGCACAACCCCTACAAAGCAGGATATAAACATAGCTTTAGATAAAATACCGGCAAAAGAAAAAAAGCTATTGCCGGATGAAATTACCGTTAATGATGCGTACAACCTATTTACAGAGCAACGAGGGAAAGCCAATAACTGGACAATAAGTACCTACAAAAAGCATAGGACTATACACCGGCATTTAGTGGCTTACAACCCCTCTAAAAAGCTAAAAGATATTGATACCGATATGATAAATAGCTTTATAGACTACCTACACGAAAAAGGACTAAGAAACACCACTATAAAGAAGGACTTAAAGTTTGTGAGGGAGTTTTTAAACTGGTGCTATTTGAATGATTACTACAAAGACACTAAAACGATAAAATACAGACCGAAGCTAAAAGGTACGAGCGGAGCGAATAGGACTATTATATTCTTAACGTGGCGGGAGTTGCAACAACTTTACCACTATCCATTTAAGACCGTAAAACATAAGCAGGTAAGAGATGTGTTTTGTTTCCAATGCTTCACCGGACTTCGCTATTCCGATACTTACAACCTGAAAAAGACGGATGTACAACCCGATAAAATCGTAGTTACAACCCAAAAAACAGGCGACCGTTTAGAAATTGAGCTTAATAAGTATGCAAGGGAAATACTGGACAAGTACGATGCTATACCCTTTAAAGGCGGCAAGGCTTTGCCGGTAATAAGCAACCAAAAAATGAACGACTACCTAAAAGAGATTTGCCGTATTGCGGGGATCATTGAGCCGGTTACCAAAGTACACTATTCCGGCAGTAAAAGGATTGAAGAAACATACCCTAAATACGCCCTGATAGGAACACACGCAGGACGGCGTACGTTTGTAACAAACTGCCTTACAATGGGCATACCCGCAGAGGTAGTTATGAAGTGGACAGGACACAAAAAGTTTGAGGTAATGCGTCCGTATATGGAAATTGTCAACGACCTGAAAAAGCAGGAAATGCAGCGGTGGGATGACTTTTCAATGACTGACATATTAGAAGATAAATAATGCTATTCACAGCCTGTTGATAACTTACCACCTAATTAATATAAAGTTTAATAAATAACACTTATCTTTGTGGTGCGACCCGACTGTCGCACCCTCCTTTTTTTGCGTGAAACTAACACGCAGCAGTTTTTTTGAGAAAAAAAAAGAAAGTTGTTTTTGCTTAAAACAAAGACACTTCTTTTAAAACCTCAAAAGAATTTCCATGAATGAAAATACCAAAATAGCCGACTTAACGATAAGCGAATTTAAAGCCTTACTTCGCGGAGAAGAATCCACCCCACAAACCCCCGAACCCGAAAAACAATACCTTTACGGTATAGGCGGTTTAGCCTCTTACCTTAATTGTTCGAGCGTTACCGCTCAAAAAATAAAGAGTAGCGGAAAAGTGCCATATATTCAACACGGACGTAAGATTGTGTTCGATGTGGAGGAAGTTAAAAAAGCATTGAAAAAATAAAAAAGCCCGCTATTATGAGTAAAACGAATAACGGGCTTAACAATAATTTCAAGCCCAAAGATAACGAAAATAAAGGAATTACCCCCGAAGGTATCAAAGGAGAAATTAAGCGACTGCAAAAGGTAGCTGAAAAGGCTAAGCAAACAAAAGGTTTATTTTCTGTAAAAACAGCTAACCAATGGATTAAGGAGGCAAAAAACAGGGATATACCTAATATGTTATTTGATGCTTTTTGGAGTGAAAACGAGCTTTGTATATTGTTTGCGGATAGTGGTTTAGGTAAGTCTATTTTATCGGTACAAATAGGAGAGAGTATAAGCACCGGAAAACCTATACAGGGATTTAAGAACACGGCTAAAGCTCAAAAGGTATTGTGTTTTGATTTGGAGTTAACCGACAAAATGTTTGAAAAACGGTACTCAAATGATTACGCAAACCACTATCATTTTAATGATAATTTTTACAGAGTAGAAATAAACCCTGATGCTGAAATACCGGAAGGACAATCTTTTGAAAGCTACCTAAATAGTTCCCTTGAATTATCAATACAGGAAACCGGCGCAAAGGTTATAATCATTGATAACTTAACCTATCTAAGGAGCGAAACCGAAAGGGCTAAAGATGCTTTACCCTTAATGAAGCAACTAAAGGCACTTAAAAGTAAATACAACCTTTCAATCCTTGCACTTGCACACACACCGAAAAGGGATTTATCAAAGCCAATAAGTAGGAATGATTTACAGGGTAGCAAAATGCTATACAATTTTTGCGACACTGTATTTGCTATTGGAGAAAGCGCAAGGGATAACGCAATTCGTTATATCAAACAATTAAAACCCCGAAATACAGAGCTAATTTACGGCACTGATAATGTTTGCACTTGTCAATTAAATAAACCGGATAACTTTTTAGGCTTTGAGTTTTTAGGCTTTGGCTACGAATCGGAGCATTTAAAGGAATACACCGAAAAAGAACGACAAGACCGGATAAGTGAAGCCAAAGGATTAAGCGACAAAGGGATTTCCGGTAGAGAAATAGCCCGACAAATGGGAGTGAGTGAAGGAGCGGTAAGGAAATGGCTAAAAAAATAAGTGCGTACTGGTGCGTACTATGCGTACCGTGCGTACACTGCGTAAGTGCGTACGCAGTGCGTACCACCTAAAATTTATCAAAAATGAATAGCTACAAATACATATTAGAACCCTACAAAGGAATGAAAAGCAGGTATAAATGCCCCGCTTGCCAAAGCAGAGAAAAGACCTTTAGTAGATATATTGATACAGAGACTGGAGAGTATTTAAACCCTGATGTAGGACGCTGCAATAGGGAAAATAATTGTGGTTACCATTACACACCCTCGCAGTATTTTAAAGATAATCCTGATAAGTGCGTACAGTGCGTACCAAAGTACGCACCCCCAAAACACCCTAAAACCCATGACAGTACTACGTTTGACAAGTTTATAAATAGTAAGTGCGTACCAAAAGGGGAGAGTACGCAAGGTACGCAAAATACGTATAGTACGCACGGTACGCAGAGTACGCACGGTACGCACGGTATGCAGAGCAAAAGAGCGTTTTTTATTGATAAGAGTATTTTTAAAAAGAGCTTATCCGATTACGACAAAAACACCTTCATAGGTTATTTAAACGGCTTATTTGGAGAGGAAACCACAAATAAAATAATTGATACCTATAAAATCGGAACGTCTAAGAAATGGGAAGGAAGTACCGTATTTTGGCAGATTGACATTGAAGGGAATGTTAGAGCGGGAAAGATAATGCAATACGATACCAACGGACACAGAATAAAGAAACCTTTTAATCGAATAACATGGGTACACAAAGTATTGAATATTGATAATTATAGCCTAAAACAGTGCCTATTTGGCGAACATTTAATAAAAGGTAATGATTTACCTATTGCGGTCGTAGAATCGGAGAAAACGGCTTGTATTGCGTCTATTTATTTGCCTCAATTCATTTGGCTTGCTTGCGGGCAATTAAACGGTTTGAATCCTGAAAAATGCGAATCCTTGAGAGGTAGAACCGTCTTTTTATTTCCTGATTTGAAAGGCTTTGATAAGTGGCAGAAGAAAGCGAATGAGCTACAAAGCCAATTACAAGGCACACGGTTTTTAGTTTCTGATTATTTGGAGAGGAACGCAAACCCCGATGACTTAAACGAGGGCTACGACCTTGCGGATTATCTTATAAATTTTGATGTAAAAGATGTTAGAAAATCCGATAAAAAACCCGATTACCCAGCAAGCTGGGACGAACCTTTAACATACGACCCAACGGACAAGTGGGCAGCACTAAACCATGCACACAACAAAGGAATTAAACCAAGCAAAAAGTTCGTGAGCGATGCAAATAGAGTTATCGACCTGTTTGCAGAGAAAGGGATAAAATTTGAAATAGAATACCAAAAAGAAACATTATAATTAGACACGGCTAAATAATTTCTAAAGTAGAAAAAAGTAGAAAATATGAGTACTGAAAAAAATAAGGTAGGGAGACCAAAAGGAACGAGAAAAACAGGCGGACGGAAAAAGGGAACGCCTAACAAGGTAACGTCTGATTTGAGAACCTTTGTATCTGATATGCTGAATGACAATAGGGCGCAAATACAAAAAGATATGGCAGAGCTCGAACCATACGAACGTTTAAGAATATACGAGAGGTTACTCTCTTATGTTTTACCGAAACAAACGCAGAACGATAATAATATCAATTTAGATATTGAATCCATGACAGACACCGAAGTAGAAATATTGGCAGGCGTATTAATAAAGAAAATCGAAAATTAAAATTTAATAAAATGGAGAATTTACAGAAGAAAAAACAGCTATTAAAAGCGATGCAGAAAGGCGACAGCTACACGGTTAAGAAGCTGACTAAAGAGTTATCAATCGAAGACCTGAAAAGTAGGTATCTATCGTTTATGGGTAGGCTATCTAATGGACTTCTAACAGCAAAAGAAAAGGATGCCGGAGGATTATTTTTTACGGCTGGTCTTATCGTTAGCAGCCATACGGAAGAAGGTACTCCGCAGTTTTATGAGGAGCTTCACAAACAGATACAACGGATGCGATAAGTATTTTTTCACTAATAAATATAATCAAAATGAGTAACGAAACAATGCCAAGCTGGGCTAAAAAAATACAGCGGCAACAAGAAAGTTTAAAATCCGAACTGGATAAGTTGAACAATCAAAAACAGAATCCTGAACCGGAGAATCCAAAGCATGATGAGCCTGAAAAGAAAAATCCATTAGATGTAACAGATGACCCGGATTTAAGGAAGTTATCGCCTACCATGAAGGAGATATTAAAGGAGCGGAAGGGAGAGGAAACAGAAAAATCGGATAATGATTTCATTAACGAAATGATGCAGGACAAAAAGAAAATTTTAAAACCAAAAAAAATAGATAGAAATGGAAAGTAAAAATTTAATTGGAAAGGAATTATTCTTTGATGAGAGTGGCTACCAAGATGCGCAGCGTCTTATTAACAAGGAGCTGATACCGCTGATTGATGCGGTAATAGAGGCTTACAACGATTTAGAAAGCGTACCTAAATTCTCACAATCGGTATTTAATCGACTGATAAAAGATAAAGGCAAAAGTATCTTTGATGCCTATCAAAAGCAAGCAGAGGACGATATTAAAACCTTGAAAAATAAGACGTTACGTTTAACGCTGATGCAGGGAGTGGATAAGGCTTTAGAGCCTTTAAAAGAGGCTATAAATGAGATGCTGGCAGCTGATGACGACCTATCCACTTCGCCTACTTTTGGTAGTTCTATTGATGTTCATTTGAATGATGTTATTATCAAAAATGGAAAGCCTGAACCTAAGCTGGAGAGGATAAAAAAAGTTTGCACGGATGTTATCGAAACCGAAGCGCAAGCCGAAGCGTTTACACTTTGCCGGCGAATGCAAAAGGATATTGATAGGCTTTATTCTATCATTGACAGTAACAGCAATATCCAATATAAAGAGGTTAACGGCACTATCCTTGCCATAGCACCCAAAGTGCCATTAATGGCTGGCTTCTTTGAATTCGACAGCGAAAGTTTGAAACCGAAGTTTAACGAGCGAGCGGTTAGCGTTATCGAATAAAGATACCCCCTACAAAGCCGGTTAAGTAGGGCAGAGGTGCAGCGTTATTGTTGCACCTTTTTTTTACTTAAAAATGTACCAAAAAGGCAAATAATGTGTGTAAAAGTGTGTGTAGATAGTCTGAAACCTTTATAAACATAGGGTTTATGGTGGAGCCGGTGGGATTCGAACCCACGTCCAAACACGTCTTCCATAAGCTTTCTACATGCATAGTTAGCTATTTATTTTCGAGATAAAGCAGGGAGATAACCAACCATCTTTATCCTTATCTGCTAGCTTTCGGAAGCTATTCGCAGCGCTATAGATTCCTATCCTGTCGATCGAGTGGCTTGTCAGCTACTGACAAGCGGTCGGAAGAGGTCAGACAGGCGTAGACCGCTTCGGACATAAATGACATTCCAGTCTCTAAAGACTAGGCAGCCATGGCATAATTATTATTGCCAGATAAAATGTTGAGTATTCAGATTAACGTGCAACATACACAACGCACGACATGCTTACTTACCTAAGATCATGCTGTCAAAACCAGTCGGCCCCAATAGCAAATGATGACTATAATAAAGAACTTCTTTATGCAAAGTTATAAAATTTTCCGGGTTGAAAAATAAAAGTTTTAAGCCGTTTTTTGAATATGGGTATTATTACATCCATCCATTGGTGTGCATCCAGTAGAACAATTCCTGCATCCATAAATCCCGTGGCGGGTATTTCCCGAATCCGTGCCCCCCTTTTTGATAAATGTGTAGTGCAACAGGAAGTCGATGCTGATGCATCGCCCGGTAAAATCGGATGCTGTTTTCTACTTGTACTGTGCTGTCGTCTTCCGCTTGTACGATAAAAGCAGGAGGTGTGGTTGCCGTGACCTGTTTTTCATTAGAGAACTTCTGGATCAGTGAATCCGAAGGATGAGCCCCTAAAAGATTTTTTCTGGAACCTAAGTGGGCAAAACGGTCGGTCATGCTAATTACGGGATAAACCAAAACCATAAAATCAGGGCGGAGATTGGTTTTTTCTTTATTGTCGATATATGCCTGATTAAAATGAGTCCCTGCGGTAGAAGCCACATGTCCTCCGGCAGAAAAGCCCATGATTCCTACTTTGTCGGGATCTATATGCCATTTTGAGGCGTTTATTCTTACTGTTTTTATGGCTTGCTGGGCATCCTGCAACGGGCCGATAGCCGTATTTTTCATCGTCCGTTCATTAGGTAGACGGTATTTTAAGACAAAAGCCGCAATTCCTTTCTTTACCAATCGCATCGCAATGCTATAACCTTCTTTTTGCATCATCAATGCATGATATCCGCCACCCGGACAAATAATTACTGCAGTACCATTCGCCTTTTCTTTTTGTGGAAGATAGATAGATAAAGCAGGTCGGGAAACTTTAAATACTGCAGAATGACTCTCATTACTGTATTCCTCATTAGAAACCGGCTTTGAATTCGGAATGGCGTTGGGATATAAGGAAATCGTGTCTTGTGCCAGACCAATTGAACTGCTGAATAAGATAAGGATAAGACATCCGGCTAACTTGTAGTATATGTTTTTAAGGAGTAGGAAATGAAGTATGCTTTTTGACATATATACAGCGTTTGAAAGGATTAAAAATACAAAAAATGCGTTTATTATACAAAAACAACTTTTCTACCGCGACCTTAACGCCTTCTTAGCGCCCTCAGCGGTTATAAATATGAATTAACCCGCATTATTCATGAGATTAGCTTTTTGTAGCTACAAGGCATCGAACTCCACCGCAGTAGTAGCCTACTGCAAGGAGTTTGTAACGCGGTAGATGCAAAAAGATAATTTCAAACTATTCCTCAAATTTGGGGAACGATCAAAACATGAAAAAGTTTGCCAAGCTATTGATTTTAAACGATTTTTAGAGTTGTTTCAAAAAAAATGGTGAATATTGCGGGTTAACCGCGGAGGACAGAGAGGAGGCGCGGAGTGCGCAAAGGATTTATCGGGATCTGAGACGGGAATGCGATAAAATTAATGGGATAGTTATCGTAGAGCCTAAAGGCTAATGTTATATCAATAAATCACATAAAGTATTTCGACTATATCCGGTGAGGTGATTGAGCGTAGTCGAAACCACCGACAGAGGAAAAGTATCACCAAAGGAAACATCTGCTACAAAAAGCTATATTAGAACCTAAGTTACATGTTTAATTTACCTTTCAGGAATTTCTTCCTTCCGGAAGCAGATTTAAAATATATTTTGTGGCCCCGCCAGGGATCGAACCTGGATCCTAAGTTCCGGAAACTCATATACTATCCATTGTACTACGGAGCCAAAGTCATGTGTTAGAAAGAACAGTCTTCTTAACGAAGAATAGCAAAGTTATTGCTTTTACATCAACAAATAAAAGACTACTCCAGGATTTTTTCCATACCAATACTATGGGATCCTTTAATAAGAATGGAAGTCTCTTGGTAATGCTGCTTCTTAAACCATGCTTTTGCCTTTTCTACCGTAGGAAAATATAGAAAAGAATGCTGGGTTTCCCGGAAACCGTCCCCTACCAAAATAACGTCTTCCCAATGGAAAGTCTGAATAAAGTTAATAAGTTCTTGATGTTCTTTGGCACTTTCTTCTCCCAATTCCTTCATCGCACCCAAGAATAGACATTGATGCTCTTCCGGTCTTTCAGAAAAATCTTTGATGGCAGCATGCATACTTGTGGGATTCGCATTGTAGGCATCTAATATGAAGGTATTGGTTCGTTGATGAATAACCTGCGAACGTGCATTTTTAGGTCGATATTCAGCTATGGCGGAAGTGATATCCTCTTTTTTTACATTGAAATAGTCGCCTATTGCTGCTGCTGCAAGAATATTATAAAGGTTGTATTCCCCTGATAAATGAGTATTAATCCGGTATTTCCCGTTGAATTGTACGGTAAGCAGGGGATGTTTTTGTATCATCTTTCCACGAATGGGTGGATTATTCGTAGTACCATACCAATGAATATCAGGCAGACCTTTGGTCATCTCTTTTACAAAATAAGGAAAATCAGCACAGACAAAAGCGGTACCCTTGGTTGCTCTTAAGAAATCAAACAATTCTCCTTTTCCTTTTTTTACTCCTTCTATTCCTCCAAAACCTTCTAAATGGGCTTTCCCGATATTGGTGATGAGACCGTGCGTCGGACGAACAATCCGGCAGTAGGCTTCAATCTCTTTTTGATGGTTGGCTCCCATTTCTATTAGGGCGATTTCTGTCCCTTTGGGAATACGTAGTAAAGTGAGAGGAATACCGATGTGGTTGTTCAAGTTTCCTTTCGTGGCTTGCGTGTTGTATGTTGTGCTTAGGACTGCATAGGTCAGTTCTTTGGTGGTTGTTTTTCCGTTAGAACCGGTAATGGCTATAAATGGAATGTCAAATTGTTGTCGGTGATAAGCCGCTAACTGCTGTAAGGATGTTAATACATCTGACACCAGTAGGGTCTGCTCATCTTCTTGATAAGCCGGATCATCAATAACAGCATAAGAGGCTCCTTTTTCTAAAGCTTCTTTTGCGAACTTATTACCGTTAAAATGGGGACCTTTCAATGCAAAAAACAAATCTCCTTCCTGAAGATTCCGGGTGTCGGTCTGTACATGAGGATGCTTAAGAAAATAAGCATATAAATCTTTGGTATGGAGCATGGCAGTATTAGCGTTTTGCTCGTGGCGTGCGGAAGTGATTCCCTGTCTTGCGTCCATTGCCATTAGGGCTGCCTACTCGATCCATTGCATCTCTAAAGCCTACGGTATTGCTGGAACGGTTTTGCTGCATAAAACGTCTGGTTCCCGGAGAAAGCCAATGTGGCATATCGGCCCAGGATCCTCCTTTGATGACTCTGCTTTCTTTATTGATTAAGGTTGTTTTCCCATAAGCATAGGTCACTTTAGAAGCGCTATCTCCATCCAGGTATCCACGCAAATCCGCTCTCATATAGTTCCAATGTTGAGAAGCTATAGAATCGGGTTCTAACTCCATGGCAACATTTCCGAGACTATCTAAATAAGGCTCATTATATTCATCTGTTTTTGGATCTTTGTATACATTTCCTCTAAAAGGACTAAGGTCATTCACCGTAACCGGGTTTAATTTTCTATAAACGTCTCTAACCCATTCACTTACATTTCCAGACATGTTGTATAAACCAAAGGCATTCGGAAAATAAGATTTAACAGGAGCCGGCATAGCGGCCGCATCATTCAATCCTCCGGAAATACCCATATAATCACCGGATCCGATTTTAAAGTTTGCTAAAAATTCCCCTTGCCATGCCCCCCGGCGTCGGTCTCTCACCCCTTTGGCATTGTTGTTCCAGGAATATACCTGATGATTCATAATCATATTTTCTCCCATCCTTTTATCCTTTTTAGAAGGATCGGGGTTTTGTCCGATATAAGCCAAAGCAGCATATTCCCATTCTGCCTCCGTAGGAAGCCGGTAATTGGGTAAAAGCACTCCATCGGAAAATTTAATCCTTCTCGGACTGCCATCCGGATGCGTATAGGCTGTTTTCCCTTTTTGAACTTCCTTCCCGGGTACGCCATCGTAAAGGCCTAATAAATAGGATTTTGTTCCAAAATGTTGATCTCCCTGAGCATTGATGATTGCTTCTTTGGAGAGAATACCTTTTTTGATAAGCATCATCTCGTTTACTCGATCTGAACGCCATTTACTGAAATTGTTTGCCTGAACCCATGATACACCAACTACCGGAAAATCATTATAAGCAGGATGCCTAAAATAATATTCTACCATTGGTTCATTATAGGAAAGCTGACTTCTCCATACTAGCGTATCGGGCAATGCATCCCGATAAACTTGTCTGTTAAAAGCACCAAACATTCTCTTAAGCCAGTAGGTATATTCTCTATAATTAACATTTGAGACTTCTGTTTCATCCATATAGAAGGAGTTGACTGTAATACGATGCCTCATGTTATCCCAATCTCCCATCACATCTTCATTGGTCTGCCCCATCATAAAAGTCCCTCCTTGCACAAAAACCAAACCCGGCCCCGTCTTTTGTTCTACATCCTTAGGAACGAAAAAACCACCCCATTCCGGATCGTTATAATTCCAGCCGGTAGCACTCGATTTTTCATATTTCTTATGAAATACATTACAAGAGCCTAATATTGCTGTAATACAGAGTAAAAATAGGCTGTTTCTTATAAAGGTGCTGCGTATCATCAGATATAATTTATTATCGTCTTATCTTCATCTATAGGCAAATGTAATATTTTTCTTTTAAATAATTAAGTTTTAATTTTTAATCCTAAATCGGACAAAGAAGTAATTTTTTTATACTTTTACAGAATAAATGATGAACGAATTTAATATTATAAAGGGTGTTTGAAAACATTTCAACGTTTTGTTGATGAAAAAAGCAATAAAAAATTTTCTATTAATGGCTATAGTCCTAGGTTATAGCTTGAGAGGAGACGCACAAGGAACGATAGAAAATACAGATGTGAATGTGGATGGCAGAGTGAATGTTATCAGTACTGCAGTACCATTTTTGAGAATTTCTCCTGATGCAAGGAGCGGAGGGATGGGAGATGCCGGTATTGCTATCTCTCCTGATGCCAATGCTACTTATTGGAACTTTTCTAAACTTAATTTTGCAAAGAGCGATGCAGGTGTTTCTGTATCCTATACCCCCTGGTTACGGGATTTGGTGAAGGATGTATTTTTAGGTTATGTAGGGGGATATAAACAATTGGACGATAGACAAGTGATTGGAGCTTCTTTGCGATATTTTGATTTGGGAACCCTACAATTTACCGGCATTACCGGAGAAGACCAGGGGATTTACCACCCTCGGGAATTTTCCTTTGATGTAGGATATGCCAGAAAATTATCAGCGCATTGGTCGCTGGGTTTAGCTTTGCGATATATCTACTCTAATCTGGCTTCCGGTACCTCTGTAGGAAATGTAAGTTTCAAGCCCGGACAATCAGTGGCAGGTGATCTTTCTGCTTTTTATACGAAGAAAAAAGATTATGGATCTTTTATGGAGGAAAAAAGTGGAACCTGGCGTTTTGGCATGACCATCACTAATATAGGAGCAAAGATATCTTATGCAGACAATGAACAATATAAAAATTTTATACCTACAAACCTAGGGGTGGGCGGTTCCTATACGTATCAATTTAACCACTATAATAAGATCACATTCGCTGTAGATCTTAATAAATTGCTGGTACCTACTCCTGACACGCTGGATGCTAATGGGAATAGTGTCCCGGATTTTAGGGAAAAGTCTGTTATTTCCGGCATCTTTGGTTCTTTTACGGATGCACCGGGAGGATTTAAGGAAGAAATGAACGAAATTAATTATTCTTTAGGGCTTGAATACTGGTACAATGATTTATTTGCCTTGAGAGCAGGCTATTTTACTGAAAGCAAACATAAAGGAGATCGTAAGTTTTTTACTTTGGGTTTAGGTGTAAAATATTTATCCTTTGGGATGAATTTATCTTATCTGGTTCCTTCTGGGAAAGGACCCCAAAGGAATCCCTTGTCTAATACGCTTCGGTTTTCTCTATTATTTGATTTAGGAAGTAATAATTATTAAAAAATATACTTGTGTTGGCATTTCGTATAGGATATGGAATAGATTTCCATCGATTGGGAGAAAATAGAAAATTAATGATTGGAGGTGTGGAAATTCCCTTTGAAAAAGGAAGTGTCGGACATAGCGATGCAGATGTGCTATTACATGCTATTTGTGATGCTTTGTTGGGGACGCTGGCATTGGGAGATATTGGTACACATTTTCCGGACACGGATCCTGCCTATAAAGATATAGATAGTAAAAAACTATTAGCTGCTTCTTATGAACTTCTTCAAAAGAATGGATATCAATTGATGAACATGGATTGTTCAGTATGTTTACAAAAACCCAAACTAAAACCCTATATCTCCACAATAAGAAAGCAAATTGCAAGCTGTATAGGGGTGGAACTTCATCAGGTTTCTATTAAGGCAACTACTACTGAGACAATGGGTTATGTGGGAAGAGGCGAAGGAATTGAAGCGCATGCCACCGTTCTGGTCGAGCCAATAGAAAAATAAGATTTATCTTTTCATCAATACCCTCTTGAAGGTCTTTGTTTTGATCTTTTCGAGAGACTTATTTATGGATGGTATTTTCGAGACGAAGAGGATGAAATGCAAATATTTTTTTGGAAAATAAAGAGGCATTTTGGAAGGTAAATGAAAATATCGTATTTGTAAATGATAAAATTTTATTATATTGTGCTCCCATTCCTTATCCTAAGATTCTTTTATGATAAATAAAAACAAACTATTCTATTTACGGGATCGAATTTGTGATTTTTCTGATGAGAAGGCTTTTGGAGAATTATTCGAGCTTTGTTTTGCGCCATTAACACGTTTTGCTTTTTCGTTCCTTCATTCAAGACCACTTGGAGAAGAGGTGGTCTCTGATGTCCTATTGAGAATTTGGCGGAGAAGAGAACGACTTGAAGAGATAGAAGACTTTAGGTTATATTTATATGTGAGTGTAAGAAATGGAGCGCTAAAACAATTAAAGAAACAAAAAAAAGTACAAACTTATTCTTTGGATCAAACGAGTATTTGGTTGAAAGCGGATCGAAAAACCCCCGAGAGTGCAATGATAACCAAAGAAATGTTTAGAAGGATACAATCCGCCATTCATGATTTACCTCCTCGTTGCCGACTTATCTATAAATTGATTAAAGAAGATGGTCTAAAATATCGTGAAGCAGCCGGGTTGCTTCAACTCTCTGTAAAAACAATTGAAGCTCAAATGGGTATTGCAATGAAGCGGATGAATCAAGCTTATTATAGAGTAATCCAAGAGCCCGAAAAGGTGAAGGAAGAAAAATAGTTATATGAATAGTTTTGTTTTTTAGTAATGAAAATAACAATGAAAACGATTCATGTCATTCCTTTTCATCAATTAAATTTCAAAAAAATAATGATTCCTTTAGGGGTATCTCATTAAAAGAGGCTCTCCTTATTAAAGGAATATATTTTTCCTGATGTAAAAGCATATCTGTTTGATGAAGGAGAAGGATAAAAAAATATGGGAATTACTGGGTCGGAAATTGACCGGAGAAGCTGATTCGAAGGACTTGGAAAGGCTAGAACAGCTTTTGCGGGAAGAGGATAAAACGGAGGAAGTCCAACAGTTAGAAGAAGATTTGAAGGCCTATTGGGAAGAGGTAAAGGAGATGAATCAGGAAGAAAGTGAAGAACTGCAAGAGCGTACAGCTTATTATAAAGAGCAGGTCATGAAAAAGATTACTTCAGCTTCCGTTTTAAAGGAACAAAAGAAGAAAGGCAGTTTCCATAAAAAAAGAAAACTTTGGAGAAGGGTGGCAGTGATGGTAGTATTGTTGGTAGGAGGGTGGTTTGTTTATCAATCTTTTACGGCACATCAGAGGAACCTAAATACAGTCACTACCAAGAAAGGCTCGAAGACGACAGTTACTTTACCGGATGGAACAAAAGTATGGTTGAATGCGGATTCTAAATTAATTTACCCGAATGATTTTCAACATATCACGAAACGAGAAGTCACTTTAGTAGGAGAGGGTTATTTTAAAGTTAAGCATGATGCTTGCCATCCTTTCATTATCCACACCAAAGGGCTGACTATAAAGGATATAGGTACTGAATTTAATCTAAAAGCCTATCCGGATGATGATAAGTCGGCTTTGTCCCTTATAAAAGGAAGTGTTTCTGTGGCTCCTATCCATGATAAAGATAAAAATCTCGTAATGAAGCCGGGCGAAAAAGTGATATATTATACTCACTCAAAGACGAAACCCGAGAAAGTAGATGTAAAACAACAGGGAGAGAATATCTTTAAGCAGAAGAAGCAAATTGTAAAAAAAATAGAGCAACCGCTTCAGATGAAAGTAACCAAAATTCACCCTGTAGTGACGAAGACAGGGCTTCATCTGATTTCTGAGACAGCGTGGAAGGAGGATCGATTAGTTTTTCAAGGAGAACGATTTGAAGCTCTTTCCCATCAATTGTCTCGTCGATATGGGGTAGATATCTCCATTGAAAATAAGGAAGTAGCCAACTATACCTTTACAGGGATTTTTGAAGAAGAGACCTTAAATCAGGCGCTAAAAGCACTTCAGATGGTTCGCCCCTTTAAATATACTATTGAAAAGAATTACGTAACCATTTATAATTGATCACTATAAAATTGAAAACAATGAATTAAAAAAGTACAGATGAAAAGAAAAAAGCCTCTCTTTGAAAGGAAGAGAGGCATTGACAAAAAGGAAACTTCAAAGGTTTGGACGCCCGGTTTCCAATTTCTCTTCTCGCACAGAAAACTCTGTGCGAGACTAAACTCTAAAATGCAAAAATATGAAAAAAAAGTTATCTTCTAATTGCTTCCCTTTTAACACTGCTCTAAAAAAGACTCCCGGTTCAGGGTTAGAAAGGTTTAAAAAGATTCTCCTGCTTATGAAGCTCTGTTTTATTATTGTGCTTGTTGCCAGTTTACAGGTCTCCGCTAAAGGATATTCACAGGGGAGCGATACTTATAGTCTTCATTTTAAAAATACAAAGTTTAAGAATGTTCTTTCAAAAATAGAAAGAAAGTTAGATTACCGGATCCTATACAGTGATGATATCGTTCCTGTAAATAAAAGAATAGACTTGAATGTAAACAAAGGAACTCTTTCTGAAATCCTTCGTCAACTATTCATCGGTACAAATCTTCATTATAAGAAAGTGGGCGATGAGCTAATAATTATTGGTAAAAAAGGAAGTCTTTTTCAGGTACAACATGTAGAAGGAATTGTAAAAGATCCTGATGGTAACCCTTTGCCCGGAGTGACGGTACAAGTGAAAGGTAGCAGCACAGGAACGGTTACAGATGCGAAAGGTCATTATAGCCTAGATGCTCCTGAAAATGCTACATTAGTATTCAGTTCTGTTGGTTTTGAAACACAAGAAATTGCTGTAGATGGTCAGGGAACCATCAATGTAAAGATGGGGGAATCTTCCAAAGAATTGAATGAATTGGTAGTGACAGGATACACTGCTCAACGGAAGAAAAATCTTACTGGTTCCATTACCCCTCTTAAAGGGACAGAATTAAATGCAACGCCAATGGGGAATATCCAAAAGCAGTTGCAAGGGAAGGTGCCTGGGGTTCATATAACAGCTTCCGGAGAACCGGGAAGTAATAGTAAAGTGCGTATTCGTGGTTTTGGATCTTTTACCAGTAATGATCCGTTGTATGTAGTGGATGGCGTACCAACTACTGATATTAGTAATATCCCCTCCGAAGATATTGAAAATGTAAGTATTTTGAAAGATGCATCTTCTGCCTCTATATATGGTGCCAGGGCTTTTGCCGGTGTTATTCTGATTACGACCAAAAAAGGAAAATATGACCAACCAATGAAGGTTGATTTAAATATCTCTTATGGTCGTCAATATCCCGGTCCGGGCTTCGATTTATTGAATCCCAAACAAGCTGCAGAATGGACATGGAAAGCTATTAAAAATGGAGGAGGGACCCCCTCTCATCCTCAATATGGGAGCGGGGCTCAACCTGTACTCCCTGATTATATTATGGCAGGGAATCATTATGGATTGCTAAATAGCGATCCTGCTACGGAAGCTCTTGTAGATCCTAGCCTTTATAATATAGATCCTACGAAAGGTGCTTTCTATCAAATTGTCAAAGCAAATAAAAAAGGAACAAATTGGTATGATGAGGTGACCAGGAATGCACCCCTACAGAATTATAATTTGTCCTTGAATGGAGGAGGAGATAATTCAAGATATAATATTCAATTGGGATATTATAATCAGCAAGGGGTGGTAAAGGAAACTTATCTTAAACGCTATACGATTAGAGCTAATACGGAATTTAATATCCATGATCGTGTGAAAATAGGCGAGAATATTCAACTCTCATTGAGAGATAATCCACAGTTGTCTAATGGGGATATAGGTGGTAATGAAGGAAATGCCATCGGCTGGTCTTACAGGGAAAATCCACTCATCCCTGTACATGATATCATGGGAAATTTTGCCGGGACACGAGCAGCGGGATTCAATAATCCAATGAACCCTGTAGCTAATCGGTATCGGGCGAGAAATGATAAAAGTCAAACTACGGCTATTTTTGGTAATGTTTATGCTGAAGTTGCTTTGCCTTATAATATTCATTTTAAATCTAGTTTTGGAGGAGCCTATTCCAATAATTATTACAACACTTATGGTTATCTCCAATATGAGAATAAAGAAAATAACCCTACTCAGAATTATGTATATGAAGGAGCGAGTTATAGTTATAATTGGGTATGGACAAACACATTGAATTTTAAACACCAATTTGGTGCTAACAACCTAGAGGTATTGCTTGGTGAAGAAGCTTTAGGAGGACAAAATAGAAATATGGATGCTACAGGACATAATCCCTTTAGTGCAGACCCTAATTACACCACCATTAGTACGACCCAGTCCGGAGGTAGACTCATTGAAGACGGTGGAGGTCCGGTTCCTACTGTTTTTTCTCTCTTTGCCCAAGTAAACTATAATTATAAAGATAAGTATTTGTTTAATGGAACAATACGTAGGGATGGGGCTGCCGTTTTTGGTCCCCAAAAGAAATATGGTGTATTCCCGGCTTTTTCATTAGGCTGGCGTCTGTCTCAAGAGAATTTCATGAAGAACATTGGTTGGCTTAATGATTTGAAAGTGAGAGGAAGTTATGGAGAAATGGGAAATTCCGCTTCTGTTCCTTTGGTGAATCAGATTAATTCCTATGCCGCCAGTGCGAAAGCTGCCGGTTATGATATTGGAGGAACCGGTAATAGTATTGAAGAAGGGATAAGAGCTACCGGATTTGCGGCTCCTGCTACGCATTGGGAAACGAATAAGACTTTGGATTTTGGTATAGATGCTACGCTGGTACATAATCTTGACTTTAGTGTGGACTGGTATAAACGGAAGACTGTCGGATTATTGTATGCTCCTGAAGTAGAGGCTACGGTTGGATTTTTAAATGATTATCCTACTATAAATGTGGGCTCTATGGAAAATGTAGGTGTGGATGCGCGGATTACAAAGAGAGGAAAGTTCTCAAGCAATTGGAAATATGATATTACTGTAAATTGGAGTACTTATAAAAATACCATCCTGAAGATTTCTGAGAATACGGATTATTTTTACGGGAATAGTTATGGAGCAAGTCGGATTTCAGGGAACCCTACCATCAATAAGGTAGGGCATTCGATGTCCTCTTTTTATGGATACAAAGTTGTTGGTTTATGGCAGAGCCAGGATGAAATTGACGCTGCTGATGCAAAAGCTCAGGCAGCGATAGGAGATAATAGCGCAACCTATCAGGATGGCGGGGAAAGACCCGGGGAATTTAAGTTTGCAGATGTCGATGGGAATGGCTATATAAATAATGATGACCGAACCATTTTTGGCGATCCTAACCCTGATTTTACCTATGGAATTGCAGGAGGTTTGAGTTATAAAAACTTTGAATTAAGTTTTAATTTCTATGGTGTTTGGGGTGCTCAAATCCTTAACTATACCAAATGGTACACAGACTTTTATGCTTCATTCCCCGGCGGAGCCATTAGTTCCAGAGTCTTAGATTCCTGGACCCCCAATAATAAAAATACCGATATTCCTATCTATGAAGATCGCGCTGCTTTTAGTACCAATCAGGAGATCAATTCTTATTATATGGAAAATGGTTCATATTTAAGATTACAGAATCTCAAGCTGGGATATACCTTTAAGAATGGCAAATTGGAGAAGGTAGGAATAAAAAATCTACACTTGTATATTCAGGGAATTAACCTCTTTACCATTACAAAATATGACGGTTTAGATCCATCTGTTAGTGGATTGGATGAAACTTTTGGAGTAGATTATGGTACCTACCCCTTTGTACGCCAATTTATAATAGGGGCAAATGTTACCTTTTAATATTGAACGTAGTATTTTTTTTATACATCTAAAAAGATAAGATAATGAAATTGATAAATAAATATATAAAGATAGGATCTATGTTATTATTGATTCTATTCATGTTTGCTTGTAAAAAGGACTTTCTGGAAGTTCAACCCAGAGGAGTTTTGGGAGATGAACAAATGGCCTCTCCTCAAGGAGTTAGAGAAGCTTTAATCGCTGCATACTCTGATTTAGATGGACAGTTTGATCCCAATGAAGGAGCCTGGTATTACCAGCAACCCGATAATTGGTTATTTGGTAGTGTAGCCGGAGGGGAAGCACATAAAGGATCAGATCCGGGGGATCAATCCAATGCCATGTCTATAGCCAGATTTGAAGGATCTTCATCTAACCCTTACTTTCATTCTAAATGGCGATGGTTGTACGATGGTGTCGCTCGATGTAATCTTGTTTTACGGTTGGCGGCAAAGGTAGACTTAGAAGAATCTGAGAAAAAGAATATTATTGCACAGTCTCACTTTTTACGAGGATTTTACTTTTTTGAAGCTAAAAAAATGTGGGATAATGTTCCTTGGATAGACACTTCAGTCTCTTATGCAGCGAATAATTATCAGGTGCCTAATGATGAAGATATTTACCCGAAAATAGAAGAAGAATTTAAATATGCATTTGATCATTTACCGGAGACTCAGGAAGATATCGGAAGAGCCAATAAATGGGCTGCAGGAGCTTTTTTAGCTAAAACTTACTTATTTGAGGGGAAATATAATGATGCATTACCCATACTTACCGATATCATAGAACATGGGAAAACTGCCGATGGAACCAGTTATGCCTTACAAAGCCAATTTAATTGGAATTTTAATGCTCAACATCAAAACAGTTCTGAATCTGTATTTGCCATCCAAGCTTCTTTACATGATGGTTCAGAAGGTTTTCATGGGAATCATTTTGATATGTTAAATTATCCCTACGGGAATGGAGCGGTAACAGGTTGCTGTGGTTTCTTTCAACCAAGTATAGAACTTGTAAATGCTTATCGTACCGGTAGCGACGGGCTTCCGCTATTAGATGGAACTTTAGATAATCCAGAATATGACTTATCACAGAATGAGGTGAAAAATGATTTGGGATTGTCTTCTTCTGATTCCTTTACTCCGGATGCCGGAGAGTTGGATCCTCGTCTGGATTGGACAGTAGGGCGTAGAGGTATTCCTTATCTGGATTGGGGCATTATGCCGGGAAAGAACTGGATTCGTAATCAAGCCAGTGCCGGTCCCTATTCTCCAAAGAAGAATGTATTTAATAAATCTGATATTGGAGCAGCCGGAGATAATGCTACAACTTCATGGGCGCCTTTGAATTCTATAAATTATTCTATTATTCGCTTTGCACAAATACTTTTGTGGGCTGCTGAATGTGAAATTAAGGCAGATAATGGAGATTTAAATAAAGCCGAAGAATATGTAAATAGAGTACGGAATAGAGCGGCGAATCCTGCCGGTTTTGTAAAGGATGATAATGGCGATCCGGCTGCAAATTATAATATATCTACCTATCCTAATGGTTGGTTCGCTTCTCATCCGAATACGGCGCTTAAAGCTGTACATATAGAAGAATTACTTGAACTGGCAATGGAAGGTCATCGCTTTTTTGACCTAGTTCGTTGGGGAATCGCCGACAAAGTGATTAATCATTACTTTGATTATGAAGGTCAATATACAGGTGATATTAAAGGAGCCAGTTTTACACCCAATAAAAATGAGTATTTCCCTATTCCGCAAGAAGAGATTGATCTGAGTAAGGGAACACTTGAGCAAAATGAGGGATATCGCTAGTTGGATATTAATAAAACAAATTATAATTTAAGTAAAAAAGGGGCTATGAAGAAAAAAAATATATCGCGTAAGGATGCACTCAAACAGATGGGAGGGCTTGCCCTTGGATTGCCACTAGCCCCTTCGGCGCTTGCTAATACTTCTTTTTCTGAGGTAAAGCATGCCCCGAATATAATTAGCAAGAAAAGACCGGAACATCCAAATGTGCTTTGGATCACAACAGAGGGGGTGCCTTTAAGCACCTTAGGTTGTTATAATGGAAGATATAGCACTTATTTGCCTACGCCCAATATTGACCGGATTGCCAATGAAGGGATGATGTTCAACAATTCTTTTTGCAATAATGCGCTCTGTGCACCGAGCCGGGCTACTTTATTGACCGGAAAATACAATCACTTAGCCGGCTCGGCCTCTAATGGATATAATGCGGATCCCTCTAAACCCTATGCTTTTTTTGACCCGAAACAGGAAACCTTTGCCAAATTGCTGAAAAAAGCAGGGTATCAAACGGGCATGGTCGGCAAATGGCACATGAAGAAAGCGCGTGGAGAAACGGCCAATCCGGGTATTGCCGGTTTTGATTATTTTTCTTTCAAAAAAGGAGCCGGTGGGCCCTATTATAATCCGGATGGATTTATTGAAAATCCATCCATGGGAAGTAAGGAAATGGTACATCGCAGCCGTCCGGGGTATATTACGGATACTTTTACGGATCTTGCCATCAAAGGAATGAAGCAGTTTAAGCAACCTTTCTTCATGATGATGGACTTTTTCAGTGATCACCGGCCTTTTGATCCGCCGCATAAATATGAACATATTTTCGATGATATAGATTTTCCGGAGCCGGGTACTTTTTGGGATGATTATAAAAATAGAAGTTCAGTAGCCCGGGATGCACACATGAGGATCTCCGATATGTTAGATTTTGATCCTCCGAAGGATTATACCAAACGTCAGGTACAACAATGGAACTATCAACAACTGATACGCCATTTCCTGGGAACGCTGAAGTCACAAGACGATAATGTAGGTCGGCTGTTAGACTTTCTGGATGACAATGGTCTGACTGATAATACCATTGTCGTTTATACCGGTGATCATGGTTTCTTTTTGGGAGATCATGGGTGGTTTGACAAAAGGTTTATGTATGAAGAGGCCCTAAGAGTTCCCTGGATGATTCGATATCCCGGAGTCACAAAATCAGGAAGTAAAACCGATGCCTGGGTGCAGAGTATCGACAATGCTCCGACCATCTTGGATATGCTTGGATTGCCTATTCCGGAAGATATGCAGGGGAGGAGCCTGATGTCTGTTTTTGAAGAGAACCCCCCAAAAGACTGGCCGAAGTCGATGTATTATCATTATTATGAAGAAGGACCTCCTCATTTTGTTTTACCTAATTACGGGGTACGAACAGAGCGTTATAAATTGATTTATTACTATACGGTCAATCAGTGGGAATTATTTGATTTAGAGCGAGACCCGGATGAGATGGACAGTCTCTTTTACGAAAGAGGGATGAAAGTAAAAGAAGGATACGAGGACGTCTTGGAGGATTTGTTGAAAGAATTGAAGCGATTGAGAAAACAATATAAAGATGATACGGGAAAACCGGTCAACTTTAGACCAAGAAAAGCGTATAATTAATTCCTATTCGGACTGTGGCAGGGGACGATATGTAGATGTCGGTAGTTAATTTTCCCTATTGAACAGAATTATTTGTATTTCTTAAATACATATTATGCTAAAAAATACTTTTTTGCTACTCGTATTTTTACTATCTACCTTAATAGAAAGTAAGGGGCAATCTCACAATGGGGAACAATCACATAATACTATTGTAAAAATCGAAGGTGGTCTCATACAAGGTTTTACAGATCCATCAACCGGATTGAGGAATTATAGGGGAATTCCATATGCTCAGCCTCCAACCGGTAATTTGAGATGGCGAGCGCCTCAGCCTCTCAAAAGTTGGAAAGGAATAAAACAAACCGTTCAATTTGGATCAAAGGCGATGCAAGCCTCTCTTTTTGGAGATATGCGTTTTCGATCAGATTCGATGAGTGAAGATTGTCTCTATTTGAATGTTTGGACTCCGGCTGATTCTGCTCATACAAATCTTCCGGTACTTGTTTATTTTTATGGAGGAGGATTTGTAGCGGGAGATGGATCAGAATGGCGGTATGACGGCTCGAGTATAGCACAAAAAGGGATTGTTGTAGTAACGGTCAATTACAGATTGGGTATTTTTGGATTCTTTGCCTATCCTGAATTAACCAAAGAGTCGCCACATCATGCCTCCGGAAACTATGGCTTATTAGATCAACAGGCGGCGTTGGAATGGGTGCATAAGAACATTGCTGCTTTTGGTGGGGATCCTAATCATATTACTATTGGTGGAGAATCAGCGGGTTCCCTTTCTGTATCTGCCCAAATGGCTTCTCCTTTGTCTAAAGATCTTATAGTAGGGGCGATAGGAGAAAGCGGAGCCATGATTTCTCCAACCTTACCGCCTATCTCTTTATCTGAAGCAGAAAAAAGAGGAAGAAAGTTTGCCAAGAGTATAGGGGCATCTTCATTGAAAGAGCTGAGAGCTATCCCTGCCGAAAAATTACTTCAGGAGGCTGCTAAAAAGGGATCTTCTTACTTTGTTACAACAATTGACGGCTATTTTTTACCTGCGTCTCCAAAACAAATTTTTGAAAATGGACAACAAGCTCACATTCCCTTATTGGTTGGATGGAATTCTACAGAAATGCCCTATATGGCTCTATTAAGAAATAAAATACCTACTCCTCAGAATTACCAAAGTACGATTAAGGGATTATATAAAGACCATGCACAGAAAATTCTAAATTTATATCCCGGACGCACGGAAAAAGAGGTACTTCGCTCGGCAACAAACCTTGCAAGTGATCGTTTTATCGTTTATAGTACCTGGAAATGGGCAGTGTTACATAGAAGAACAGGGAAATCTCCGGTATTCCGTTATCTGTTTCATCAAGCCCGTCCTCAGAGTTCACGATCTTTTGATGCAGATTTTTTGCTCCCGAAAGATTCCGGCCGCATGATGCCTCCTCCCATCGAAGGAGCCGTTCATTCGGGAGAAATAGAGTATGCGCTTGGAAATTTAAGCACCAACCCGGTTTATGATTGGACGCCTGATGATTATAGAGTGTCCATAACGATGGAAAATTATTTTGCTCATTTTATCAAGACAGGGAATCCTAATGGGAAAGATTTGCCTTTATGGACAGGTAATACAAAAGATCAACCGGTAAGGGTGATGAATATAGGTGTAAAAAGCCGATTAAGCAGGGAAGACCCCCAACGAAGGAAACAGCATAAATTTTTAGATCAACTTTATAAATAATAAATAGATTATGAATAGGAGAGATGCACTTAAAAAGACGGCCCTCATTATGGGAGGTGTTATTTCGGCTCCTACCCTGAGCGCATTAATGAATGGATGTAATGCTCCTGAAGGTCATGGAGAAGGAACCCATTTTACTACTCGGGAGAAAAAGATGGTAGAGAAGATAGCCGATATTATTATTCCGCGCACCGATACTCCCGGAGCTGTAGATGCCAAAGTGCCGGCGTTCGTCATTATGATGGTGCAGGAATGTTATCCCAAAGAGGATCAAGATGATTTTCATGATGGATTGACGGCCTATGATCAGTGGTGTAAACAGCATTTTAAAAAAGAATTTCTGGATTTGGAGAAGGATCAAAAAGAAAAAGCAGTGGCCCGTTTGGATAAGGAAGTCTTAACGGGAGAGGCCGATTCGGATGCACTCCATTTTTACCGGATACTGAAAGAATTAACCATGTTGGGATTCTTTACCTCCGAAACAGGAGCTACGGAAACACTGAGATATAAACAAACACCCGGAGACTATAAAAGCTGTATCCCCTATGAAAAAGGAGATAAAGCTTGGGAAGGAGGCTTACCTTATGTATAGAAATTAAAACAATATAATATGCCAAATATTAACAATAAAGCGAAAAAGGAAAATACTTACGATGCTATTGTCATCGGATCCGGACTGAGCGGTGGATGGGCAGCAAAGGAATTGACCGAAAAGGGATTGAAGGTATTAATGTTGGAAAGAGGTCATGAACTAAAGCACATATCAGGTTATAAATCCGCCTATAAAAAGCCCTGGGAATTTAAACATCGTGGACGAATCACGGAAGCCCAAAGAAAAACACATCAATATTTGAGTAGAGATTATCCTTACGGAGAAGATAATGCAGATTATTGGTTTAAGGATGCGGATGCTCCCTATAAAGAAGTCAAAAAGTTTGATTGGTTTCGACCGGATATTGTAGGAGGGAAATCTATTATGTGGGGGCGACAAAGTTACCGATGGAGTGATTTGGATTTTGGTGCCAATGCCAGAGATGGACATGGTGTAGACTGGCCGGTTCGTTATAAAGAAATTGAACCTTGGTATGATTATGTAGAAAAACATGTGGGGATCAGTGGACAAAAAGAGGGGTATGACGCACTCCCCGATAGTGTATTTTTACCTCCTATGGAAATGAATTGTGTAGAACAAAAAGTAAAAAAGGGTATTGAGAGTAATTTCCATGATCGATTGATGACCATCGGTAGAGTGGCTAATGTAACACAACAGCATAAAGGCCGCGGTCCCTGTCAGTATAGAAATTTATGCCACCGAGGATGCCCTTACGGTGCTTATTTCAGCACGCAGTCTTCGACACTCCCACCCGCTATGGATACCGGACGATTGACAGTGAAAACGGATTCTATTGTCAGTGAAGTACTCTATGATAAAGAAAGAAAAAAGGCAACCGGCGTCAAAGTGATAGATGCTAATAATAATAAAACGTATGAGTATTATTCGAAGATTGTTTTTGTGAATGCTTCTACCGTAGGAACGGCTTTCATTTTATTAAATTCAACTTCCGACCGTTTCCCAAATGGATTGGGGAATGATTCAGAAACAGTGGGTCGTTACTTGATGGATCATCAGTTTATGTATGGTGCTTCAGGAGTAATGCCCGGATTTGAAGATAAATACTATTATGGTCGTCGTCCAAATGGAATTTATATCCCACGCTTCCGCAATGTTAAAAAGGAGGATGAAAGAGGATATGTGAGAGGCTTTGGATATCAAGGAGGTGCTTCCAGGCAGGATTGGTCAAGAGCTATTAAGGAAGTCGGCGTAGGAAAAGAGTTTAAAAATAAACTCACTGAACCCGGAATCTGGACCATGGGATTGGTTGCTTTTGGGGAATGTTTGCCCTATAAGGACAATCGAGTCTATTTGAATACAAAGAAAACAGATAAATGGGGACTGCCGACGATGGTATTTGATACAGGATTTAAAGAAAATGAAGAGAAAATGCGGAAGGATATGGTCCAGGATGCGGCAGAAATGTTGGAAGCAGGAGGTGTGAAGAATATTAACACTTTCGAAGTCGGATCTACTCCCGGACAAGCCATTCATGAGCAGGGTGTTGCCCGTATGGGAAAAGATCCCAAAACTTCCGTAGTCAATAAATGGAATCAGATGCATGCCGTTGACAATGTTTTTATTACGGATGGTAGTTTTATGTGTAGTTCAGGCTGGCAAAATCCTTCTTTGACCTTTATGGCCTTTACCGCCAGAGCCTGTGATTATGCAGTAAATGAATTAAAAAAGAATAATATTTAAAAAAAAAGATATGAAATTAAGTAAAAAAGTAGTATTAGGAGCCTTCTTAATAGGCCTTACATTTGTTTTGGGATGCCAAAATACAAGAAAAAAAAGTAATCAAGAGTCAGAGACCTCCAGCCGTAAAGGGCAGTTGAAAGCTTCAGATTGGAAATTAGGAATACAAAGTTGGACTTTTAGATTCGATTCGTTGGGGAGAGCTTTTCGAAAAATGGATACGCTCGGACTGAAATACGTGGAAGGTTTTCCCGGAATGAAAATAGGGAACGGTATTGAGGGGACATTGGATTACCACATGAGTGAAGAAAAAAGGGATGCGGTTAAGAAGATGTTGCAAGATCATCATATAAAGATGGTTTCTTACGGGGATGTGATGCAATTTGATGCTGAAGAAGATATTGAGCAATTATTTCAATTTGCCCAGGCGATGGGGCTGGAAAATGTGGTGGTGGAGCCCGCTTTTAAATGGTTGCCTTATATCTCCAAAATGGCCGATAAGTATAAAATTAATGTAGCTATTCATAATCACATGGAACCCAGTCGCTATGGGAATCCCGATACGGTATTGCATCGCATTAAAGACTTAAGTTCCAGAGTTGGCGCCTGTGCCGATATTGGTCATTGGTTGGAATCCGGATTGGATCCGATAGATTGTATCAGGAAATTAAAGGGACATATTGTTGAACTTCATCTGAAAGATGAGAATAAGAAAAGTGATGGTCAATTTGATATCCCGGAGGGCAGAAAGGCCAGTCAGATGGAAATCCTTACGGCCGCTTTTAAACAGCTCGATGAGAAAGGAATCCATGATGTGCCGTTGGGAGAAGGAGTGATTAATATGCCCGCGATTATGAAACAATTGAAAAAACAGGGCTTTAAAGGCTATATGTTTATTGAGCATGAGTATCATTTTAAAAATAATGTAGATGAAGTGAAGAGAGGTGTGCAATTCTATAAGCAGGAAAAGGAAAAATTGTTTTCTACCAAAAGTAATTAAAATTAAAAATGGAGATGGAAAAAGAAACAACGGATGCTAAAAATAAAAGTATTCATGTAGCCGTTTCTAAACGATTGCATTCTCTGGATACCTTGCGAGGGTTAGATATGTTAATGATCATCGGAGCGGATCACTTTTTCCATTCCCTTGCCGATGCTTCCCACTCCGGATTTTGGGAAGTGATCTCTAATCAATTTACGCATCCGGCATGGAATGGCTTTCATCTATATGATTTGATTTTTCCGTTGTTTCTGTTTATTGCGGGAGTGGCTACCCCTTTTTCCGTAAATAGTCGATTGAAGAAAGGAAAGTCTAAGCAGCAAGTACTGTTTCATATTATTAAGCGAGGACTCATCCTGGTCATCCTGGGCATTATCTATAACAACGGTTTAAAGATTCAGCCGGTGGCCGATATACGCTTTGCCAGTGTATTGGGACGGATTGGATTGGCATATATGTTTGCCAATATTATTTTCTTATATACCAAACAAAAAGGACAGATTATCTGGCTTGCTGTTTTATTGATCGGATACTGGCTGATGTTTAAATTCACTTCTGCACCGGGCTTCCCTATGGGAGATTTTACCATGGAGGGGAATTTTGCTTCGTATGTGGATCGGTTGTATCTTCCGGGACATTTATATAAGGGAATTCATGACCCGGAAGGGATTATGTCAACGATTCCCGCCATTGGTACGGCGCTATTAGGGATTCTTACGGGTAAATTTCTTAGAAATCATACATTTACACCACATAAAAAAGCGGGATGGATGGCTCTCGGCGGCGTTATTGCTTTGATACTTGCTCAAATCTGGAATTTGGATTTCCCGATTAATAAAAACCTGTGGACCAGTTCTTTTGTCCTTCAAACGGCCGGTATCAGCCTATTGTTATTGGCTTTATTTTATTATATTATTGATGTGAAGGGACATCAAAAATGGACACTTTTTTTCAGAGTCATAGGAATGAATTCTATCCTGATTTATATGTCCGGCGGTTTTATTAGTTGGGGCTTTAGCAACAATGCCTTTTTCCAATGGCTGGGACAGCTGATAGGTAATCCCTATAATGCTGTAATTTTAGCGGTTACGTTAATTCTCGTAAAATGGTTATTTTTGTATGTTTTATATAAAAAGAAAATCTTTTTAAAAGTTTGATGATGAAGAAAATTATTGTTTTTGCCTTTTCGATGCTGGTTTTTCAACAGGCGTTGTATGCCCAGAAATATGAATTAAAGTCTCCCAATGGGAATATTCAGGTGGCTATTCAGCATAATGCTGCGTTACAATTTTCTGTCGTCGAAGCAGGAAAAGTCTTAATTCCCGAAACAGATATTTCCATGACCCTGGGGAACGGACAGGTTCTGGGTAAGGGGGATAAGGTAAAAAATAAAAAACGTGTTTCAGAGGATCGAGTAATTACTCCTGCAGTACCCGTGAAAAACAATAAAATCCGGAATCATTACAATCAGCTTACGCTTGGTTTTAAAAGATATAAAGTAGTTTTTCGGGCGTATAATGATGCTGTCGCTTACCGTTTTATAACGAATTTTAAAGATCGTATTATTATAAAAAGTGAGGAGAGTAACATCTCTTTTCCTGAAGGAGCAACCGCCTGGTTTTCTCTGCTGACGGGGAAAGATGATGTGCAGGATCGCTGGATGACTTCTTATGAACATTTGTATAGCAAGAAGCCCGTCAGTGAACTGGGGAATGATCGTACCGAACTTCCTTTGTTGGTGGATTTACAAGAAAAAGGAAAGGTATTGATTACAGAAAGCAATTTACATGATTATCCCGGACTTTATTTTACAGGGAAAGGAGCTAATGAAATACAAGCAGTCTTTCCTCCACGCGTAAAAAAGAATCGGAAAAATGTGAAAGGAGAAGGTGGATGGGATCGGGTAATTCATCCGGAAGAAGTGTATGACGATATAGCCCAAACCTCCGGTCAGAAAAAATTCCCCTGGCGGATTATGGCTTTTGCCAAAGAAGATACCGCCTTATTAAATAATGAGATTGTCTATAAATTGGCAGAACCCAATCGGTTAAAAGACACCAAATGGATTCAACCCGGACAAGTTGCCTGGGACTGGTGGAATCACTGGAATATTACCGGAGTTGATTTTAAAGCCGGGATTAATACGGATACCTACAAGTATTATATTGATTTTGCGGCACGTCATGATATTCCCTACATTATTATGGATGATGGTTGGTATGAATTGGGAGATTTGACCAAAGTGAATCCCGATGTCGATATGAAGGAGTTGAGCCGGTATGCTGAAAGCAAGGGGGTAGCTATTATTCTCTGGTGTTCCTGGCATACGCTGAATAAGCAGATGACGAAGGCTTTGGATTTATTTCAGAGTTGGGGGGTAAAAGGCATCAAAGTTGATTTTATGAATCGGGATGATCAGGATGTGGTTAATTTTTATTGGCATACGGCGAAAGAGACCGCAGCCCGCCACATGATTGTAGATTTTCACGGAGCCCATAAGCCGGCCGGGTTAAACCGAACCTATCCGAATGTCGTGAATTATGAAGGGGTTGCAGGTCTGGAAAATGCCAAATGGTCAGATCGGGCGAATCCGGATATGGCCGTAGAAATACCCTATATCCGAATGTTTACCGGCCCGATGGATTACACGCCGGGAGCCATGCGGAATGCGCAAAAGAACGATTTTAAAGCCATAGGAGATTATCCGATGAGTATGGGCACCCGTTGTCAGCAGTTGGCGATGTACGTCTTGTATGATGCGCCTTTACAGATGTTGAGCGATAATCCCACCATTTATGAAAAAAATACAGAATGTCTTGATTTTATAACGAAAGTTCCTACCACATGGGATAAAACCATTCCTCTAGAAGGAAAAATTGGAGAATATCTGGCCGTCGCAAGAAAGAAAGGAACAGAATATTTTGTTGGCGCAATGACCAGCTGGAAAGCACGTGATCTTACTTTGGATTTTTCTTTCCTACCGAAAGGAAGTTGGCATATCGAAATATTCAAGGATGGTAAAAATGCCGATCGAAATGGTATTGATTATAAAAAAGAGGTGAAAAGTGTCGATAATACCCAACAATTAACGATTCACATGGCTCCCGGAGGGGGATGGGCAGCACGAATATATAGATAAACTATGGGTTGAAGGAGTTTATTGTTGTGTTTAACATGAATGTTTATATGGTAATAATCAAAAGAGCAGAAACGCATTTTATTTTCAAATTAAAAGGAATTCATAAACTCTGGACATTGACTAATAAAATACTAATCCCTATAGACCATGTAGTAAAAGCATATCCTAACCAGAATAGATTAAGTTTGCTCAATGGAATAAGGATGCCCGGTACCTATATCCCCGGGCTCATTATTGCGGGAACATACCTTGTTAATGAAGGTAAAGTTTTTTACGATCTTACTCGCGGAAAAAGAAGTATCGTTGTTCAGTTAAAGGAGGAAAAGTATAAGAAATTAATCATTGATGTAAAGGATGTTCCCGGAGCTTTGGATTTGCTGAACCCATTTGTTGTCTCTTTCCCAAACGAGGGGATGTAATTTTTAGGTATGGAAACCTCACAAGCAATTAAATCCTACTATTGGCCAGGGTGGCACAGTTGTCGTAATTATAATCATCCGCAAATGGACAGCCGGTCAATCTTTTTACTAATATCTTTCAGTGCTATATCCAGCGTTTTCATTTGTTCAGCCGTTAGCTTTTGTGTTTTCCCTCCGACCATGTTGCCGTTTATACGCTGGTACAGCCATTGGCGAGATTTATGAAAATATGTTTTTGCAATATAAGACAAAGAAATAATTTCTGTAACCTCTTTTAATTTGATTTTTAAATCTACTTCTTCCTTCATTTTAGCAATCCTTTCGCCTGAATGATCCAGCGCCTCCTGGAATTCCTGAATAAGTACCTCTTTTTCACCCGGATTTTCTTTAATCCGGCGATCCAGTCTCCGCTCCTTAACTGATTTTTCAGCAGGGTCTGTAGTATTAATAATGTCTTCTACTCTGTTTTTCATGACTGAAATTGATTTAGGTAGGTTTTCTGCCCCTGATTATTTATTCTTCTAAGTTTTTCAATTGCTCATATAATTTGTTGAGAGTATCAAGATAGAGATCAATCTGTTTCTGTACGACCTCTTTAGGGATACGATGGCGCTTAACAAATCTCTGAAACTGGTTTAGCGTCTCTTTCTCTTGTTCAATGAACTTTTCAATCTCTTCTTTGTCCACTTTATTTTTTGAATAAAAATTAATTACAACATTATAAAGATAATTACCTTTTGGTTATAAATCAAATATTTTGGCAAATCTTTTCAATAAATTCTATTTTTTCTTACCTGTGTGGTTATTTTGGATCTAACCTTGCCGGCCATTTCGACAAGTGTGTGCCACCGATTTCGGAATAAGGATGCCACTTATTTCGGTTCTAACCATGCCAGTTGGACATATAAATGAAGTTTTTCGGATCATAAAACCGGTAGAAAATTACCCGGTTTTTTCTAACTGGCTTTTTTAGTTTTCCGGTTTTTGGGCGTTACGGACAGTTGGTTGCATAAGCACCTATTGGCAAGAATAATCTTGGGGCGTTGTTCCGGTTAATAATAAAGGTAAGGACTTGAGGAGTTTTGTCCCTAAAATCTTATGATTGGTCTGCCATTATGGATGATTGGTCGGGCGGATGTATTTATCTTTTACATTTTTTTTATATTTGAGGTGATTTTATTAAACAGTCTAAATCATTTTATGCCGGAAGTCAAAATTAAAACCTATCCAAACATTGCCCAAAGCTTTGGAATTGCCGGTATTGCAGTACTGGGGATACTATTTTTTCAGATCCCTATAAGGATGGTCCTTAACAGGATGATTACTAATAAAGAAGCGACATTGCTTATATGTTACCTGCTATCTATGGGAATCCCCTTATTGATTGTGAATGCAATTAGAAAAAATAAAACAGGGATTGTTTCCTACAATTTTAAGATTAAAAATAAGCGAATAATACCTTTCATTGTTATTGGAGCATTAGTATTACTTTGTGGAATTGCGGCTCCACTTTCAGGGTTAATACCGATGTCGGAGGCTATGAAAGATTCAATCATGGTACGAGGTGGCCACACAGGAGTGCTTTCGTTCATAATGATGATTATAGCAGCACCTGTTTTAGAGGAACTCATTTTCAGAGGGATTATCCTTGATGGCTTATTAAAGAAATATACGCCGCTCGCAGCTATCCTGATTTCAAGTTTTCTGTTTGGAATGGTGCACTTAAACCCATGGCAATTTATAACAGGGTTTTTATTAGGCGCTTTCTCCGGATGGGTTTATTGGAATACGAGAAGTTTATTACCCTCCATTATAATTCATGCCACAGCTAATTCGTATGGTTTCTTTTTAAAGTTCTTTATTGATCTTAAGGGTGGTGATTCATCAGTAAATCACTCATTATTTGAAAGATATGGAGGGATTTCCAATTTTATTTTAATCATTATCGGTGCAGCGATTATTCTTTTTATTTGTATTTATTTTTTGAAAAGGCAGTTTAAAAAGACTATTAGTACACAACTAAAAACAGTCACTGTTTAAATATAAAAAATATAAACTGAACTTAACAATCATTATGGAATACCATACTTTAATAAATACCACACGATATAAGTTTCAAATAGTAAGTTTTTTTTTTGCCTGTTATCTCTTTCATTGAGCTCTTGTGGTTCTAAAACGGATAATGGTAAATTGTCTGCGAAAGAACTCCAAAATGACCTCAGCATCATTACCCGGCATATTGAAAAAGATGTACCTGATCCATTTTATGCCTGTCCAAAATCAGCCTACGATTCCGTGAAAAAGAAGGTTTATGCAGAATTAAAGGATTCTATGACGTCCATTCAATTTTACAGAACAGTATACCCACTTATACAAATATTAAATAATTCATCTTTTACCATTAAACCTAATGAGAAAATTTTAAACTTATTTAAAAAGGATTCACTTTTATTCTTTCCCTTTAAAGTTTTGATTCAGGGTAACCGGTTGTTCGTTTTAAGCAATCTTAGTTCGGATAAGACTATTCAGAAGGGAAATGAAATTATTGCGATTAATGGGCTCTCAATAAAGACTATTATTAATAAACTTAGATCTTGTAACTTCAAGAGTCGGGGGCAAGAAGGTTTTTTCGAGAGACGCTATGAATCCTCTTTTTATAAATGGCTATATCTTATTTGGGGCTATAATGGACGTTTTTCAATTAAAGTTCTAAATCATAAAGAAACGACGGTTGAGGGTGTTCCTGAAAAGATGGTTTATGTAAGTAGTTATCCCAAAGACAGAAAATTTTATTCTTTTAAAATTCTGCACAAATATCCGTATAAAATAGGATATATAAAAGTTGCTTCCTTAGTTTTGGACAAGTATCCACGAAAGGATAGCCTGGATGATTTTTTGCAAAAAACATTTAAAAAGATAGAAAATGATTCTATTAAGAAGTTGGTAATTGATATTCGTAATAATCCTGGAGGAAATTCAAACCTTGGAAGATCTATTTTGAATTACATTACTGCCAAACCGCTAGAACTTATTATAGGAAAGAAATTTTTTAAAAATGGAAAACTAATTACCAAGATGATTAATGTGAATAAGTCTGAGAATATCAAAAATAGATTCCTTGGTAAAACTATATTACTGATTAATGAGATGACCTATGGTGCAGCACAGATGATGGCGGCTGCTTTTCAATATCACCATTTAGGGAAAATAGTCGGGTCAGCTGGTGTGGGGACGCTATATGAAATTGGTAGTCAACAGAAGATAGTTTTGCCTAATTCTGATTGTACCTTTTATTATCCCACAAAGGGTTTTCTCCTTCCGGGATATGAAAAAAATAAAAAAGTATCTTTTGTTTCTGATTATCAGGTTTACCCTACTCTTCAGGATAGATTGTATAAAAAAGATACAGTACTTAATTTTGCTTTAGGGCTCTTGGAAAAACGGGACAATCCTAATATGTATTAAAAGACTGATTGAACTTACATAAAATTAAAAGAGATATAAGGGATCAGTCGCAAAAGTTGGGGAGACTAGACAAATAATCTATTTTTGTTTCC
>CAZYHV010000016.1:39816-83675 GCA_964647485.1 uncultured Chitinophagaceae bacterium | reverse complement strand
GAGTGCAAAGGTAATCGATATTACACTCATAACCAAAAAATATTTTGCTTTTTTTTAGTCTCTCACCTCCCTCGCAATTACCCCCTTTCTCTAAGAACTTTACACCCCTTTTTATCGAAGCGGCTGCAAAGGTAGAACCACTTTTTATTATAACAAAATGTTTTTCCTTTTTTTTTAAATAATCAGGATCTATTTCCTAATAACAGACGATATATATAGCTCTCATAATAGTGCTATAACTGGATTTATCAACATTTTGGTTAAATAAAAATAATAGAATCAAAATTTTATCTCTTGTAAAATTTAGTAAAAGAAGCCTCTCCAAGAAAAGTGGGATTGGAAATACCCCCTTTAATTATTTTGCCCATATTAAGGACTAAAATTAATAGTATCTTAGCCTCTTGAACAATAAACAACTACCAACAACTTTACAACGACTCAAAACCGGTGTTATGAATAAATCCACTCTCCTTTTGATATTCTTTTTTACTTCTTCCTTCTGTATCACCACCTCCTGTGTAAATACATCTCACTCTAATTCAGAAAAAAGTTCACAGTCAAATGACAGTTTACAATTAGAAAAGGCTTGGGTTACAGATTCTATGATCACCCCGGAATCCGTACTTTGGGCTGTAAATAAGCATTTTTTCTACGTATCTGAAATCGGAAAAGAAGCGGGTAATGGTGCCATTGGTAAACTTGGATCGGATGGAAAGATAGTAACACTAAAATGGGCTAAAGGTCTCCATGCTCCGAAAGGTATGGGAATTTATAAGGACACTCTTTTTGTAGCCGATTTAAAACAACTTGTTTTGATTGACATCCATTCGGGGAACATTATCCGAAAGATAGATGTACCGGATGCTGTATTTTTAAACGACATTACAATAGACAAGGATGGCCAAGTCTTCATTTCTGATACGCGTAAAGGCAGGATATATACTTATCAAAAAGGGGAAACCAGCGTTTATCTACAGCAGCCTGAGACCAAGGATGCCAATGGATTATTAATCAAAGGAAAGACCTTATGGATGCTTGCTGCAGGTGGTATTTATACCATTAATCGACAAGATAAAAGTATCCAATTATTTTCAGATGGCGTAAAAGGTGGCGACGGCATTACTTTTATCAATGACAGCAGTCTGATAGCCTCTCGCTGGGAAGGGGAAGTATTTTATGTTAATCGTCAAGGTAAAGCTCAATTACTTTTAGACACAAAAAAATCAGGAAGCAATACTGCAGACCTGAATTATGTACCCGAACTCAAATTATTGCTCATTCCTTCTTTCAAGGGACAAACTGTAAACGCATATAAATTAAAGTACCAATAGTTATTGGTCTTTGCGTTTTTCATTATAGAGGATCCGGCTTTTGGGTAAAGATACAACGCAGGCGAATAGAGACAGCATGAAATAAGATTTTCACATTCACATTCCGTTCGATATGATAACATGCATCTTCCAAAACCCGAATCATTTTTTCAATTTGGAAGAAATCGATTTGTTTTAGGAGATTCCTTGCAAATGTTTCTTCTTCAGGAAGAATAACAAGATCCTTATTTCCCATATATTCTATTCTTAAAGCAAACTCCAATTGCTTAATAAAATATCTCAGAAATTGTTTTTGATTTTCTTTTCCGACCTTGGCAGAAGCACCAGAAGCAAGCCATTTAGACAAAACTCCCGGTTTCCGGCTCAATATGGCGTTCAGCCAATGCCTCAACCGATCCATATAATCAGTAGTATCCTGTTTTACCAATCTAAGTGCTGCTTCATAATTTCCATCAGCCAAAGCGGCAACACGCTGTGCTTCATCCGCTGATCGGTTTTGGTTTTCAATTAAATCTCTTGCTATATCAGATTGTTGCAATGGGGGCATCCTAATTAGCTGTGTCCGAGAAAGAATTGTATTTAATATAAGATCAGATTGCTCCGCTACAAGGATGAAAATGGTTTTGGCCGGAGGCTCTTCTAGCAGTTTTAATAACCGGTTCCCCTCTTTACGTAAATACTCCGCACGCCAAATAATCATCACTTTATATTCACTTTCATAGCTTTTCAATCCTAGGATTCGAATAATCTCTCCACACTCTCTGGCCGTGATATTCCCTTGTTTATTTTCAGCACCTATAGCTTGTAACCATTGATATACATTACCATAAGGCTGTTTAGTAATAAATTCACGCCATTCCTTCCCATAATCGGCACTAATTGGTTTTTCTCCACCTTTTCTTGGCACTACAGGATAAGAAAAATGAATATCGGGATGAATGAATTGCATTGCTTTTTTGCAAGCATTACATTTTCCGCAAGCATCGTTATTCTCCTTATTCGTACACACAATATATTGGGCTAAAGCCAATCCCATCGGAAGCGTTCCTGCCCCTTCGGGACCTAATAACAATAAAGCATGACTCAAACGTCCATTATTCATTGCCTGAACCAAATCCGTTTTTGTCCGTTTTTGTCCTACAACTTCAGAAAATAACATATAATTATTTCAACTTTGCAAGGGCTTCTTTAATCCGGTTTATTCCTTTATCTATATTTTCAATAGAAGTGGCATAAGATACCCGAATACAATGGGGTTCTCCAAAGGCACTACCCGTCACGGTAGCCACCAATCCTTTTTGTAATAAGAACATACAAAGGTCGTCAGCATCTTTTATTGCTTCACCTTCAAAACTTTTACCAAAAAAAGCACTCACATCCGGAAAAATATAAAATGCACCTTGAGGCTCGTGTACTTTTATACCCGGAATTTGACGAATTCCCTCCAATATATGATCTCGTCTTTTCCTAAATTCCTTCACCATTTCTTCTGTAGCCTGGAGATCCGATTCATAAGCATGGATGGCAGCTCGCTGTGTAATAGAACAGGTAGCAGAAGTAAATTGTCCCTGAATTTTGGTAATCGCTTTAGCAATAGGTTCAGGTGCTGCAATAAAGCCTAACCTCCACCCTGTCATTGCAAAGCCTTTACTCAATCCATTAACGATGATGACCCTATCTTTTATACTTTCAAATTGAGCAATACTCTCATGCTTTCCCGAATAGGTAATATATTCATAGATCTCATCAGAAATAATAAATACCTGTGGATGTTTTTCAAATACTTTACTCAATGCTTCTAACTCTTCTTTGGTATAAACAGAACCAGAAGGGTTACAGGGAGAAGAGAACATGAACAATTTTGTCTTCGGACTAATAGCTTCTTCTAGCTGTTCAGGAGTAATCTTATAATTATTTTCAGCTTTCCCTTTTACATTCACCACTTTCCCCTGGACGAACTTCACCTGTTCCGTATAAGTCACCCAATAAGGTGTCGGAACAATGACCTCCTCTCCGGGATTAACGATGGTCATAATAATATTGATCAGACTATGCTTAGCTCCCGTAGAAGTTACAATCTGCGAAGGTTCATATTCCAGTTGATTATCACGTTTCAATTTTTTACAAATTGCCTTTCTCAATTCAAGATAACCGGGTACAGGCGTATAATGGGTATAACCTTCATCTATTGCCTTTTTAGCAGCTTCTCTAATGTGATTAGGAGTATTAAAATCGGGTTCCCCCAAACTTAATGAAAGTACATCCAGCCCTTTGGCTTTGAGTTCATTACTCAGTCGAGACATTTTTAATGTCTGAGATTCTGAAATGCGTCCGACACGTTCTGCGAGTTCCATATAAAGGTATTTTTTTCTTCGCAAATCTACCTAATATTTATTTAAATCAAAGAAAATTTCTCTTTGGGAGCCTACAATATCCACAGGTCTGTTTTCTTTCCTTATTTTTATATAAGTCTGCGAAGAGTAGGGAAGAAAACTATATTTTATCATTAACTTTGAGACATGCCTGAAATATCGAAAAAGAAAATATTTTATCCTATAAATAATGCCTTCAGGGAATATCTCGATTCCTATGATCGGGAACTAGATTTACCCCTTTCCTATGAGGATCTCAGATATTATAATAACAGCATTCCACTTTATGATGAGAAAGGAGTTGATACCTTATGGGAGACCGTTTATTATCCACAACATTTAATGAGTCATATTCATCATGGATTAAAAAGGATCTATTCTATTTTAAAAGCCGGAGGGGATGATACGGCAGAAGAGCACCTTTATGTAGAACGGGTTGATTATTGTACTTTCGGGAATTCTCATCCCTTCAGAATACGAATTGTAAATACCTATAATGATGTATATGATTATTTTTATATTAAAATTGCAGATGCTTCTCGTATTTATGGTTTAGAGTTAGAACATATACTTTCGCCCTATTGGCTGAATTTCGTGGTTGATAGCAACACGCTCATAGAGGAACATATAGCCGGTGTTCCCGGAGATCAATTTATTCAAGGTTGGATGGACAGCCCGGATTTTAATCCCAAAAGGATAGCAAAAGAGTTTGTAAAATTTAATGAAAGATGTTTCGTACGTTTACTGGGAGACATGCGTTCTTATAATTTCGTTATTGATATTACTCCGGACTTTGATGATGTTCAATTTCGTATCCGAGGCATAGATTTCGATCAGCAGTTTTATGAGGGAAAGAAAAACCTATACATGCCTCAATTTTTTAAAGAAAACAGAGCTTTTGTAAATCTCGTCGTGCAATATCTGAATGCTGATGTTGTCCGACAATACCAACAGGAGGAACGAGCGCTCATCGCTCGTCGTATCAAGGCTCATCGCCATCGTATTAGAGACTTAAGAGATGTCATCATAGCAGATACGGTATCTACTCCGGAAAAGATCAGCCAGCTGGGACACGAACTTGCGCGACATTATGACGATATCATTTTTTCCAGATCAGAAACCATGGGAGAGATTATTGAAAGGAGTCTGAAAAGACTCTTAGTAAGGAGTTTAGCAAAAAAACGATACGTCTAACTAATAGATTATGATTAATAAAATTTTCAAAAGGCGTATTTTTCCCTAATTTTGAGCCATATAATATTATTATAGGATATGCTATTAACCCATTTAGGAAGATTTGTATTAATGTTGAAAGGGATGTTCACCAAACCTGAAAGCCCAAAAATGTTTTGGAAACAATTCATGACTCAATGTGTGGACATAGGCATAGGATCCCTAGGTATCGTGCTCATCATTTCGGCTTTTATCGGTGGGGTATCGACGATACAGACTGCCTATCAGTTGGTAAGTCCGCTCATCCCTAATTCGACCATTTCCATGGTCGTGAGAGATACCATGATTCTTGAATTTTCTCCAACAATCACTTGTATTGTACTTGCCGGGGTTGTTGGTTCTAAAATTGCTTCAGAGTTGGGAAATATGAGAGTAAGTGAGCAAATTGACGCTTTAGAAATTATGGGTATCAATCCCAAAAATTATCTCATTCTTCCAAAGATTATAGCAGCATTAGTTACCATTCCCATGTTAGTAATTATTTCCGGATTCGTTGGTATTTTAGCAGGAGAAATTGCCGGTGTAGCCTCGGGAATTCTCTCTCCTCAGGACTATATAGAAGGACTGCGCTCGGGTTTTAGTGGATACAATATTTTCTTTGCCCTGGTCAAAGCTTATACCTTTGCCTTTATTATTTCCAGTATTCCGTCCTATTACGGATATTTTGTAGATGGCGGCGCTTTAGAAATCGGAAAAGCAAGTACGAAAGCCGTCGTGGTAAGTTGCGTATTTATTCTACTTGCAGATTATGGATTAGCAGCCTTATTGCTTGCCTGACATAGAAAGATAAATATATGATTGAGCTAAAAGACGTCAAAAAAAGTTTCGGAGAGAACACGGTACTCAAAGGTATAACCGCTACAATGGAGAGTGGGAAAACCAACCTTATTATCGGTACCAGCGGCAGCGGGAAAACCGTCTTAATGAAATGTATTATAGGACTTTTTAAGATTGATTCCGGTTCTATAAAATACGGAGACAGGGATTTTTCGAGTATGGCAGAAAAGGAGATTAAAGAAATCCGACAGGAAATAGGGATGTTATTTCAAGGTTCGGCACTTTTTGATAGTATGACCATCGAGCAAAACGTAATGTTTCCGTTGAATATGTTTACGAATCTGAACTATAAAGATCGGAAGAAACAAGTCAACCAGGTACTAGACCGCGTCAATCTTAAGAACGTAAACGACAAACTCCCCTCTGAAATAAGTGGAGGGATGCAAAAAAGAGTAGGGATAGCCCGTGCTATTGTGCTCAACCCTAAATTCCTTTTCTGTGACGAGCCCAATTCCGGGCTTGACCCACAGACCTCCATGGTCATTGATCGTCTTATCCATGAAATTACGGTAGAATATGACATGACAACCGTTATCAATACCCATGACATGAACTCGGTAATGGAAATAGGAGATAATATTCTCTATTTACATCAAGGACATCGACAATGGGTGGGCAACCAAAAAGAGATTATCTACAGTAAAGATGAAAAGCTTAATGATTTTATCTTTGCCTCTGAATTTTTACAGAAAGCAAAACGTATGCGGCAATATGAGATGGAAAAAGAGCAACAAACCAAGAGCTAAATAATATTATTTAATTTTGCTGTTGTACAGGTAAGATAATAACAAACTCTGCCCCCTCCCCTTCTTCAGAAAAAACCTTTATATCTCCATTCATTTTCTTTATAATCCCATAAGTAATAGACAATCCAAGTCCGGTACCTTTCCCTACCTCCTTCGTTGTAAAAAACGGATCAAAAATATTATTGATTGATTTTTTATCAATGCCGGTTCCGGTATCCCTTATAGATACTTTGACACTTTCATTTTCCTTTTTCGTTGTAATCGTTAATTTTCCACTCTGTGGCTGAGCATTACCATTAGAAGACATAGCCTGTACCCCATTTACCATAATATTCATAAAGACTTGACATAATAGACCGGAACAACATTCAATCTCTCCCATATTTTCATAATTTTTAACCACTTCAATGTTTGCGGGAATTGAACTTCTCACCAATCGGTGAGCCGAATCTATCGTTTTATTGATGTCTGCTTTTTCATAAGAATAGCCATCCATTCGGCTAAACTTCCGTAGTCCAGCAACAATTTCTGATGTGCGAGAGACCCCTTCTTTAATCCCATTAATCAGTTCTTTCATTTCCTCTCTGATAAAATCCAATTCAATTTTTTCTATAAACTCTGCAATTTCTTTCTGTTTATCTTCTAAATTGTGTAAATCTATCCCCCTATATTTCTCTATTAACTCCCATAGTTCCTCAACATCTCTTTGAAGAGAATTAACGTTGGACTGAATATAATTAATAGGATTATTTATTTCATGGGCTATCCCTGCCGTAAGCTTTCCTATTGAAGCCATTTTTTCCGAGTGAATCAATTTATTCTGAGTAGCTTTTAATTCTTTCATTGCTGTTTCCAACTCCTCATTCACTTTTTGAAGGCGCTCTGTTCTTTTTTTCACTTTCACCTCAAGCCGTACCTTTTCATGCGCAATCAGCTGTTCTTTTTCTCTCGACAATTTCAGCGCCTTTCGTTCAGCACTTATTTCTCCTTCTTTATAAATATTTATTTTCTCTGCAAGAGCAAAAGACAGCAAAAGAATCTCTATATCAGAACTTATTAATAATGCATTCTTGGTAAAAAGAGTAAAAGGAATCACATTCATATCCTTAAAAATATCGATCATCATACCGGCAATCAAGATCGACCACGCCAACATAAAATACCTTGCCGGCCTAAAATTTTCCCTCGATAGTTTTATTCCTCCTATCAAATACACCACACAGATAATCATTAACAAAATATCGGTCATGACTAGACTGACGTTATAATAACCTAGTAAAGAAACAGGGACTAGCACGATACATAAGACAAAAAGAGCCTGACCAATTGTATCAATTAAGGGAAGTGTTTTTCGTGTCTGAAGAAATGATCTTAAAAATAAGATCATCGTTATTGCCATAAATATTTTGGGGAGACTAATGCTCTGTAGTGTCAGATAAGGATAATTGCTCCACAAGAATTTATAACCATACCCATATACACTAAATAAAAGGAATCCCAAGAAGAATATATAGACTACATAATAGAGATAAGTCTTATCTTTTAATACGAAATAAATGGCTAAATTAAAGAGTAAAATAATAATTATTGAACCCATGTACAATCCAAAATTCCAATTCCCCCGATTTATTTCCTCTACCATTCTGGCTTGTGTTCCAACAGACACAGGAACAATGATATGAGCAAAGCTCTTAACTTTTAAAAAAAAAGTACGTGTAGAACCGACAGGAACCGACACTTCAAATACATTATCCTGATCCGAAAACATATGTTGTGTTACGGATTCTAGATTTCCACCTTCCACAAAATCATAGTTCCCGTCATCCTCTATTGGATAGTACAGCTTGACAAAGTTTAGATTTGGATTATGGATTTTAATTAAAAGCTCTTTTTCTTCGGTCGCATTGAAAAGGCTAAAGCGAAGCCAATGGGTATGTTTAGAAAAGCCAAAATCCGGAAAATAATCCGCATGATGCCGAAAAACATATTTAAACCCTTTCACTGTTTTAAAAGGTAGAGTATCTGTATAATCTGTAAAAGTCAGGATCTGATTATCCTGAAGTAGTTTTACTTTTCCCCTGTCTACAGTAATCGTATCAGCATTTACTTTGTTCTGCAGCGTAAAAAATAAGATGAAAAAAAAGACGTATTTAAACCTCATAACCTTAGATAACATTTATTCCTTCTATTCCTACTATAATACGATATGTCATTTTTTCCCTATTTGTTACCTCTTTCTTTCATTTTTTTTCTAAAAGGGGGATTCTATTCATCTTACAATAATCGATATTTTTTTATTTTTCTCAATAACTAATAGGTAAACGACTGTTTTAAGTTCGTATTCGACACAATTTAATACATTTTCTCCAATCCTGTATTAAAAAAAAAACTACATTTTCCTAGGAAAATGTAGCTCTGAGAATTTTTTTCTTAATACTTTAGCATTGAGATTTTACGACCCAATCCACCCCTGGATCGCTCGCCAGACATCCATTCCATTAGCGAATAGTAATAGAGCAAGAAGAATAATCATCCCGGTAATTTGAGCATATTCCAGAAATTTTTCGTTAGGTTTTCTTCCACTAATGATTTCGTACAACAAGAATAACACATGCCCACCATCCAAAGCAGGAATAGGCAAAATATTCATAAAGGCAAGGATTAAAGACAAAATCCCGGTCCACATCCAGAAGACCTGCCAATTCCAGGTGGGAGCAAAAGCTTTAGCTATAGCTCCAAAGCCTCCTAATCCTTTATAAGCTCCTGTAGAAGGTTGAAAGATAAGGGAGAAAGATTTTACATAAGCACTCAATTTATCATAAGCCATCATAACTCCGGCAGGGAAAGATTCAAAGAAACCATATTTCACATGGCTGACTTTAAGGATTCCCATTTGCTGTAATTCTTGAAAATTATTCAAAGGAAAAAAACCTAATGTCCCCTCCTCAGAGACTTGCATATTCAGGGTATCCACCTGTCTGCCTCTTAAAACGGCAACAGGTACTTTTTGATTTTTGTGAGCTTCCAGCGTACTTTTGACCATCCCAAAAAGAGGAGTTTGTTTATGGGCAACCGCTACTATTTTATCTTCTTTTTTCAGACCATATTTTAAGGCTTCCGATTGTGGAGGAATGCTATCTACAATAGTAGGAATGGCCGGGGAGAATAATCCCCCTTTTCCTCCGGCATCGATAATCTGAGCGACCAGATTTTCCGGCATTTTTAAATTAAAAACCGAATCATCTCTTTTGACTTTCACTTGCTGCGCATAAAGCATTTTCCCATTAAGGTCATCAAAATACTTTATATGTTCCCCATTTACAGTCAATATTTCATCTCCATTTTTAAAGCCTAATTCATAACCTAAAGAATCATTCACTTCGACCCCATATTTCAGACCGGACATCGGAATTTTCTTTTCTCCCCATGCCCATAAGATCATAGCAAAGATGACAAAGGCAAGCAATACATTCATGGTCACTCCGGCAATCATAACAATGAGTCGTTGCCAAGCAGGTTTTGAACGAAATTCCCAAGGTTCAGGATCTTTTTTCATTTGTTCCTTATCCATACTTTCGTCAATCATTCCGGATATTTTGACATATCCTCCAAGCGGAAGCCAACCCACTCCATATTCTGTATCTTTTACTTTCTTCTTGAATAAGGAAAACCAGGGATCAAAAAATAAATAAAACTTCTCTACCCTACATTTAAAAATACGAGCAGTGATAAAGTGTCCAAACTCATGAAGAATAACGAGAATAGAGAGGGACAAGATAAGCTGAGCAGCTTTAATTAAAATAACGCTTAAGGTCATGTTTTTAGTATTTTTAAGCCTGAAGCACAAGGCTTAAAGCTGTTTAATTCGTTTTTGATTTAACTATCTTTCTTTTCTTTGATGAATTGCCTTGCCATATTACGGGCTTCCTGATCACTATTTATATAAGTCTCTATGGATGGCTCGTCTATATAAGAAATTTCCTCCATGGTCTTTTCTATAATTTCTGTCATATCCAGAAAACCAATAGTATTTTTCAAGAAAGCATAAACCACCTCTTCATTTGCCGCATTCATTACACAGGCAAGATTTCCACCTTTCTTCAATGCCTTTATTGCAAGCGCAAGGTTACGAAAAGTTTTTATATCGGGTTCTCCAAATTTCAATTTCGGGTAAGATTTAAAATCCAAACGTTGAAAATTGTTTTTCACTCTTTCCGGATAAGCCAAAGCATACTGAAGAGGCAATTTCATGTCAGGAAGTCCCATTTGTGCTTTAATAGCACCATCTGTAAATTGAACCATAGAATGGATGATAGATTGTGGATGAATCACCACTTCTATTTGTTCAGGTTGAAGATCAAAAAGCCATCGAGCCTCAATCATTTCCAGGCCCTTATTCATCAAAGTGGCACTATCAATGGTAATTTTAGCCCCCATATCCCAGTTAGGATGTTGTAAAGCATGGTCTTTTTTGACGTTTTTCAGATAATTGGGTTTCTTATCTAAAAAGGGGCCTCCCGAAGCGGTAAGTATAATTTTCTCGACTGCTCCCATTTCTTCCCCTTGCAGACATTGATATATTGCTGAATGTTCAGAATCTACAGGAATAATACGAGCCTGATTATCTTTGGCCATCTGCATAATTAGCGCTCCGGCAACAACTAGTGTTTCTTTATTTGCCAAAGCAACATCTGTTCCTTTTTCTAAAGCAGCCATTGTTGGTTTTAATCCTGCAAAGCCTACAATAGCCGAGAGCATCATATCCATATTCTCCGAAGCAGCGGCTTCGCACAGAGCTTCTTCTCCGGAACGGATGTTAATATTCTCTCCTTTAAGAGCTTCCTCCAGTCTCCCCAACTGCGATTCATCCTCAATTATTACTAATTGTGGTTCAAATTTCTTCGCCTGCACAGCTAATTGTTCAACATGAGTTCTTGCAGTCAAAATTTCCACACTAAATCTTTCCGGGAATTGCTCGATTACTTCTAAAGCCTGTTGTCCAATGGATCCTGTTGCTCCAAAAATACCAATACGCTTTTTTTCCATAGGTTTTTAAATCAGTCTTTAATAAATTGTTTTAGTTTATCGGCAATATTCCGATTGTTACTTAATCGAGGAACCTTATTCTGTCCTCCTAATTTTCCTATTGATTTCATATAATGAATAAATCCATTTTCTTGCAGTGGACGAATTTTTAGGGTCTGCAAAATATTTCCTTCCTGCAGATCCTTATAATAAATATTCTGCTTTTGTAATTCCTTATCCACTGCCATTGCAAAGTTTTCCAAATTATCCGGTAATCTTTCAAATTCAATAAACCATTCATGATAAGGACGCACACCTTCCGGTGTTTTTACAAAAGGAGCCACCGTAAATTCAACAATTTTTATCCCTCCTTTTTCTGCCACCTTCATCAAACTATTTTCTACCTCTTTTGAGATGACATGTTCTCCAAAAGCAGAGATAAAATGCTTGGTTCTTCCGGTGACTACCAGTCGATATGGATCCAGTGATACAAATTTAACGGTATCCCCCAAGTTATATCCCCATAAACCTGCATTGCTATTGATAATCATAGCATAATTTACCCCTTTCTTTACTTCATGGAGAGAAAGACGAGTAGGATCAGTATCAAAAATTTCATCAATAGGCACAAATTCAAAAAAGATTCCTGAATTTGTATTCAACAATAATCCCTCTTCATTTTGACTATCCTGAAAAGCAAAAAAGCCTTCAGAAGCAGGAAAAGTTTCAACAGTATCAATGTGTTTACCTATCGCTTCAAACAAATTCTTTTTATACGGTTGAAAGTTCACGCCTCCATGTACAATGACCGATAATTGAGGAAATAAGTCTTGTATTCTTTTTCCGCCCTTTTCAACCAATCGGTCAAAATACATCTGCATCCAAGGCGGAATTCCACTTATCAAACGCATATCCTGACCCAGTGTTTGTTCTACGATTTTATCTAATTTAGTCTCCCAATCTTCTATACAATTGGTTTCAAAATCCGGTAATTGATTTTTTCTGAGATAATAAGGAATGTGATGGTTTACAATACCACTTAATCTACCTGTAGGTACTCCGCCGGTACGCGTTAAGGTCGGAGAACCGGAAAGAAATATCATTTTCCCTCCTGTAAAGCCATTATTCCCTGTTTCATCAATATATGAAAGGAGCGCATTCCGCGCAGTATTAATATGATTGCCTATAGAATCTTTTGTAATAGGAATATATTTTACGCCACTGGTAGTTCCTGAAGTCTTGGCAAAATACAAGGGAAGCCCTTTCCAAAGGATATTCTGTTGTCCCTCTTTTACTTTATCCATGTAGGTAGAAAGCCCTTCATAATCTCTAATAGGAATCGCCTGCTTAAATCCTTCATATTGTTCAACCTCCTTTAAATAGTGATCGTCACCAAAAACTGTTTTGCTTCCATTTTTAATTAAATCTTGGAGAATGGCATCCTGATAAGAAAGTGCCTTCTTAGCTTCTTTTTGTATCTTCTTATGTATATACTGCGCAAGTGGTTTTGCGAGCATTGGTTTAACACTCATGAATATACTATCTTTGCCTCTATCCAAAAAAGACAGAAGAAATAAACAAAGGACAAAAGTAGGGAATTTGTATTCGATAAAGAGTATTTTAGACAAAAAATTTGTTAATTGGAAAAGTAAACCTACTTTTGCAAAAAATAGATAGAATAATTAAATCATGTTTGCAATAGTCAATATCGCGGGGCAGCAATTTAAGGTTGCCAAAGACCAAGAAATTTTTGTACATCACTTAGAGGGAAAATCCGGTGATAAGGTTGAATTCTCTGATGTTTTATTACAGGTTGACGACAATAATAAAGTAGCAGCAGGTGAGAAAGCAAAAGGAACAGTAAAAGCTGAAATATTGCTACATGCCAAAGGCGATAAAGTAACCGCTTTGAAACACAAACGTCGGAAAGGCTATCGCAAAAAATTCGGATTCCGTCAGCAATTCACAAAAATCCGTATCAACGAAATCGCATAATTTTTTAAAATTTAATAACTTATTTCATCATGGCACATAAGAAAGGAGAAGGTAGCGTAAAGAATGGTCGTGACTCCCAAAGTAAGAGACTCGGTGTAAAAATTTTTGGTGGACAAGAAGCCACTGCCGGAAATATTATCTTACGTCAAAGAGGAACCGTATTTCATCCGGGAAAAAATGTTGGCTTGGGTAAAGATTATACTATCTATGCTCTAAAAGATGGAGTGGTAGAATTTAAAAAAGGTAAAAAAGCAAGAACCTTCGTTTCTATCAACACAGAAGAAGTACAAGCCGAAGCTTAAAAGACCATTTTCTTTAAAAGATCATTATAAAAGTCCCGAAATTTCGGGACTTTTTTTTTTATTATTGCTAAAAAAGGAATGGATAATAAAACAATAGCCGGTCAATTTTCTCTTTTGTCAAAATTGATGACCCTACACGAAGAAAACCCTTTTAAAATCCGCTCTTATTCAAATGCTGCCCGACAAATAGAACGACTTCCTAAAGCTCTATCTTCTATGAATATAGAAGACATCGGAAAGATTCCCGGCATTGGTACTGCTATCCTCAAAAAGATTGAAACTTTACTAGATACCGGCTCTTTTCCTCAATTGGAAAAATATCAGGAAAACACACCGGAAGGAGTCCAAAATTTGTTGAGCATAAAAGGAATCGGTCCAAAAAAATTAGCCGTTATTTGGAAAGAAATGGGCATAGAAACCCCGGGAGAGCTCCTCTATGCATGCCATGAAGACCGGTTGACAAGATTTAAGGGGTTTGGAGCAAAAACACAAGAAAAAATCAAAAAAGCAATTGAATATTACTTGCAATCCCGGGGATTTTTTCTTTATGCAGAAGCCCTCTCCTATTCCGATGAATTACTCAACAACCTGAACGATCTCTTCGATAAAGAAGTCGATTTCCTTCCTACCGGCGCATTAAGACGCCAATGCAATACGCTGGACATACTAGAATATGTAACGACTTTACCTATAGAAAAAATGCTCCCCCATCTTCCCAATGACTTTCAGATTGCAGAAAAGTCAACAGATACACTGACCCTAGAAAAACAAGCTCATCCAAAAGTAAAATTCTATACTTCTTCACCAAATGAGACAGGATCTACCCTATTTAGAACAACCGGTACAGAAGATTTCATCCATGCCTTTTATAAGAAAAACAAGGGTCTCAAAGAGGAAATATTTCAAACAGAAAAAGAGATTTTCAGACATGCAGGATGTTCTTTTATACCTCCGGCATTGAGAGAATGTCCATTAGAAGATATTCCTTCCTCCCAATCATCGCTCATCCAACAGACAGATATCAAAGGTATTATCCACAGCCACAGCAAATGGAGCGATGGAAAGAATTCAATAGAAGAAATGGCTAAGGCTGCCCAACGTTTGGGAATGGAATATCTGGTCATTAGCGACCATAGCAAATCAGCAGGCTATGCCAATGGTTTGAGTGTAGAGCGGGTCCAACAACAACAGGAAGAAATAGATCAACTTAACGAAAAATTATCCCCTTTTAAAATCTTTAAAAGTATAGAATCGGATATCCTCTCTGACGGTTCGCTGGATTACGATGATGAGATTTTAAAATCCTTTGACCTGGTCATAGCCTCTGTTCACAGCAATCTCTATATGGAAAAAGAACAAGCCACTCAACGGCTGTTAACTGCTATTTCCAATCCATACACCACAATATTAGGACATCCTACCGGACGATTACTGCTAAGTAGAAAAGGATATCCCATTGATCATAAAGCAATCATCGATGTCTGCATCAAAAATAACGTAGTGATAGAAATCAATGCCCATCCCCGAAGATTAGACTTAGATTGGTCATATATCCCTTATGCTCTTCAAAAAGGTGCCCTGTTATCCATCAACCCTGATGCACATTCCGTTGAAGGAATAAAAGATACTGTCTATGGCGTATTTAGTGCACAAAAAGGAGGGTTAACAGCAGAAAAAAATCTGAGTAGTTTTCCATTACAGGAATTTGAAAACTGTTTGGAAAAGAGAAAATAATACTTTTTATTTCATTCTTATGCAAACCAACCAATTTTTAAATGAAATTTTACAGATGCTTCGCTCTTTCAGGGATGACCGAAAGAAGTTAGAAAAATTACATCAGTATATGCAAGAAGAACTTTATGAAGAACCGGAAGATGAAGGTCCCGGTATAGAAGATATTCCCGAAAAATACCGTTCTCTCATTAGTGAGATTGCCGACAGCCTGAATGCAGGTTTGGTTTGCTATCTCAATCCACACACCTTAGAAAAAGAAGAAATACCGGCATCTATACTTGAAAATCTCATGTTTAACATGGACGAGATAGACGAAGAATTATACGGAGAGAATCCTTTTTATGAAGTGCTCAAGCGTATCGAGCAGGAATGGAAGGGCTATATCACCATATCTCCGCCTGAGTCGCACCGGTCTTTTGAATTCATGGAAGGATTTATCCAACATATTCAGAATAGCGGGCTCCAGAAAAGGTTATCTGCAGCATTATCGAGAAGAAAACCTTTCAGAAATTTCAAGACCATTATTGATGAATCTACCGAACGGAAAAACTGGTTTACCTATAAACAAAAATGCCTGGAAAGATATACGATCGAGCAACTTGCAGGAAGCGTTCCGGGGATCGAATTTTAGTAAATAACGGGCAGGTTACATTAAGAAAATGGGGATTGGGATTTGGATGATCCTGAAAGCGGTCATATACTAAAACAAGTTTTTTTCGTACCTTCATAATATAAAACAACAGCCGCTATGCAAATGACCATATCAGGAAAAACCAGAAATTGTTAAACTTAGTAGAACAATTAGCCAGGGCATTGGGGCTTTCTATTTCAAAAACCACCTCCAATGCAAAAACAAAAGCAGAGGAAGAAAACACATCTGAAGAACTCTATCAGTTGATGAAGGAAATGGCCGATTCGGGAGCCTTTCATTCTATTAAAGGCCCCGTAGCATGGCAGCGTGAGCAAAGAAAGGACCGTATATTGCCCGGAAGAGAATAAAAAAAGATGAACATGATTTGTATCGATTCCAATATCTTTATTTATTCTGCACATACCGATAAAGAATATCTCCGACAATGATTAGGGAAACAAAAGTTGTCTGCTGCTGTTATTTCCAAAATCGAAGTATTGGGCTATCACAATATCACAAAAAAGGAAATTGAATTAACCAATTATTATTTCTCTTTATGCAGGGTAATCCCTCTAACAGACAAAGTTGTTGAGCAATCTATTGAGTTAAGACAACAGAAATCAATGCGTATTGGAGATGCCATTATCGCTGCTACTGCCTTATCGGAGCATCTGCCCTTACTAACGGCAAACGTCAAAGATTTTAAACATATTAAAACGTTAGATTTAATAGGGTTAGAAGAAGTAAAGGAAGGATTGAGATAATCCCAATATTCTACTGTGTTCGAGTTTGCCATCGAAACATGGAAGACGACAGAAAATATTCCGTGCTTCGGTGGCTGAAAAAAATTGCCACGAAGGCTCGGAAAGCCACGGAGGGTATTCCATGCTTCAGCGGCAAAAAAGAATATCCACAAATATTCCGTGCTTCGGTGGCTGAAAAAAAATTGCCACGAAAAATCGGAAAGACACAGAGGGTATTCCGTGCTTCAGTGGCAAAAAAGAATATCCACAAATATTCCGTGCTATTCCGTGCTTCGGTGGCTAAAAAAAATTGCCACGAAGGCTCGGAAAGCCACAGAGGGTATTCCGTGCTTCAGTGGCAAAAAAGAATATCCACAAATATTCCGTGCTTCGGTGGCTGAAAAAAATTGCCACGGAGGCTCGGAAAGCCACGGAGGGTATTCCATGCTTCAGCGGCAAAAAAGAATATCCACAAATATTCCGTGCTATTCCGTGCTTCAGTGGCAAAAGGAATATCCACAAATATTCCGTACTATTCCGTGCTTCTGTGGCTGAAAAAATATAACAAAATTAGTAGGAATTTCCCACACAAATCAGCACATTTTCTTTGGTTATATCTGTTTGAGAGCCAAGCAGGAATAAACTTTTATAAAAAAAACTCTCTTTTTACTGGTTTTTAATAATATCTACTTTACTTTTGCATACTCTACCAAACCTATAGAGTATATAATTTTGGCGGAATAAATATCTAAAATTCTGATATCAACCCCATTTAAAAAGGAAAGAAGATGAGTACATGTCTATATAAAAAAAAGAGGTTACCGAAATTAACATTGGTCGGAGCAGGTCCGGGGGATCCAGAATTACTCACACTGAAAGCGGTAAAAGCTTTAAAAAGTGCAAAAGTAATTTTATATGATGCCCTCGTGCATCCGGATACCTTATCTTATGCATCTCCGAAAGCCATCAAACGATTTGTAGGGAAACGAGCCGGGAAACATACCTACTCGCAAGCAGAAATTAACGACATGATAGTAGAATATGCCTTAACTCATGGTGATGTAGTACGACTCAAAGGTGGTGATCCTTTTGTCTTCGGTAGAGGATATGAAGAACTTGTGCATGCAGAAAGTTATCAAATTAAGACTTCCGTCATTCCGGGTATTTCGAGTGCTACTGCGCTTTCAGCATTAAATAAAATTCCTTTAACCACACGTGGAAAAAATGAAAGCTTTTGGGTATTGACCGGAACGACCTCAAACAGACAGGTCTCCAACGATATCTTTTTGGCAGCACAAACTAAAGCTACAGCCATCATTTTGATGGGAATCAGAAAAATAGGAGAAATAGTTGATATCTATAAAGAAGCCGGAAAAGATCATTTACCGGTAGCTGTTATCATCAATGGAAGTATGTCTGATGAGCAGCGTATCATTGGCGAAATAAATGATATTCAAGAAAAACTCGAAGATGTGGCAATCAGCGGCCCGGGGATTATCATTATCGGCGAAGCCGTAAGATACACAAAAGATAAGCAAAAGAAAACAACAACTCAGCAAAAAGAATTTTCATTCTCGATATAACAACTCATGGATTCTGAAAAAATTGCACCGACAGAGAATACTCTTTTTCCCGTATTCTTCAAATTAGAACAACTACATACCCTCATTGTAGGAGGTGGCAATGTAGGATTGGAGAAGTTATCGGCGCTGGTGTCTAATGCACCTCAGGCACCTATTACTTTAATTGGGAAAGCTATTCTTCCCGAAATAAAAGAATTGTCTAAGCAATATCCATATGTTCAGTTTATAGAAAAATCCTTCTCTTCTGAAGATCTTTCTCAAAAAGATTTAGTAGTTATTGCTACAAACGATGCAGAAGAAAATCGAACTATTTATAAAGAAGCGAAAGCGCATGATATTTTGGTTAATGTTGCAGACACCCCTTCTCTTTGTGACTTTTACTTAGGTAGTATTGTTAAAAAAGGAAATTTAAAGATTGCAATTTCAACCAATGGGCAATCTCCCACTTTGGCTAAACGAATGCGTGAGATGCTCACTGACATCTTACCCAACGAAATAGAAACAGTCTTACAAGACTTAAAACAAATAAGAGATTCTCTAAAAGGGAACTTCTCATATAAAGTTAAAAAATTGAATGAAATCACTGCTGTAATGGCAGAGAAGCTCCCTTAAAAGAAAATATAAATCATCCATAACAACCAAGGGATACATAAGGGAATAACAAAAAAACGGATGGGCGCTACTAGAAGGTACGACAAAATAAAAACCATCTTTGGCGTCTTCTATAGATAAAATTAAAAAGAATAAATAAAAATGGATTGGAAAACCAGCTTAAAAAGAGGTCCTCTTTCTGAAAATCAAGCGGATCAGCTCAATGAAGTTTTACCTAGTTTAGACTCCAGACAATTTCAATGGTTAAATGGCTACCTAACAGGAATTGAAGCTTTCATGCATGAGGATACTATGGTAGCACCACAGCAGAAAGAAGTATTGCAGTCCACTAAATCGGTAAAATCTACTCCTATTTGGATTCTTTATGGAACTCACACCGGAAACTGTGAAAATCTGGCAAAAGAGGCTGCCAAAAGATTTGAAAAAACCGGAAGAGAAGCTAAAGTTTCCGATATGGAGTCTTTTAAGACTAAAAACCTAAAGAAAATACAAGAGCTGCTGATTATTGTCAGTACTGATGGCGAGGGAGATCCTCCCCCTCAGGCAGAAGAATTCCTCGAATTTTTACAAGGAAAACGTGCTCCTAAATTGGATCATATCTCTTATAGTGTCTTAGCACTAGGGGATTCCTCCTATGCAGAGTTTTGTCAAACAGGAAAAGATTTTGATGCTGCTCTCGCTAAAAAGGGAGCTCATCGAATCAAGGATCGTGTAGACTGTGATGTAGATTTTGAAGATAATTTTGAAGAATGGATTAGTGAAGTTACTTCAAAATCAGGAATGTCCGTTGGGAATAATGGGGAATTAGTAGGTGCCAGAGTTCCTCAGGCAGCAGCAACTGCCACATCTACGGTTTACAATAAGAAGAACCCCTTCCCTGCTACAATATTGAAAAAGGTCAACCTAAACGGAAGAGGTTCGACAAAAGAAACAATTCATCTTGAATTAGACTTAGCCGAATCAGAATTAAAATATGAACCTGGAGATGCATTAGGTATTTATGCGCTCAATAACTCAAAGCTGGTACATACCATTCTGGAAAAATTAAAATTTTCAGGAAAAGAAGAAGTAGAAACGCATCAAGGGGTAAAGTCACTAGAAGAGGCACTGCTTTCAGACTATGAACTAACAACAATAACTAATCTTTCTCTGAAGAAATATATTGAGTTAACAAATAGTTCCAAGTTAATAAAGATTAGTGAGGATAAAAAAGCACGGTCAGAATATTTATATGGTAGAGATATCCTGGACTTGATTAGTGAAGAGGAATATGAATTTACTCCACAATCCTTCATTTCGATATTACGTAAAAATATGCCCAGAATGTACTCCATTGCTTCCAGTCAGGAAGAAGTAGAAGATGAAGTACATATTCTCGTATCATCGGTTAGATATAATGCACATGGTCGAGATAAAGAGGGACTTTGTTCTTCCTTTTTAGCAGATCAAATACAGGAAGACGATCAAGTCAAAGTATTTATAGATCCCAACAGCAGATTTAAACTTCCGAAAGAAGCCGAGAAGCCTATCATTATGGTAGGACCCGGAACAGGAGTAGCTCCTTTCCGATCCTTCATTCAACAACGGGATGCCCAGGAAAATCCGGGGAAATCATGGCTATTCTTTGGAGATCGTAACTTTTTATCTGATTTCCTGTATCAAACAGAATGGCTACAATATCGTGAAGAAGGATTACTTACTCAGGCTGACATTGCCTTTTCGAGAGATCAGGAAGAAAAAGTTTATGTACAGCACAAAATGATTGAAAAAGGAGAAGAATTATTCCAATGGTTAGAAGAGGGAGCACACTTTTATGTCTGCGGAGATAAAGATCACATGGCAAAAGATGTCGATTTGGCTTTAAATACAATCATTCAAAACCACGGAAAGAAGACGGAGGAAGAAGCCAAAGACTATGTCAAACAATTAAGAAAAACAGGCAGATATCAAACAGACGTATATTAAAGATTAAAACCTTTAAATAGAAAAAAAATGGCAGTTAAAATAACCGATGAAAATCTCTCATACGATGAGCACCTAAAAGAACAAAGTGATTATCTGAGAGCCAATATTAAAGAATCATTAAAAGATCCATTAACCGGAGCTTTACCTCCGGATGATGTAAAAATCCTTAAATTTCACGGATCTTATCAACAACATGATAGAGATTTAGAAAAAGAACGGAAAAAACAAAAGTTGGAGCCGCTATATCAGTTTTTTGTTAGAGTAAGAGCAGCCGGAGGGGTAGTTTCTACCGACCAATGGCTTGTTTTAGATAAGATTTCAGAAGATTATGGGAATGGAACCATGAAGCTGACTACGCGCCAATCTTTTCAACTTCACGGAATTCTTAAGCATAATCTAAAAAACTCTATCTTTAAAATTAATAAGGCATTGATGAGCACGATCGCAGCTTGCGGTGACGTGAATAGAAATGTAATGTGCAACCCTAATCCCTATCAATCAAAGGTCTATGAGGAAGTTTTTAGCTATGCCAATGAATTAAGTGAATACTTTAAGCCCAAGTCACGAGCTTATTATGAAATCTGGTTGGATGAGGAGAAAGTGAAGGATACCAAAGAGGAACAAGAACCGCTTTATAAAAACAGATATCTGCCTCGTAAATTCAAAATAGGTTTAGTTACTCCTCCTAATAATGATATTGACATCTACGCGAGTGATTTAGGTTATATTGTCATTGAGGAAGAGGGTAAATTAAAAGGCTTTAATGTCACTGTTGGTGGCGGTATGGGAGCCACATTCGGAGATGATACCACTTATCCCCGATTAGGCGATGTAATTGGTTTCATTTCACCGAAGGATATTGTAGAAGTTTCCAAAAACATTGTAGAGATTCAAAGGGATTTTGGAGACCGAAAAGAGAGAAAGCATGCCCGGCTAAAATATACGATTGATGACAGAGGGGTAGATTGGTTCGTAGAAGAGTTAGAAAATAGATTAGGTTGGAAATTGGAAAAAGCTAAACCTTTCCATTTTGACAATAATGGAGATCAATATGGTTGGCTGAAAGGAATTAATAACAAATGGTTTTACACCTTATTTGTTGAAAACGGAAGGGTAAAAAACCAAGAAGGATACACCCTTAAAGATGCGTTGAGAGAACTTGCTCAGTTTCATAAAGGAGACTTTAGACTTACGGGAAATCAAAACCTTATTGTTGCTAATGTCGAAGAAAAGGATAAGAAAAAAATCGAAGCCATTCTGGACAAACATGGCGTATTAAACAATGAATCCCATACCGAGTTAAGACGTGCCTCGATGGCCTGTGTTGCGTTAAACACCTGTGGACTTGCATTTGCCGAGTCTGAACGGTATCTCCCCTTCTTAATCGACAAATTGGATGTTATTATAGAGAAAAACGGACTCGAAAAAGAATCCATTGTGATTAGGATGACAGGATGTCCAAATGGTTGTGCAAGATCTCGTTTGGGAGAAATCGGACTGATTGGTAAGGCCATCGGCAAATACAACTTATATTTAGGAGCAAGCCATAATGGTGATCGACTGAATACATTACATAAAGAAATGCTCGCCGAAAAGGATATCTTAGCAACCTTAGAACCCATTATTGAAAGTTATTCTAAAGAAAGAAAAAAAGGAGAACATTTTGGAGATTTTGTGCATCGTAAAAAAATAGTCGAATAGAAACAATAAAAATTGTATCTTTCTTTGAAGATCAATTGTTTCACAACCGGCTATGAAGTTATTATTTGCACTACTTATTTTCTCTTTCACTCATCAGCAGAAAGACTCGATACCGACCAATATTGCTCATAAGGATACTATGGTTACTCAGTTTTTCCAAAGAGATAGTGGATGGATTGCAGGGGATGGAGCTCTTTCAATATCATTATCTAATCAGAAAATACTATGGCTGTTTGGAGATAGCCATATCAATGATTATAATCCTAAAACAAAGAAAATCCCCTGCTTATTTCAAGTAAGAAATGGAGCTTTACTCCAAGACAAGGACGATTGGAGACCTCAAGATGCTCAAACCCTTATAGGAAAAAGCAAAAAAGTCAAAAGCCTTTTTAAGAATACTCCGGATAATCATTATTGGTTTTGGCCGGAAAACGGATTTCAACTTGGGGATACCATTTTCATCTACTTGAGTGCTTTAGAGAAAACAGCGGAAGGAGGAGCCTGGAGCTGGAAAAATTCAGGACAAGACCAATGGGCAAAGATGACACTCTCTAATCAAAAAGTTGTTTCTTATGATACTTTACCCTCCTTTCAAGGAATTGATTTTGGAAAAGGATTCATAAAAGACAAAAAAGCAGGATATATTTATGCTTTTGGCTGTAAATTAGCCCAACTCAAAGGAGAGGTCTTTGTCGCTCGTATTCCTCTAGGAAATCCCAATGGATACTGGGAGTTTTGGAACGGTAAAAAATGGAGTCAAGAGGTAGATGAAGCAGTAAAAATTACAGAAAGTGCTTCCAATAGCATCCATGTAAGCTTTGTAAATGGTAAATATCTTCTACTCAGTTCTGAATTTAGCGTAGGCTGCGATCAAGGAAAAAGGATTTTTGCATCCGTCAGTGATTTTCCAACAGGACCCTTTTCTAAAAAGAAAACGATCTATACCATTGATGATACCCTGCAAGGTCATTACCCTTTTTTCTATTTCCCCATCGCACATCCCGCCTATATCAATGACCATAATGAGCTCTTAATCACCTACTCTATCAATGGATATTCTGACTGTATAAATATTTGCAAAGAAGGGCATCAAAATCCAAATTTTTATCGACCTAAAGCCTTTAGAGTATCCATTCCTTACCTGTTCGACGAATAATAAATATTTCTTCCCACCTAAAAAAAAAGCCATTCAGTATCCAATCCTGAACAGCTTTTTTTTCTCCATTTCTCTTTAACTAGGGGAAGATTCCTAATTGAGAATATGCTACAGCCACTTTATCAATAGCACATATATAAGCAGCAGTACGCATATCTTTCACTTCTTTTCTTCCGAACCAAATTTCTCTGATCTCATTCACCGCCTGAATCATTGTTCCTTCCAGTCCCGAATAGACCAAATCTACTTCATCTGCACCATGTAAAATAAACTTCCGTTCCTGTTCATTGACCCGCTTTCCTGTTAATTCTTCAATTTGTCCCAAAATATGATGATGCATATTCTCACTAAAACGCTTCTCCATTCTACCGTAGCGCACATGACTCAAATTCTTCAACCATTCAAAATAAGATACTGTAACCCCTCCGGCATTTAAAAACATATCCGGTACGACCAATACATTTTTCTTAGCCAGGATAATATCAGCTTCCGGGGTTACCGGACCATTGGCTGCTTCTCCTATAATTTTGGCTTTGATCTTTGACGCATTATCCTTATGGATAACTCTTTCTAAAGCAGCCGGAATAAGAATATCACAATCTAATTCCAAGCCATCCGTATTTTGATGTAATTTCTTCGAATTCTCAAAGCCCAAAATAGAACCCGTTTCTTTTCTGAATTGTTGAACGGTGATCGGATCTAATCCATTAGGATCATATATCGCACCATCATATTCAATGATACAGGTAATTTTAGCACCGGCTTCATAAAAGCACTTGGCTGCATTAAAACCTACATTTCCAAAACCCTGAATCACCACATTCTTCCCTTCTACACCGGCATCAAGTCCGATTCTATCCATTGTATCCTTATTTTCACAGACTTCTTTCAGCCCATAAAACACCCCTAAGCCGGTTGCTTCCGTTCTTCCTCTAACACCACCCTGAGGGACAGGTTTCCCCGTAACACAACCCAAACTATCTATTTCTCCGGTTTTAATACCCTGATACGTATCTAAAATCCAACTCATTTCTCGTGCTCCTGTTCCATAATCGGGAGCAGGGACATCCAAGGCCGGGCCTATACAGTTTTTCTTAACTAACTCAGAAGTATATCTTCTCGTTATTTTCTCCAATTGGTATGGGCTATAATCTCTAGGACTTATCTTTATTCCTCCTTTGGCTCCTCCAAAAGGCACATTAACAATAGCACATTTGTATGTCATCAGTGCCGCAAGAGCCATCACTTCATCCTGATCCACCTTATGACTAAATCGTATTCCTCCCTTACAAGGAAGTTTATGGTGAGAATGTTGCACCCGATAGGCCTCAACGACTTGCACGTCATTATTTATTTTTACGGGAAAACGCATTCTATAAACAGAATTACAAGCTTTAATCTGTTCTAAGATTCCCCTGTCCCAATCTGTATGCTGGGCCGCTTTTTCAAAATTATTCTCAATTCCTTCGAAAAAACTATAAGTGTTATTTTCTGGCATGAATAGACAATTTAAATGTTAAAAATAGATAAGAGCAAAAGTATCCTTACTTATTCTCTTTTTCCAATTTACGAATTTTTCTATCTAAGCTAATTAAAAATAAGACAATTCCAATAAAAATAATGACTAAGACAGCAACTACAACATAAATCTTACCATTACTCCTCATTACACCGGCCATTTGTACTTTATCATTAGCAAAAATGAGCGCCGGCATGCCCATGCAAAGCAGAAACAAATACATTTTTTTTATGAAAGCTTTCATTCCTTTATTAATTTTAAAACCTCCTTACAAAGGTACCCTATAATTTCTGAAACAACTTTTTATACCTTAACTTCTTAAACCGATATGCAAGATTGAAACACCAGCACCCCAAAAGTGTCCAACCGATAAACGCCGGATATAATACTTCTTTAAGATGTCCGGTAGAATCATATATATCAAATCCCGGATTTCCCCCATTCCCGGGATGGAGAGAGTCCGTTATTCTTGGAATCACAATGGTTAATGGAATCAATAATGCAAAAGCGAAGATATTATAGACCGCAGCTACCTTTGCTCTGTTGTCAATATCCGTAAAAGAATTTCTTAACACAAAATAGGCAAAATAGATCAATAAAGCGGCTCCGGTATACAATTGCTTCGGATCATTACTCCAGAATTGCCCCCAGGTAAACTTTGCCCAAACGGCTCCGGTTACTAATCCTATCACCCCAAAAACAAGTCCTACACTCGCTGATGCTTCTCCGGCAATATCATATTTAAATTCGCCCTTTCTTAAATACAAAATGGCACAGATAAAAGACACTGAAAACAAGGTAAACATTGCCATCCACATCGGAACATGGAAAAATAAATTCCTAACAGTTTCATGAAGAATAACTAAATGAGGCACCCGAATTAAAAAGCCTGCTATAATCACATAAAGCAATAACAAAATGCTAAGAATTTTCCACCAATATTTTTTCATCCCTATGGAATTAATAGTCCCTAATAATACGTGACTGCAAACCTACACGAATTTTAAAAGACTTCAAAGATTACTTTCAGAAAGGAATGTTATTTACATCATTCTAAGGATTGTTATGTATATTTACCCTTTCATATTTTATCTTCTAAGTTTATCATCATGGTTTTTATCGCAGTTATTCTCCTATTTATTATCATTATTCTTGCTAATTCCATCAAAATCCTAAAAGAATATGAACGAGGAGTCATCTTTAGACTAGGTCGATTGGTTGGAGAAGATTCAAGAGGACCCGGGCTTATTTTCTTAATTCCGATCATTGATAAAATGGTTCGGGTAAGTCTACGAACAGTAACCTTAGACGTTCCAACACAAGATATCATCACCAGTGATAATGTTTCAGTAAAAGTGAATGCTGTTGTTTACTTCAGAGTACTATCACCGGATAAAGCAGTAATAGATGTTGAGAATTATATGTTCGCCACCTCCCAGATTTCGCAAACTACATTACGTAGTGTACTTGGTCAATTAGAATTAGACGATTTACTCTCTCAAAGAGATAAAATCAATTTAAAACTTCAAGAAATTATTGATGACCATACCAATCCATGGGGGGTAAAAGTATCGAATGTAGAGGTAAAACAAGTAGATCTACCCCAGGAGATGCAACGGGCAATGGCAAGACAAGCTGAAGCAGAAAGAGAAAGGCGCTCTAAAGTAATTTCAGCAGAAGGAGAATTTCAAGCCTCCCAAAAGTTAGCGGATGCAGCGCTTGTCTTAGGAAAAGAGCCCAGTGCTTTGACGCTGCGTTATCTTCAAACACTCCAGGACATAGCCGCTGAAAATAATTCTACTACCCTCTTCCCTATTCCCGTTGATCTCATCAGTCCTTTTATGAAAAAAGGAGCACAATTGGAGATGAAAGACTTCCCTTTTAAAAAGAAAGAAGAGAGTCCAAAAGGAGGAGAAGATTCCGATTCCGCCAACAAAGAAGAATAAAAAATAAAGTAGCCGTTTCATCATTACGAAACGGCTACTCTATTTACTTCTCAACAAACTACCAACTAATCAAACAGTAATCGGGTTTTGATGGTATGTGGGATTTCACTTAAAATTTTAAAGGCCTGAGTAGACACTTCCTGATCTACATCTAATACAACATATCCAATCTGTGGATTGGTTTTCAAATATTGTCCCAAAACATTAATATGCTCAGCCGAAAGTGCCGCGTTAATGTCAGAAAGGACTCCCGGAACATTCTTATGGATATGTAAAATCCGATGGCTATGTTCTTGCATCGGAATATTCTGTGCCGGTACAGAATGTGATCCAAAACTAGAACCACTCTCAAGATACCGTAACAGCTTTCCGCTAACATCCTGACCTATATTATACTGAGCTTCCTCAGTAGAGCCTCCAATATGCGGTGTTAGGATCACGTTCGGTAATTTTTGCATTGGAGAGGTGAAATTTCCACCTTTTTTCTTGGGTTCTGACGGATATACATCAATAGCAGCTCCCGAGATTTGACCGGATTCTATGGTTGCTCTCAATGCATCCAAATCTACGACATTTCCACGTGCATAATTAATAAAAATGGAACCTTCTTTGGCATGAGATAAAACTTCTGCCGTTATCATATTCTTAGTAGATTCTTCTGCCGGGACATGAAGGGTAATCACATCTGACGAAGACATCAGTTCTTCTATTGTTTTCACCTGGACGGCATTCCCAAGAGGAAGCTTTGAAACCGTATCATAATAGATAACATGCATCCCTAACCCCTCTGCTAATACGCTCACTTGACTACCGATATTCCCATACCCCACAATTCCTAAAGTCTTTCCTCTTAGTTCATGACTATCATTAGAGGATTTAAGCCAAACTCCTTCATGAGCTGCTTTGTTTTTATCCGGTATTTTTCTTATTAACAAAATAGACAATGCCAATACCAATTCAGCTACAGAACGCGTATTAGAATAAGGAGCATTAAACACCGCTACCCCATGATTGGTTGCTTCTTCTAAATCCACCTGATTGGTGCCGATACAAAAACATCCTACTGCCAAAAGTTTGTCGGCAGATTTTAACACTTTTTTAGTTATATGGGTCTTAGATCGAACTCCTATGAGATGGACACCTTTAATTTTTTCTATTAATTCTTCTTCTGAAAGTGCTTTAGATAGTTTCTCTACCTGCTGATATCCAGCGTTTTTAAAAGCCTTTACTGCCTCATCATGGATTCCTTCAAGTAATAAAACACGAATTTTTTCCTTAGGATAACTTGTAGATTGCACAATATTAAGTTTTTAGTTGATTTTCAGCAAAGATACTTATCTATTAAATTAATTATAAAAATTCTGGCATCTTTTTTGAAAAAAGCAAAACAGATATGACATAAGAATAGACCTTTTTATTGTTTTTCTTATCTTTGCATCATGCTTTTATCGAAAAAAAATATCAATCATTTATTTTTTCGTTTTAGGAAGAAGAATAACTATGATTCACTTTTTTTAATCATAGGAATTCTTTTCCTGTTTCCTTTTCTACAGTCTTGTCAGACACGGGGAGAGTCCTCAGAGGAAGACTATATAGATAGTTCTTACTTTGAAGCTAAAGCTTATTATGATTCTGTTGCTTTTCACAAAAAATCAGTACTTTCTTCACCGGAGACAAAGAAAATCCAAAAAGGATTAAACTATTTCTATAATCATACCTTAGGATCAAGATTTAATGGATCAATGTTGGTAGCCAGAAAAGGTGTTATTATTTTTGAGAAACACCAAGGATATGCCAATTTTGCCACTAAAACTCCTATTACAAAAAACACTACCTTTCAATTAGCCTCGACTTCCAAGCCTTTTACTTCCATGGGAATTCTATATTTACAAAAGGAAGGAAAGCTAAAAGTGAGTGATTCTATTCAAAAATTCTTCCCCAAATTAGATTATCCCGGTGTAACCATAAAAGATTTACTAACACACCGAAGTGGTCTTCCGGAATATCTTTATTTTGTCGGAGATTATAAAGATGACATCAGTAGTTTAATGAGTAATCAAGATGTTATCGACATGATGATTAAACATCATCCTGACCGTTACAATCCTCCTAACAAGCACTATAGTTATACGAATACGAACTTTATGCTACTTGGAGCTATCATTCAGAAGGTGACAGGAATGTCTCTGGAAAACTTCTTCAAAAAAACCTTTTTTGATCCGTTAGGAATGAAACATACCTATGTTTATAATCCCAATACCGGCAGAACTTATCCCAATCGAAGTTTAACCTACGATTATCGTACCCGACCGATTGACAACGAATGTTTTGATGGTGTTGTAGGTGATAAAAATGTATATAGTACTGCAGAAGATCTTCTTAAATGGAGCAAAGCCCTTTATCCGGGTCATTTATTTACAAAGAAGGAATTAAAAGAAGCTTTTACCCCATATAGTCATGAATATCCGGGACTGAAAAATTATGGCTTTGGATGGCATTTACTTTGCTATCCGGATGGTAGAGAGATTGTATATCACAACGGATGGTGGCATGGAAATACTTCTTCCTTCTATCGATTAAAGGACAAACATACCACTGTTATTATTCTTAGTAACCGTTTTAACAAACAAGTTTACCATGTAGATCCTATATGGAAACTATTAGGAGTCGCTGACTATGGAGCTACCCCTTCTTCTGCAAATTAATTGCTAACCGTATAATATAAATATCAAAGCGATACTGAAAAAACGCATCTCATTCATTGATATTTTTCCTTTTTCAGATAGTCGAAATTCCTACCATATAGGATTAAAATTTCATCGCATTATATTTACTCATGGTATTTGAAACACCTGCAAATACGAAACTCTGAATCAATTCTGAACAAGCAGCGATTTTCTTTTCTACAATAGGTTTTTCTTCCTGACTCCAACTTCCTAACACAAAATCTATCTGTTGTCCTTTACGGTAATCATTGCCAATACCAAAACGTAATCTCGGATATTGAGTAGAGCCAATCAATTCTTGAATGTTTTTTAATCCATTATGACCGGCGTCACTTCCTTTCGCCCGAAGTCTCAGGGTATCTAAGGGCAGTGCCAAATCATCTACGATAACCAATATTTTTTCCAAAGGAATTTTTTCCTTATTCATCCAATATTTAACAGCCTTTCCACTTAGGTTAATGTAAGTTGTTGGTTTGATAATGATTAAATTCCTTCCCTTATACTTGGCATTGGCCACATCTGCTAAGCGATCAGATTGAAAAGTAGTTCCTGATTTTTCAACAAAGGCATCCACCACATCAAAACCAATATTATGGCGGGTATGGGCATATTCAGCTCCTATGTTTCCTAAACCAACGATAAGATACTTCATAAATTTCTATAAGAAAAAAGCCCGGTTCATAGCGACCGGGCTTAGTTTTTAAAAAATTATAGCTTATTTCTGAACTAAGCTTCTGCTTCAGTTTCTGTCTTTTCTTCTGCTTCTGTTCCTTCCTCTCCTTCATCCGCCGGTTCTTCAATTATATTTTTCTGAAGTAATTTACGTGTTGAAATTACAGAAGCAATAGGAATTCTTGGAGAATTTAATATTTCAAGATTATCCTCTTTAACATCTTCTACACGGATATTTTCTCCTAATTGTAGCTTTTCGACATCAATTTCAATCGATTCTTTCAAGTCTTTAGGCAAGGCTTTTACCTTTAAGGACTTCAATTTTCTTAAAAGTTTACCTCCGGCTTTTACTCCTTCCGACTGTCCAACAAAATGAAGAGGAATAGATACAGCGACTGTCTTGTCTTCTACCAATTCCAGGAAATCGACATGGATTAATTCATCTGTTACAGGATGAAATTGGAGGTCTTTCAATACTCCTTTATAGGTATTCTCTCCTAGTTTGATTTCAGCTACCTGAAATTTTGAGGTATAAATTAAATCTTTAAAAGCCAATTCCGGTACTGAGAAGCTGATTTCTTTCGGGCCCCCATAAATAACACCAGGCGTTAGTCCCTCAGAACGTAGCTGGCGGGTCGCTTTTTTGCCGGTTTCGCTCCTGAGTTGTCCTTCGATAGTTATTGTGTTCATATATCTAAAAATTAAAAAATTACAGTATCGATTTTCTATTGCCGACCATGAATAAACAAGCTGGTAATAGAACGGTTTTCATAAACATTTCTGATTGCAACTGCAAACAAATCTGCCACTTCCACCACTTTTATTTTTGGAGAATCCTCTCTCAGCGGTATGGTATCACATACCAATAATTCTTCTAAAGCCGAATTATTGATATTTTCATAGGCATTGCCGCTCAACACAGGATGCGTACAAAAAGCTCTCACTGATCTAGCCCCCTTTTCTTTCAACATCCCTGCCGCCTTTGTCAAGGTTCCTCCGGTATCAATGATATCATCAATCAAGACGATATCTCTATCTTCCACATCCCCAATTACGGTCATGGAAGCCACCTCATTTGCCCGCTTTCTTTGTTTATCACAAATAACCATATTTGCACCAAAATAAGCAGCTACTTCTCTCACTCGATTCGTACTTCCCACGTCAGGGGACGCAAAGGTAAGGTTTTCTAAGTTAAGTTGCTGCACATAAGGAATAGAAATTGCAGAACTGTCCAAATGATCCACGGGAATATCGAAAAAACCCTGAATCTGAGGCGCATGTAAATCCATGGTAATCACGCGATCCGCTCCTGCAGTAGCTAACATATTGGCAATTAACTTTGACCCAATAGCTACTCTGGGTTTGTCTTTTCTGTCCTGTCTGGCAAAACCATAATATGGAATAACAGCTGTAATATACCCTGCAGAAGCTCTTTTTGCTGCATCTATCATCAGCAAAAGCTCCATAAGATTATCCGATGGCGAATTGGTACTCTGTACCAAAAAGACATAATCCCCCCGGATGCTTTCTAAAAAGACCGGTTGAAATTCTCCATCACTAAATTTTTGAATATTGATACGTCCTTGTTCGGTACCATATCTTAAAGCAATCTTGTCTGTCAGGACATGCGCCTGATTTCCCGAAAAGATTTTAACTGAAGGCTGCATAGAATTATTGAAGTACTGTTGAAAATATAATGGACAAAGATAAACAATACAATAACATCACCGAAACTAAATATCAAAAAATAAATACTTTTCCCCTTCAAAAATCTGAGTAGATTAAGAATTTGTAGTTTATTGCCATTATATTTGCCTCTATCTGATTAAATATATTTAGAAATGTCTGCAAAAGAATGGACTTATCTTATTTTTGGCATTGTATTACTTGTGGCTTTGGTATTCGATCTCGGATTATTTAGTAAAAGTCACAAAATAATTTCTTTAAAACAAGCATTAATTCAAACTTGTTTTTGGATCGGTCTATCTCTGGCATTTGGAGTTTTTATTTGGTTTGAAGATGGACATAACATGGCGGTTAGTTATCTCAGTGCCTATCTCATGGAATGGTCCTTATCCATTGATAATATTTTTGTATTCATTATTATATTTAACTTTTTTAAAATTGATGAACATGAATATGGGCGAACTCTTTTGATTGGTATCTTGATCGCTATCGTCCTTAGGATTATTTTCATTACCGTAGGAGTAGCCATTGTCAGCCGGTTTCATTGGGTCCTTTATTTCTTTGGCGCCTTTTTGGTTTATACCGGCTTTAAAATGTTTATCAGCCATAAAGAAGATGAAGTTGAGTTAGATAAAAATCCGGCTTACCGATTTATAAAGAAACATTTCAGAATTACAGATGATCCTCCAAGAGGAAAATATAGTATGAAGAAAAACGGAAAAAGATATTTCACTTCACTTATGGTGGTGGTGGTTATCTTGGGAATAACAGATTTGGTATTTTCCTTAGATTCTATTCCTGCAGTTTTCAGTATAACACAAGTTCCTATGCTTATTTATACTTCCAATATCTTTGCTGTTTTAGGTCTACGATCACTCTTTTTTCTTCTTAAAGGAGCTGCGAACAAGTTCCAATATTTGCAACACGGAATTGCTATCATATTAATCTTCATCGGATTAAAAATGCTGGTAGAGATCTTCCAACTTCATATACCGATTATTGCATCACTGGCCGTGATTGTCTTTTGTTTGGCAGGATCTATTTTGCTATCTTTATATAAAAACAAGAGAACAGAAAAAGAAAGCATAAAATAAAAGTGTGAAATATACCATTGAGCAGATTTCAAAGATTCTTCATTTGCCTACGGTTGGTAGCAACGACCAGACAATCAGCCTGTTACTTACTGACAGCAGAAGACTTTTGCATCCTTCAGAAACCCTTTTTGTTGCTTTAAGAACAGAACAACAGGATGGACACCAATACATAAATGAATTATATAATAAAGGGGTCAGAGCATTTTTAGTCTGCCGGAATTTTGATATTATTCCCTTCCCTGAAGCTACCTTTTTTCAAGTACCCCATCCCTTATCTGCTCTACAAAAATTAGCAACTGCCTGGCGAAATAACTTCTCTATACCTGTAGTAGGGATAACCGGTAGCAATGGAAAAACAATAGTTAAAGAATGGCTTTTTCAATTGTTACATCCCGATTTTCACATGGTTCGCAGTCCTAAAAGTTTTAATTCCCAAACGGGGGTACCTCTATCAATTGCAGAAATGAATGCCTCGCATGAAATAGCACTTTTTGAGGCAGGAATTTCACAACCCGGAGAGATGGAAAAATTGGAAAAGATGATACGACCCTCTATAGGTATATTTACCAATATTGGAGAAGCTCATGCAGAAGGATTTAAAAGTCAAAAAGAAAAAATAAGACAAAAACTTTTACTTTTTAAGAATGCACAAATCCTCATTTTTCATAAAGAAGAAAATCTTTTAACAAAAGAGATAGCTCACTTTCAAAGGAAAACGAATCAAGAAGGTAATGATCTACAGCTATTCTCTTGGAGCACTCAAAAAGAAAGTAATGCCGACCTCCTCATTACAGAAATAAAAAAAGACGGATCTTCTCATTCATGTATTAAAGGTATCTTTCAGCAAGAGGAACAGATTATTCAAATTCCTTTTACCGATAAAGGGTCTGTTGAAGATGCCATACACTGTTGGTGTTTGTTGTTGTATTTAGGACTCAAAAGACAAGTTATTACCAAGCGGATGAAACAGCTCCAACCAGTTGCCATGCGACTGGAAATGAAACCGGGAATTAGAGAATGCATATTGATTAATGATAGTTATAATTCAGATTTCACTTCAATCAAAGTTGCCTTAGATTTTTTATTTCATCAAAATCAAAAAAACAAACACACCCTTATTTTAAGCGATGTCGAACAATCGGGAGTTGAAGGACAAGAACTGTATCAGAAAATTGTGAATGTACTCATAGCAAAAAAGATCGATCGCTTCATTGGTATTGGACCAAAGCTTTGCTCCTGTCAATCCTTATTCAAAGATCTTTCTAACAAAAATTTTTATCCTACAACAGCGGATTTTATTGCATCCATTAAAAATCATTCTTTTTCAGAAAAAGATTTTCCTTTTCAAGATGAAATCATACTCATTAAAGGCGCAAGAAGTTTTGCTTTTGAAAAGATTAATAGGCTCCTCGAACAAAAGAAACATCAGACAGAATTAACCATTAACTTAAATGCAGTTGTTCATAATCTAAAAACCTATCAATCTTTATTAAAACCGGGAGTTAAAACCATGGTGATGGTTAAAGCATTTTCCTACGGGAGTGGTAGTGCCGAGATTGCCGGATTATTACAATATCACCGAGTAGATTATTTAGCTGTCGCAAATATTGATGAAGGCATACATTTACGCCAAAAAGGGATTAATTTACCTGTTCTCATTTTGAATCCGGATCCTTTTTATTTTGAAGACCTAATCCGATGGGAATTAGAACCGGAAATATACACTCTTTCCATGCTATACTCCTTTAGGAAAAAGGTCGCTTCTTTAGGGATTACCCACTATCCTATACATTTGAATTTAGATACCGGAATGCATCGGCTAGGTTTCATGGAGGAAAATCTTCCGACCCTAGTCCGATTCCTTAAAGAACAAGATAGCCTACAGGTCATTTCAATTTTTAGCCATCTGGCCGCCAGTGAAGATCCTACAATGGACAGCTTTACTAAAGCACAAGGACATTTATTTGAAAAGATGAGCCTTCAAATTAAAGAAAATCTTTCCTATCCTGTCATTCGACATATGGTTAATTCTTCCGGTATAAGTCGTCATCCTTATCTACAATATGATATGGTCAGATTAGGGATTGGTCTTTACGGCATTGAGCCGGCGATTCAGGAGAAATTAGAAGTTGTTCACACCTTAAAAGCAGTGATCTCACAAATCAAAACAATAAAAAGCGGAGAAACGGTAGGATATGGAAGATCCGGGAAAGTGTCTCATTCAAAGAGGATTGCCATTGTAGCTTTAGGTTATGCGGACGGTTATCTCCGAAGCCTGGGTTTAGGAAAAGGAAAGATGTACATCCATGGAAAATATGCTCCCACCATTGGACAAGTATGTATGGACATGCTCATGCTTGATATTACCCATATTCCCGAAGCTGAAGAAGGAGAATATGTGACTGTTTTTGGTGAAGCTCCCAAAATAGTAGAAGTTTCCCAAAACGGCGGAACCATCCCTTATGAGTTATTAACTGGGCTTTCTCGTAGAATTATTCGTGTATATACACAAGAATGAATCAGAACTCTTCTAAACCGTCAGAGGAAGATTCCGGAATAATAAATTGCTTCATAACAGACTTTCCGTTATCCTTATTATTTACCTGTAAAAAATAAACTCCCGGCGCCAGATTCCCCGTATAAACACTTCGTGTATTAGCTCCTCTTTTTAATGTAAGAGTGAAAAAAGATTTGATCTTTCCCTGGACATCCGCAATGAGAATTTCAGTATTTGCTTCATCCGGAGAAACAATAGCGAAATCCAATTCTGTGTTATCTTTAGAAAGTAGCAACTGCACCAATGACATCTGAGAAATGGGAGTACTCACTCTCTCAGAAGGAGTCACATATTGTCTGGCAGTATCCGGAATCTCTCTAATTCTATAATAAGTCACTCCTCCAATGGGATCAGAGTCATAATAATAATAGTCTTTCTTCCCTTCAGCATCCTGATTACTTTTCGCATATCCAATCATTCGAAACGTATTACTATCCAGAGACCGTTCAATAATATATTGTACCCCCGTTCTATCCTCTTCTGTTATCCAATGAATATTCACTGCTTTACTTGCCGGTACATATTTTACTGAGAAAGAAAGAATTTTTACATATGCACTATCCCCTTTTGACATTACCGGATTACTCATCAAAAAAAACATGGTAGTCAACAGCATTAAAAGCCCCGCCTTGAGTAAATTTTTATTTTTCATCACAACCTAACCGTTTAGTTAATGAAAATAAGGGCAAACATCAAACCATATTTACCCTTATCTCCTATATATTCTCCTGTATTCTTTGTTTATATTTTTATTTCTTCTCCATGTTCATCCATGAATTTATAGTCAATCAGATTACAGGAAGTATCCGATTTAATCTGTACCCATTGCCCTAAAGAGAGGAACCATTTCCATTGTTTATTATAGACTCCTTTCTTTAAATAGGCATATAAAATCGGGTTCACTTGTAATTTTAGTTTTTTATAATTTTTCTCAATCAGGTATTTTAATTTTCTTTCTATTTTATCGGCAATTAGAATAGAAGGACCTACTTTCCCGGTACCATGGCAAGTAGGACACAGCTCCGAAGTAGAGATTTCCAGCTCCGGTCTTACCCTTTGTCTTGTAATCTGCATCAGTCCAAAGCGAGAAATAGATAAAATAGAATGCCGTGCCCGATCAGATTTCATAAATTCCTGCATCGCATGATAGACCTGCTTCCTATGCTCAGGAAGTTTCATATCAATAAAATCCACAATCACAATCCCACCTAAGTCTCTTAATCTCAATTGTCGAGCGACTTCCTTCGCAGCTTCCAAATTAGAAGCCACCGCATTCTCTTCCTGATTGTTAGAAGAACTTTTGTGCCCACTATTTACGTCTATGACGTGTAAAGCTTCTGTGTGTTCGATAATCAGGTAAACTCCGCTATTCAAATTCACCGTTGTTCCAAAGGATCTCTTCACCTGTCGTGTAATCCCAAAGCGATCGAAAATACCATCATCATGATAATAAGAAACAATGTCTTTTTTCTTTGGAGCTACCTTCTTGATGTAATTTTTGGCTTCGTTATAGATTCCTTTGTCATTAACGACGACTTTATTAAAATTTTCATTCAATAAATCTCTGAGAATACTCGTCGTACGATTTTGTTCTGTTAATATTCTGGCAGGAGGGGTAGTTCCTTTAAGGTTTTTCTGGATGGAGCTCCAGGTTTCTTTCAATTCCAATAAATCTCCATGTAATTCAGCTGTCGTTTTCCCTTCTGCTGCCGTACGAACAATGACCCCAAAGTTTTTGGGTCGGATTGCTTCTACGGTTTTCTTTAAACGTTTTCGTTCATCAGAAGAGGTAATTTTTCTACTGACCGCTACCATATCATTAAAAGGAGTCAAGACGACAAAACGTCCGGGAAGAGAGATCTCACAAGTCAATCTGGGACCCTTTGTAGAAATAGGTTCCTTTAAAATTTGAACCAAAAGGTTCGGACGCTTATTGAGAACGTCCGTAATTTTGCCTGTTTTAAGAATCGTAGGCTCGATTGTAAACTTCGCAAAGTCCATCTCCTTTTTGTTGTTTTTACCCATACACATTTTGGTAAACTTCAACAATGATCGGACATGCGGGCTTAAGTCTGTATAGTGTAAAAAAGCATCGCGTTCATACCCAACATCCACGAAGGCCGCATTTAATCCGGGCATAAGTTTTCGCACTTTACCCAAATAAATATCTCCTACGCCAAACTGAACATCCTCATTTTCATGATGTAATTCCGCCAGCTTTCGATCTTCCAACAGGGCAATATCCACCCCGGAAGATTTCGCATTTATAATTAATTCTTTATCCAATGAAATCGTTTTTAACCATTATCTAAAAACTGCTTCTGTTATAATTGAGCAGCATAATCAATGTAATAGACCAAAGACAGGAGCCTTATTATTATAGGCACATCACTGTCATGACTCTAAAAATATAGAATTACTATTGAATCCCTAAAGTACAAGTGATAATGGTTTCAGGGAATAAAAGGATAAAATAGACTACAAGATTGCAGCCTATTTCTTCTTATGACGATTTTGTCTTAACCTTTTCTTACGTTTGTGAGTAGAAATCTTACGTCTCTTTCTTTTCTTTCCTGAAGGCATAATTTTAAATTTTAATAGTTTTAGAAAATTTATTTAAATTTTTTAATATAATTATCAATTTCTTTATCAAAGCCGGGATCATCTACCAACTCTTTACACTTTTCAAAAATCTTTATGGCTTTATCTTTCTTTCCGGTATTTTTATATGCTTCTGCCAAATAATACAGTGCTTCAACATTATGCGGTTGTTGATCTACAACAATTTGTAATCGATCGACAGCTTTCATAAATTGTCCGGAAGTAATAGATAGGCGCCCTAAAGTCATATTTGCAGCTATATTATTAGGATCCTTTTTTGTTACTTTTAAAAGTTTCTGAACTCCTTGCATCACCTCTCCGGAAGCTACATCTACCTGAGCAAGTCCTACCTGTACGGAGTCACTATTCGGATCTATATTCTCTGCTTTTTCTAAGAACCCTTTTGCGTCTTGTATTTTCCATTGACGAATTCCCGGATCTTCTGTTTTCTCTTGATCCCTTAATAATAAAAAAGCTGCAAAGGTTAACGATTTTTCGGAATTTTCCAACTTCCCTTGTTCACCTTTATAATGAGCAGCAATAGCGACCTGCCCTAAGCTGTCCCAAACCGCAGCAAGCTGACCATAAGCCCTTACCTTCTGCTCTTTTACATTACCACGAGTAACCGTTCCTTCTATTCTAGTCAATCTCATTTGCACATCCGAAGGCTGGTTCTTCTTGACCTGCTTAAGAATAGAAGAAAAAGAGGTCGCAGAAGCAGTTGTTCCTGACATTTTAGCTGCATCATTTGCCATCTTCACAGCAGGTGCATCACTAGCCTGAACTACTCTCTCTCCAAAAGCATAAATAGCCACTACTACGACTATTCCTATCAATGCCACAAGCCATTGTTTCTTACCCATCGCTTTCTTTATTTATATTTTTTATGCAAAGGTAAAGATTTTTTTGTCAACTTATTTGCTCATTAAAAAAAAGCATGTATTTTTGCGCCCTCAATAAGGTAATAACATATTGCCCGATGGTGTAACGGCAGCACAACAGGTTTTGGTCCTGTCAGCCCAGGTTCGAATCCTGGTCGGGCAACTTAATAAAAGTAATCAGTATTCGGAAACCGAGGTATTCACTATACCGAGAAGCAATCCTCCTAATTACTGATTACTTTTTCTTAATAAACACTTTCCTTGCCCGATAGTATAATGGTAGTACAGCAGATTCTGGTTCTGTTAGTCCGGGTTCGAATCCTGGTCGGGCAACAACGATCTATAAACCGATTGTTTTAACCCGCATTATTCCCCACTTTTTGGAAACAGCTCTACAAATCGTTTTTAATCAACAGTTTGACAGACTCTTCCCTATTTTGAAAATGACTGTTATCAAAATGTGAGTTTAAAGCTACCAAAGATACCAAATTTCCTGCTTAAAGGGATATCTAATCCCGATTGGGGTAATACTCGCCAAACAAAATCTATACGAATAAAATGCAAAATATTTTCTACTCCTGTTCCCAATTCTAGATAAGGATTCCCCTCCAATGTTTGAAAATTGTATCCTTTTCCAAAATTCAATGATTTATTGACATCAGACAATCCGCCAATGACATATTTCACCGTCCAAAATTGTCTTAATTTTAATTTTTTCAACAAAGGAATATAGTTAAAAAGACCTCCTCCGATATGATGTTCGAAATTAAATCCTAACCATTCATCACTTAAGAACTCATAGCGATTCATCATATTAAAAGCATGATAATTATAATAATAAAGCTCATTCCCCTGATGGATTTTTAAAAGTAAATAGGGCAGATCTCCCCATATTTTTCCACTATATAAGGCATACTCTAATTTCCCAAAAGGAGCAATAGAGACTTTATCGGATATTTTAACTTGCAACTTTTCATAGTGATATCCACTATTCAACACTCCCTTCAAACCGACTGCTCCTGAGATTTTCAATATCGGATATTTACTTCCCAAGCTCATTCTTTTATAGTCTCCTTCTAAAATTTTCTCTCGATAGGCAAAACGAGCGGCTAATTTAAATTCAGAATTATCCAAGACACTATAGGAACCAACTCCTTTCGTAAAATCACTTTTTATCGGCAAGGGAGCATAAGGATGGTAACGTTTATTGGTAAATGTTCCTTCTAAGGAGAAACCATTCAACCATTCCTTATAAAAACCAATTTTTTTTTCATCCTCCATAACAAACTTTTGAGGTATCCCTTTTTTCCTAATGGCCAGAGAAAAAATATTATCGGTACTAATATCTTTCCCTCCACCTCCATTATCCAGATCATGAGTATAAGAGGCATAAAGTGACATTCGGGGATGTCGATGGAGGAGCCACAACCCGGATATTCCTCCTTTAAATTGATGGTCTCCAAAGCCATAGGCTAAATAGGTATGCAGATAGATATTTTTAAACAAGTTTTTCGTTGTTCCTACATCAAAACGTAATCTTATCTTTTCTCGTTGATTTCCACTAATAAAATAATAATAAGGTCCTATTTCAATCGGGCCAAAAGCCTTGGTTCCTGTCGTAATAAATTGGATAACATTCACATATTTATGATACAAAGGCATAGTCTCTAAGGTATCCATCATGCTATAAATAGCTTTTTCATTTCTTCCCAAATCAATGAACCGATGCTTGATCCAAAAACTATCTGCTTTTGCATTGGCTCCTTCTTCAACAAAAAGATTACTCCCTCGGTATTTTTTTTTATTTAAAATATGATTCACGGCAGAATCCCCCATTTTAATATCATAATAATGAGTTGTTTTTCTGCCAATAATACCCGGTTTATTCTCTCCAATGGGAATAAATTCGGCTATTATTTTGTCTTCAGTTGCCAACCAAGCCGTATCTCCCAAAGCTTTAAAAGCTTGTACTATACTAATTTTACGAACAAAATTTATATTGGCCTCTTTTGTCACCTGAAGATTCATCTTTTTGATAGCAAAAGAGGTATCATTTACCCAAAAATCACCAAAAAAATATTGTCCTTCTTTATGTCGCGGCTCGAACGCAATCTGATAACATAAATGATGATCAATATATTGGGTATCTACTAAATGATAATTGTAGAAAACCGTTGCTTTGTTGTTAATTGGACTTGGAAACTTTTTTCCAAATACGGAAATATAATTATCATATATATTTATTTTCTGATACATATTTCCAAGAAACTGAGTAAAACTACTGTTTTTTATTCCTGAACGATGGCTTGCACGAATAATTTCTTTCTCTTTCTTTGGATTATTTTTATAATAAAAATCAGAAATCGTCTCAGTCAAAAATATTGGTAAAAAAGGTTGATCACTTGAGGTAGAATCAATATTATTTAACAGGAAGGCAAAAGGCTTTAATAATTTAGAATGTTGAATCTTCTTTTTATTCAACCGATCTAAATCAAACTCCAGTTTGTTATATATCTTCTCAGTATAGGCAGATAATTTTTCCGGATTATTTTCCGGCTTATGCTTAATTATTTTTTTTAACATCGTCAATGCCGGATTTACTCCTGCATGAACTTCAAATTCGTTCAGCGTATAATCTTTTCTTTGCAATTCAATATTGAGAGTCTGATGATTTTTCTTCTTATTTATCGCAACCAATCGTGTTTTATACCCAATCGTCCTTGCTAAAATGGTATCTCCCGGAAAATAATCAAGATGCAGTTCATAAACCCCATCTTCATTCGTACTTGTTCCTATGGTCGTTCCTTTAAATTGTATCGAAGAAAAAGGCAACGGTTCTTTCGTACTTTTATCACGTACAACACCTTTCACCACCACATTTTGTCCAAATGCTAAAAAACCACTTAATAAGAGTAATATAAAGAGTAAAATTGTTCGCATTTAATCCCTGATAAGTTTACAATAAGAGAAAGATCAGCCGTTCCAAACGACACAAAAACGACTTCTCTATCACTCAAAAATACACTTTTAAGCACTTCATTTCCAAATTATTAACATAGTTTATTGTAGTTTTGAACTTCTTTTTTCCAAAAAAGCCAATCTACACGCATTGGCAGATTGGCTTCTCACTACTACAAACACACACTCATAGGCTACTCTTCAGTCACAAATATATAGGATCCTTCTCCTTTATTTGTTTCGTCAGAAAGAGCTATTGCATGCGCAGCATCATTTATCCAATATTTAGCTATCTTACTAGATCCGGGGCTTTGATCTGCCTTTTCATATCCCGTAATATATATATTATCTCCAAAGAAAACCATATCTTTTACCATGGCTTCTTTGGTACCATCAGTGAGATAATATGGAGTACTATTTTTCCAATACACCGCATTATTACTCTTAGAACAAGAGAATAGGAAGAACATAGCCAAAAGAAATAATACAAAAGAGCTACAGTCTTTGAGCGTAAAGTTTTTTGTTTTCATGATTGATAACATTTAAAGGTTAAAAAACCACCTTGTATATTTTCAAGGTGTTTGACATGAAATACCTCTTCTTAAGTTAATGTTACCCCTTAATGAAAATCCGATTGCTTCATTTATCAAGAATGCTATATAAGCTCCATGACCTTTTCCGGTGGACGACCAATAACTGCTTTATTTCCTTTAATCACAATAGGCCGTTCTATTAGCCGAGGATGTTCTGTCAAAACATGTATCCATTCTGCCTCTGAAAGAGTCTTTCCTCTATATTGCTCCTTATACAACTTCTCTCCTTTTCTTACAAGATCTTCAGCTCTTATACCCAGTTTATTCAATAAAAACTTCAACTCTTCTTCTGAAAGTGCCTCCTTCAAATAATATCTAACATCAGGAGATAAACCTTTTTCTTCTAGTATTTTTAATGCTCCCCTACTTTTACTGCATCGAGGATTGTGATAGATTGTTAAATTACTCATAAGTATTTGTTTTTTTGCCACTGAAACGCAGAATTTCACTGATTCTTTTCTGTGCTTCTCCGTGCTTCCGTGGCTATCTCTTTGCCACTGAGACACGGAACGACACTGATTCTTTTCCGTGCTTCTCCGTGCTTCCGTGGCTATCTCTTTGCCACTGAAACACGGAACAACACTGATTCTTTTCCGTGCTTCTCTGTGCTTCCGTGGCTATCTCTTTGCCACTGAGACACGGAACGACACTGATTCTTTT
>CAZYHV010000016.1:0-39716 GCA_964647485.1 uncultured Chitinophagaceae bacterium | reverse complement strand
TTTCACTGATTCTTTTCTGTGCTTCTCCGTGCTTCCGTGGCTATCTCTTTGCCACCGAAACACTTGTAAACTGAATCACATAAGCATCCGATTCTTCCATCATATTAGGATCAAATTCAGGAACAGTTACTTCCACATTCTCCCCCGTATTTTTCCACGGAAGTTGCTTTCCGTTTGCCAATAATGTAGCCGTTGCATTTTGAGGGAGATGGAAATCTTTAACGACCAGTTGTTTTTTCGGATATTGTGGCAAAATACAGAACAAAGTATCTTTTTTATGAGTAAAGAAAATCTCTTTCGTTGCATAACCCGAATCAGGATCAATAGTTTGTTTTAATAAAAGAGTCTCCCCCTTTTTTGGCTTATAATCTCGTTTCCCTTTCGTCCATTGTACCGTTCTTTTCCAAGGTCGTGTACCATAGATAGCTTTCCCGTTCATAGACAACCATTTCCCAATATGTAATAGTCTTTCCTGCATAACTGCAGGAATTTTCCCATCCGAACGAGGACCAACATCCAACAAAAAGTTTCCTCCTCGGCTTACAATATCAATCAATTGCAAAGTCAATAACCTTCCGGAACTATAATCTGAGATATCTTCTGCACGATTATATCCATAAGAATATCCCATTCCCTGGCTTTCTTCAAAATAATGTCCATCAAAAGTCTTTCCCGGTTGATATTCAGGAGTATAAACCATCCCATGATGGAAACGTATCCCACTCCCCCATCGGTCATAAGTAACGATGCTGTCTTTTACCGGACTATCATTATATAACCAAGACAAGAACTTGGTTGCTTGCCAAGTCTTTGCACTCTGATCCCATCCTCCATCGGTAAATAACACATAAGGATGATAATTATTAATTAAGTCTTTTAACTGGGGAATAGTGTGTTGAGTGACAAAAGAATCTACATTTCTTAAATACAAAGGGTTATACCATTCATAGAGCGAATAATACAGACCTGGTTTTACATCTGTCTTTTTTAATGCTGTAAACAATGCTTTTATAAGATTCTGATGCGGTCCCACCTCTGTTGAATTCCAGGGAAATCCCCAATCCCGATCTCCCGCTTTGCTCGGCCATAAACAATACCCATCATGATGTTTCGAAGTCAATGCCACATACTTTGCTCCAGACTTTTCGAATAATTGTGCCCAGGCCTTCGGATCAAAGAGCTGTGCTTTAAAATATTGAGCTAAATCATAGTAGGATTGGTTTCCATAAACTTCATGTTGATATTTAGCCGTAGGGCTGGTAGAATCAGAACGTAATTTATGCTGATACCATTCTGCATATCCTCCCACTTTGGAAAAGGCAGGTACAGAATAGACTCCCCAATGAATAAAAATACCAAATTTAGCATCCTGATACCATTCGGGAATGCTCTTTTTATCCAGAGATTCCCAATTCGGTTGGTATTGGGCTTGGGTAATAGTAATACAAAATAGGGAGAAAGCAACAAGAGCAAGAGTTTTCTTAAGCATATCAACAGATTTAAATTTTCGTCTCAATTTAAGGAATTTTGAGATATAATTCTAAAATCTATTCCTTGGCATAAATAGGATGTATCTATCCGGCCCCACTGTTTTCCCATACAAATCTAAAATACTGCTTTTATAAATTACTCTTCTAAAATACTCATCTCTGCTCCGGAAGCATAATCCCTTCCATATTGTTCGCTCAGTGCTTTAAAACGTACATATCTGGCGTCAACCGGTTGTTTAAAAAGAACGCGCTTTTTAGATTTATCCTTTTTGAAAATCCCCTCTTTAATGACAGGATTCCAATTTTCACCATCGGAACTTACTAAGATACTATACTCCTTTACATCTCCATTGGTTCCATTCTGCCGTGGCAAATAAGTAAATCCTTTGATTTTCCGTTTCTCATTTAAATCAAAATCCACCCAATGTGGATATTTAGCCACTGTCACCGAATACATCGTATGCCAAATTGTATTGGGATCTCCATCGATAAGATGATCGGCATCTCCCGATCCGGCTTCTGCACTGCTTACATTCATAATTGTCACCGGAACAGTTTCTATTTTTTCAAATTTCGAACGAACTTTAATTTTAGGATCCTCTTTATACCAGGCTGTTATAGTTCCTCCTTGCCTAAACTGAATATCTTTATAATGGTAGGTTTGAGCTTTACCATCATCTATTCGATATTCAATACTTCCAGGATTCACCGAATGAATATCCACTACCCCTGTTTTACTACGAGTAATAGATAAGGGTGTTTTACCCGAAGGTCTGACGTTTGCTACTTTTGTAATACGATGGTCGTTCACCGGTCGAATAATAAATCCGAAATTCGTAGGTGTTGCCTTCACCCTATCTTCTTTTAGCGGAGGACCTTGTCCGCAGCTATTCCCCCCTAGTCCGGTAGAAGCAGCATCTAAATTTAAATAGGTATCTCCCGGTTGGGGTAATTGATAAGGGTGTGGGGCTAATATCAAATCCATTGGAGAATATTGTAAAGCAGAAGCCGACATTTTAGGTTGTGTCGAAACAAATACGGCTCCATCTCCCAAATCATTGGTTAATGCAGCCCAGCGAACATCCTCCCTATTTCCCATATCCTGAGGCTTGGGAAATTTCACAAATTGATCTGCTACGGTACTCCTATATTGTTGAATCAATGATCCTGTTTTCCGGTCTGAATAATTATCATGTGGACCTCTGCCATAATAAGAATAGTGACGTAAAGTCTTGGGGATATTCATCACATAACCTAAGCGTGCTAAAGAAAGAATAGGTTTGTTTGATGATATACTGGATTCCAATTCAATCGATCCATCGGGGTAAACGGTCCAAATCCGGGAAGTCGTAAATTTAAAATCAGTTGGACCAAATTGATGATCCGTCAATTCTATAACATGATTATGTCCACTACTCGTTCCCCCGGTAATTTTTGCTGCATTAGGTGCTTGAGATACCACCGTAAATAACACAGAAATGGTTCCATCTTCATTTTTAATAAACTGACCGGAGGTGGTATGATTTTTCAGATGATGTAATCCATTGGCAAACCATTTTTGGTAAGCCCAGTTGTCATTATTTGTAAAAGCACGAATAGCATTTATTCGAGGCCCCTTTCCTTCCTTAATAATCTGTTGATTCCCATATTTTAGACTGTATATAGTTCCCTTCTTTTTATCAAACTTCACTATAAAATCATCTCCACTAATACTTTGAATATCTCCTTTCGAAGGTTGAAAACTTAAGCCGTCTATTTTCTTCATTTCGGAAGCAATGGCCGGCTTTTCTGTTGCTTGTTTCACTAAGAACTGAGCTTCTCCCTGTACATAACCTTTCTTTGCCCAAGGTCTGTCTTCTTTCAATAAAAATTGAAGAACGATAAAATATTCTGCCGCAGGATCTAAATCATCATATTTATATGGGATGTGAATGGTTTTCCTTCCTCTTGGTTCTACATTCATATCGCTCAATTCTCCCGATTGCACAGCTTCTCCGTTTTTCAATAAAGTCCACCCCAACTGATAACCGGATAAATCCTTAAAATAGAATTTATTGTGTAATTCAAAATTTCCCTTTTTTACATCTGCATCATCAACAACTACATTTTGATACACTTTTTTTACTTCATAATACTGTGGTTTGGGTTCATAATTCGAAAACAACAATCCATTTAATACAAACTGTCCATCATTGGGTTTATCTCCAAAATCCCCTCCATAAGCTGTAAACTTATCTCCTGTTTTCTTATCATAATAATACATCCCTTGGTCAATCCAATCCCAGATTGCTCCTCCCATGATAAAGTTTGAAGATTCGATAGCCTCCCAATAATCAGCCAGATTACCGCAAGCATTACCCATTGAATGAGCATATTCAGAAATGTGAAAAGGATATTTTATATTGTATTTTCCTTTGACAGCCCCTCTCACCCATGCAATAGAAGGATACTGATTGGAACCGATATCCACAATATCGTTGTTTCGCTCATATTGTACCGGGCGAGAGGTATCTACCTTTTTCAATGCATCATAAGCTGCTGCAAAATTTTTCCCGGGTCCCGCTTCATTTCCCAAAGACCAAATTACAATCGCCGGATGGTTATAGTTAGAATGCACCATTTCCATCACACGATTAACATGAGCAGCTTTAAATTCCGGAACATGCGAAAGGGATTCTTTCCCATAGTAATATTCATGAGACTCAATATTGGCTTCATCTTCCAAATATAATCCATACTTGTCCGCTAAATAATACCAATACGGATCATCCGGATAATGAGAATTTCTGACATGATTGATATTCGCTCGTTTCATCAGCCGGACTTCTCTCTCCATCATCCCATGAGTAATAGCCTTTCCAACCTCCGGATTGGTTTCGTGACGATTGACGCCCCGAAGTTTTACCGTTTCCCCGTTCACATAAAAGTATTTTCCTGCCCTTCCAAATTCATCATCTTCTGCTTTCGTATCTTTCAGTTCTACTTTTCTAAATCCTGTATAAACAGAGGTCCATTCTATTGTTTCTCCTTTTTTGTTCTTTAGCGCTGCAATTAATGTATAACGATAAGGTTTTTCAGCCGACCACTTCTTTGGATGATCCAATTTTAAGGTCGCTTTCGAGGCTTGAACAATCTTTCCTTGTTTTACAGGACTGACAGAAGCTCTGGCAACAGCGTTTTTCACTAATGTATTTTCATCGGCATATAACTTATTTCTATATAAGGTATATTCCAAAGAATAGCCTTTAGCTGCTTTTTTATTAAAATTACGAATATCTGCATGAATAGTTAAGGTGCCACCTTGGTAATTCTCTCCTAAATCAGGAATGACCCTCAGATCTCTTATTTGCACTTTAGGAGTCGCGTAAACAGCTACGGTTCTAAAAATACCCGGCAACCTAAACATATCCTGATCTTCCAGGAAAGTGCCATCAGAAATTCTATAAACTTCGACAGCAACAGTGTTCTTCCCCTTTTTCAGATATTTTGTAATATTAAAACGTGCTGCATTGCGGGAATTTTCTGAAAAGCCGACATAATGACCATTGATCCATAAATAGAAGAAACTGGAAACTCCGTCAAAACTGATAAATTTTTCTTTTCCGTCCCAGTCCTCCGGAATCATAAAATCCCTTCGGAAAGAACCTACCTCATTCCGATATTCATAAGTTGTCCAATCTTTAGGAGGCGTTCGCATCACTCCGCCTTTCCAGTCTCCAACCTTCACGGAATGCTGGAAAATCACTCGTTGATTGGTATAAATAGGGACCCCATATTTTAGCGTTCCGTCCTTTTGTATCCCATAAATATTCCAGCTGGATGGTACCGGAATCGTATCCCAATGTGATACATCAAAACTCGGTTTATAGAAATCTTCCGGTCTTTGATTTGGTCTTTTAGAAAAATGAAACTTCCAGATTCCATCCAGAGATTTCCAATAAGAAGAATTTTCCGGCAACACTTTGCGCGCCTGACGTATTTCCTCAAAAGGGAAAAAATAAGCTCGAGGTTGTTCTTTATTTAAGGCATATTGTTGCGGATCATTCCATTCCTCTCCGGAAGGAGCTTTTTCGTTCCCATATTTAAATCCTTTCAAAAGTTGTTGTGCATTTGTTGTTTTAGGAAAAACAAATACACTCAATGTAAATACGATCAAGGCATAAAAACAGGGTCTTTTCATCATCATAAGACTAAAATTTAAAAATTTTCAAAAGTTAAAGAAGAGAAAGCATTTTCCTTTTACATTTTATTTCGTCATTTAGATCTTCTTTTTTTATTTCACCCTTCTCTTCAAAACATCCATCGGGCAATTAATTTGTCGACCAACCTGTTTTTCCTCTTTATAAGATACTACCCGAATCTGAGACGCTCCATTGGGAATAGATAACGGCTTACCTTTGTAAATCGGTGAATATTTATCCGGATCAGTACCATCAAAGCGATAATAAAGATTTACCCCCGGGATAGCCGACTGTAGGACAACCTTCAATGAATCATTTACTTTAACGGCAGAGATTATAGGCTCAAACATACTGGAAGCATATTTCACCTGTGCTTCTCTCAGATAAGGAAGATTTGCTTCTACACGTCTAACAAAATCTTCCCATGAAGTTCTGCTTCCCCAGAAAACTTCGGATAAAGCTAAAGCCCTTGGCCAAGTCATATATTCTGCATGTCGATAATTAGGAACATATTCGGTCCATAAACAGCCCTCACCTCCCAGGATATTTTGAGAATCAATTTCTTTTGGAAGTAGCTTTGTCTTTTTATAAATTTCATTTAACCTATTATAACGAGGAGGACCTTCGGGTTCAATCAGTGGATCTCCTTGTAACTGACTCAGATAGGTTTTCCCCCAGGGGGTCATGATAACAGGATGTCCCATTTTTGCGGCTTTTTTCCCACCACTCAGACCATGCCAGCTCATGACTGCTGCATCCGGTGCTAGCCCTCCTTGTAAAATCTCATCCCATCCGATAATTTTCTTTCCTTTGGATTTTACCAGTTTTTCCAGCTTCTTCTCAAAATAGCTCTGTAATTCTTCCGGAGATTTGAGCCCCCTTTTTTTCATTAAGGCTTTATCTTTCGGATCGTTTGCCCAAAAACTTCGATTGGCTTCATCTCCCCCAACATGAATATATTTTGAAGGAAATAAGGCAGCCACTTGTGTAAACACTTTATCTAATATTGTCCAAGTAGAATCATTAGCAACACACAATGCATTATCAATACTATCCGGAGCATCTCCGGGATAAATAGGATATTGCTTTTTTGTACAAGACAAGTTGGGATAGGCCGAAATCATCGCCAGGCTATGTCCGGGAACATCAATTTCGGGAACAATGGTCACAAATCGATCCTTGGCATAAGCAATAATATCTTTAATCTCTGCCTGCGTGTAATATCCTCCATAGGATGTTTTCTCTCCCGGTTCAGGTCTTACTTCCTTTTGAAAGGTATAAAAACTAGGGATTCTCCAGGCACCCACCTCTGTTAGCTTTGGCAGCCCTTTAATTTCAATTCGCCAACCCTGATCATCCGTTAAATGCCAATGAAAGATATTGTACTTATATTTGGCCATCTCATCAATGTACTTCTTCACTTCATCCACCGTAAAGAAATGACGACTCACATCCAACATAAGTCCTCGCCACTTGAATTGTGGATAATCCATAATACTCACTGATTGTGCAATCCAATGGACATGATGAGCTACCGAATCATTTTCTATTTGTGGAGGGAATAATTGTTTTAAAGATTGAAAAGCATAAAAGAAGCCTTTCGGATTATTAGCAGAAATCAATACTTTTTCCGGATTGACATCCAAAAGATAACCGGCTTTTCCCAAAGTAGAATCATAGATATAATTGGATTGTAAACAGATACTGTTGGGAGCCGTCTTCTTTTGTTGTTTTATCTTCAACTTAAATCCGGTACTTGTAGCCAATTCCGATTGTATAAGGTCGGCAACTCCTTCTGCAGAAGGCTTGTCATAAAGGATACGCGTATCCTGATTGAGGGTAAAATGTCCTATTTGTATATCAACAGATACCGGTTGAGGAATAATATGTATTCCTTTTTCAGATTGTGCCCAAACAGTGATTGAAAAACATAAAAGAACCAATAAAGAAAAGAAATATCTCATTAAACAGGAAAGTTTTAATTAAAATATGACCACATTGAAAATTCAAAACTGAAAGGTATATACCTGATCTTATCACACCTTTGCCTCACAAAAGTATGACATTAAACATTACTTCTACGCTTCTTTCATAAAATTTACATACTCCATCTATAATTTCTCAATCACCTCATAATTCGGAATACTGTCATTATATTTCTCCATTTGAAGTTTCAATTCATGCTGCATGGAATCTTGCACTTTCTGATAATCAGGATTTCCAAAGACATTATTTACTTCATTCGAATCCTTCTTCATGTCATACAATTCCCAATCATTATTTTCATAGAAATAAATCAACTTATATCTTTTAGAACGCACACCAATATGTTTGGCTACATTATGTTCTCCACCGGAAGCATAATAGTGATAATAGACATATTTCCGCCAATCATCCGGAGTATGGCCTTTTAATATGGGTAAAAAACTTCGGCCCTGCATATCTTCCGGTATTTTTCCGCCTGCAGCATCAATCAAAGTTTCTCCAATATCAAGATTCATGACCGGTGCTTCGCTCACGCTTCCCGCTTTAACCACACCCGGCCACCGAATAATCAATGGGGTACGGAAAGATTGTTTATACATAAAACGCTTGTCAAACCAACCATGCTCTCCTAAATAAAAACCTTGATCAGAAGTATAAATCACAATCGTATTTTTTGCTAGTCCATTTTTTTTCAAATAATCCATCACCCGACCAACATTGTCATCAACAGATTGAATGGTTCTCAAATAATCCTTTACAAACCGTTGATATTTCCAACGAAGCAACTCTTTCCCACTCAAATTCGCTTTTCGAAAGGCTTCATTCTTAGGTTTATAGGCTTTCAAAAAAGCGGCTTGTTCTTCTTTGGTCAAACGACCAAAGACATTAGCCCATAACTGATCATAGCGATGAGGCTTCTTCGGGAACATCTGTTCTTTCAAATCATAATCCGGAGACAACCATTTACTCATTTCCATCTTTTGTTCATGAGCTGCACGGGTACGCGTATTATAATCATCAAACATCGTTTCCGGTTCGGGGATATCAACAGAATCAAATTCATTAAGATACTTCAGAGCCGGCATCCAATCTCTGTGAGGCGCCTTATTCCATATCATCACAGCAAAAGGTTTACTCGTATCCCTTTGGTTCATCCAGTCAATAGCATGGTCTGTAATGAGATGAGTTACATAACCTTGCTCTCTAATCGTATCTCCTTCATTCGTAATAAAGTCCGGTTGATAATATTCTCCTTGTCCGGGCAATCTGTGAATATAATCAAAGCCCGTTGGCTTCGTAAACAAATGCCATTTCCCAATGAATGCAGTCTGATATCCAACCTTTTGTAAAGCTTTAGGAAAAGTAGTTTGAGATCCATCAAATAAATCACCTATTTTAGCAACACTACTTTTGTTGCTAAACTTCCCACTAATAATAGAAGCACGGCTCGGAGCACAAAGGGAATTATTCACAAAAGCATGTCGGAATAACATTCCTTCCGCTGCCAAACTATCTATATAAGGGGTATGATTAAGACCATATCCATATGCACTAATGGCCTGATATCCATGATCATCACTCATAATAAAGACAATATTAGGCTGTTTTTGAGATGTCTTTTCTTCCTTATTCGATTGTTGGCAAGAGGACCAACCCAAAAGTCCTACCAATAAGAATAAAGTAATTTTTTTAAAGCTAATCATATAATTATTGTTTATTCAGACATTAATTAATCCTTACTTAATCGCCATACTTTGGTTTCATGAGATGCTATTTGTGCCTTGAGTGTTTTTCTTTTCTTTTTCTTCTCCTTACTCCACACGTCAAAGCTATCGTAGGGATCTTCCAACCCTAATTGCTTCAATTTTATTTTAAAACCCTGCTTATCTTTCGATTTATTTAATACGCCAACGGCATAATCTCCTCCTGAAAGAGGCTTAACAAAAATCGACCAGTTTTCATTATCGACCACTCGTTTCGCCTGCATTCCCAACGTATCCTGATCAATGGCCAGAATATCTTTATTTAATAAAATGCTTTGCGTAGCAGTATTCATGTCGCGAACATCACAGGTAACCATTAATGGAGCCGCCATCAAGCACCAAAGACTCATCTGAGATTGGTATTCTACATCGGTACAGCCTACACCTCCTAAATCTCCCGAAGGCCCCTCTTTGCCATACAAACCAACAACCAGCATATCCGGATCATTCCAATGTCCCGGTCCTGCATATTGATCCAAGGCTCCATTAATCTTCACAATATCCATAATTCCGGTAGCATGTTTATTATTACTCAAGTTCTTCCATTTGTCGCGTACATCATCTGTGGTTCGCCAGGCTTGTGCACCTACTTTGGCAGCCCAGAGCCAAGGATCCCGACGTCCCCATTCACAAGCAGCAAAGACAATATCTCTACCGCTATTTTTTAGGGCATCTGCCATTTTTTTATATCTTTTTTCTGCGGTAGCCCTATCCTCCGGAGCATGGCAATAATCATATTTCAAATAATCAATTCCCCATTTGGCAAAAGTTTTAGCATCCTGATTCTCAAAATGGAGACTAGCAGTATATCCCCCACAAGTAAGCTCTGCAGCATCCGAATAAATGCCCACTTTCATCCCTTTACTATGCACATAATCTACAAACGCTTTCATCCCATTAGGAAACTTTTTAGGATCTGCAATTATATTATTCTTGTTATCTCTTCCACCTTGCCATCCATCATCAATAAAAAGATAATCATAACCGGCAGCTACCATTCCCGTAGAGACCATAGAATCTACCACTTCTCTCAATGCATCTGCACTAATATCAGTAGAAAAATAATTCCACGTCATAAATCCCATAGGTGGCGTAGGTGCTAAATCTTGAGCACTTCCACTATAGCAGGCAAGTGCTAACAATAACATAATACAAGTCCTTTTTATCATATTTATTTTTCTTTAAAGATTAAATGAATATGGTCCCCCTTCTCCATTGAGACCGTCAGTATATTATTTTTTACTTGATACGAATTCGTTGTATCGGGAGGCTGCAGTTTAAGATGATCCGGAATAATTATTTTGAAAGTATTTTCTCTCTTTGCTTTAAGCGTAGCCGTCTTTAATTCTCCATTGCTCCAAGTAGCAGACATTTCTCCTCCTCCTCGTACACTAAGTCCTTCATAAGATCCGGAATTCCATTCATCAGGCAGGGCAGGTAAAAGCTTAATTTTTCCTGATTGGGATTGAATCAACATTTCCGCAATTCCCGCAGTCGCTCCAAAATTGGCATCGATTTGAAAAGGAGAATGATGACCTCCGTAAGAATCAAACAAATTAGGAAAGGCATGCCCGCCTTGAGCCGCCGGTTTCAATATATAATTAAGATAACTAAAAGCTCTATTTCCTTTTCCTAATCTTGCCCATAGATTCATTTTCCAGCCATCAGACCAGCCAAAACTAGAAGCATAGCCGCGCTGAATTATCAATTTCTCTGCAGCATTGGCAATTACTGAATCATTTTCAAAAGAGATCTCTGTTCCCGGATATAATCCCCAAACCGGAGACATGTGACGATGATGAGGATTGGTAAGCGCAAAAGGATGCAGCCATTCCATTAATCTTCCATTATCATCAATCTGATTGGGGGGAAGTCGTTTTCGAACAGCATCTAATAAAGCAGATAATTCAGAATCAACTTGCAACGTTTTTGTGGCCTCAATCACATGCGTAAATAATTCTCTAATAATTTGATTGTCAATAGTTGGACCTGCACAGACAGCCGCTGTTTTCATTGTACCGTCTGACGCTTTATACTTGAATGAGTTTTCGGGAGAACTGGAAGGAGCTGTTACTAACCAATTGCTATCATTATTAGGATATTCAACTAAAGCATTCAAGTAAAATTGAGCGGATCCCTTGATAATTGGATATATCTTTTTCAGGTAATCTCGATCTAAAGTGAAAGCATAGTTTCGCCAAAGCAAATTAGCCAGCCATCCGGATCCGGAGTTAGAAGATCCCCAGGAAGCTTGTTCTCCGGGTGCCGTAAACCCCCATGCATTGGTTATCGCATGACAGACCCATCCTTTATCTACATCATAATAGACTTTTGCTGTCTTTTCTCCGGGTTTCACCAATCCTTTTACCAATTTATAAAAAGGTTCATTCAACATTGACAAGTTCGTTTGTTCCACCGGCCAATGATTCATCTGAATATTTATATTATCATGATAATCTCCATTCCAGGAAGTATGTACTTTATTCGCCCATAACCCCTGTAAATTAGGTGGTAACCAGCCGGGTCTGGTACTGCTAATCAAGAGATAACGACCAAACTGGAAATATAGGACAGGTAATTCTGTATCCGTTTTATCATTTTCATATTTTATCAACCTGTCTTTCGTAGGTAACTTAGCATGCTTAGCATTTCCCTTTCCCAAGCTCAGCCTTGCACGATGAAATAGTTTTTGATAAGCCTGAATATGCTTTTTCTTCTCTTCCTCATAAGATTTATTCATCGCATTCTTTAAATTATCTTCCGAATACTGTTTATAATGAAAAGAAGGCTGATAAAAAGAAGTAGTTTTCTTTTCCAAAAAGTCTGTCGTGGATGAAATATAAATGATAGCCGAATTCGCAGCTTCTACTTTTAGATTATTTCTACCGGCAGTTAGGGTTCCACCGATATTTTTTACCTTAATTCGAGTAAGGTATTTCACACCATCCTTCCCATCATATCCATCATTTAATTGCCCAAACATCTGCAGCTCGTGCCCTACTACTTGGGTTTGATAGCGCTCCGGCCGATCTATTGTCAAGTCAAAATTAATCTCCCCAGGCTGATCAGCTGTAACTTTTATCATGATTACATCATCAGAAAAACTAGTAAAATATTCTCTGTGGTAAGTTACGCCTCCTAATTTATAAGTAGTAACGGCAATCGCACTATCCAAAGAGAGAGATCTGACATAATTTTGAGGCTCGATTTGAGATTGGGGTTCATTGTAATCATATTGGATATGCATATTCCCCAGAACCTGATAACTTCCATAAGGTGCATCAGCTGCATCTCCAAGTCCGGTTCCCTCACCTTCACAAACAAAATATTGATTGACGAGGTTTTCGGCCTGACTATATTTCCCCTCAAAAATAGTATTTCTAATCTGTCGTAAATGGCTGGCAGCGCCCGGTCTATTCCCATTTTGCTTGCTCCCGGACCACATCGTAATGTCATTTAAAATAATCATCTCATTAAATATCCCCCCATCCGGCATGGCTCCCAAATGACCATTCCCCAAAGGGAGTGATTCCTCAATCTTATATTCTGAAGTGGTATCCGCCGGTTCTTCATATCGTAATTTCAATTGCTGCTGTGCATAACAAAAAGAGATAGGGATAAATAAAAATGCCAGGATGGTGAAAAAATGCTTCATCATTCGTTGTTATTTACTAAAAAGAAAGACCAAATTTAATGTTTTATTGTCAGACAAAAAACAGTCTGTGTATAATATTGTGTTTCGAGATAAGCATAATCTTATTTTCTCTGGAAGATATTGAAAGGTTGCGATGTTCCTTCAATAGTCAAAACGACGATCCCATGAGAAGGAACTTCAAAGGTATGCTCCCCTTGTTTCTGATGCAGATAATCCTTTTTACTCCACACGTCATGCATGGTATATCCTTTTTTGGCTTCCAGTCCCAAACTATCCACATTAAAAGTTATCTTTTTCTTTTCCTTTGAACGGTTAAGCAAAGCCACCGCTACTTCTCCGCTCATCGTTCCTTTTAAGGGTCTTGCCCACACTTCCGTATCTCCATGATCCACGAGCCTTCTGGCTTGATAAACCAAAGGGTCTTGGTCGATGGCAATCATTTCTTTGTTTGTCAGAATGTCAATGGTTTGTTGCGACATTTCTCTTAAATCATTTCCTGCCAATAAGGGAGAAGCCAACATACACCAGATTGAAAAGTGTGTTTTATCTTCCTCATAGCTCATCCCTCTACCAACTTGTAACATATCCATATCATTGACATGACCGGGACCGGCGTACCGCCACAAATCAGCATTTAAATCTACAATATGCATAATACTTTTAAAAGTAGGTCGAATATCTCCCGAAATTCGCCAAGAATCGGCAATATTTACCACCCATTTTCCCGGAAACTCCCAACGACAAACATTAAAAACCGCTTCCGAATTGACCTGTCTGATGATGTTACTTATTTCGGTATAACGCGTCTGTTCATCCAGTCCTAAAGATTTTCCACCACACCAATCTACTTTCAAAAAATCATAGCCCCAATCGTCTAATAACCGCTGAATATCCTGCCATTCATGATGATATAAGCCCATTCCCGAGCCAATAGTATCCTGATCCCAACTCGAAGCACAGGTATTGATGCCCGCATCAGAATAAATACCCGCCTTCAATCCCTTTTGGTGAATATAATCGGCCACCGCTTTCATTCCATGTGGAAAACGTTCGGGATGAGCCAGAATATTTCCGTTCTCGTCTCTGCCTCCAAAATAGCCGTCGTCAATATTGACATACTCATATCCGGCAGCCTGCATTCCTGAAGATACCATGGCATCGGCTTCTGCCTTTATCAAATCTTCATTAATATCCACATGAAAGTTATTCCAGCTTGACCATCCCATAATCGGAGTTAATTGCCGATGATGGGTTATACTTTTCTGCTGAGCAAAAGTGGTCGTACCAAAGAGGATCGTTACTACAAAAAGTAAAAAAGTGTTTATTTTCATTGTTTTTTATTTCATATCTTACTTAACCACGAAGGGCTCCATGATTGCACAACGCGCACAAAGAAAATTTGCTTCTATAAATTTCATAGTTTACCATTAATCCCCCTTCGGATACCATTTTTTAATAAAACCACATTAAAGTTCATTAGCAATCCCTATTTATAATTTCCCAATTTTAAATTGGTCAATGTCTGAGCTAAATGAACATCATTCAAAGCTTCCACGCTCTTCAATTCTAAAACGACTTTACCAACAAATCTATTCGATACCCACATTCTAATTGTACCTTCTCAAAGACCAGCGGCATTGCTCTTTCTTTTTCCACATAAAGTCCTTTTTTCTTAACTTATAATACAAACTTTCTTTGTAAGCACTTTCCAACAATCCCGAGACACGTGATTTATGATCCTCAAGAGGAAAATGACTTCGTGAACTTTTTGCCTACTTCGTGTTCTTTGTGGTTAAACCATTCTAAAAAAGACACACTTCAACCTCATTTTTACTCTTCTTCTTCATATTTATACAATCCAAAATCACTCAATGCAATACACACAGGAGAGTCGGTTATTCTCAATCTGACTTTCTTTGTCGTGATTGCATCCGAAAGCTTGATGAGTCGATTCGCACCAATGCCGGTAGCCGTAGCTATTTGTTGCCAATCTCCGTCTTTCCATTGATCCACGGCTATACTTCCTATCCGCTGTCCCAATTTAATATTTTCTCTCAACTGAATAATATCAAAGGTCTGCGGCTCTTGCAAATCCACTTCCAAAGTAGGTGTATGCACACTGTCATCGGTCGCCCAATAGCTATATCGATCTCCATCCACCAATTTTTGAGTACCAAAATCCTGTTGATCGTTTCCTCTTACATTAGACGGTTTAAAATCAGCCTCTTGAGCTAAATTACCAGCAAAAGTATTTTTCAGGATTTTTCCAAAACCTTCCAAAGATTGAACATCTGCCTTACTTAACTGTCCGGTCGTATCCGGTGCCAATCCTAAGTCCATATTTCCTGCTCTACCGACACTATGTATATAAATATTAAATAATTCTTCCGGGGTTTTAGGTTGTTGCCCTTTATGCCAAAACCATCCCGGACGAAGGGGCACATCACATTCTGCCGGAATCCAATATTTTCCATCGCGCGTACCCGTAGGCGAAGTCGTATAATTCATGCTTCCCGGAGCGGGTGCTGCACCATCAATACCCTCCGGGGTGAAGGTCTCCCAAGTCGTATCGGCAGCATGCCCCTTTTCATTTCCCACCCAACGGCACCCGGGGCCCATATCACTAAAGATAACCGCTCCCGGCTGTAAATGACGTACAATATTCCAAGTAGAATCCCAATCGTAATAAGTCGTTCGGTCTATTTGTCGGGTTTCATTGGCTCCGCCATAATAGCCATCCCCTCCATTGGCTCCATCAAACCATACTTCAAACAACTTTCCATAATTCTTATATAATTCTTTCAACTGTTGCCTATAAATCGAAAGATAAGTTGAATCTCCATAATGAGCATTGTTTCTGTCCCATGGAGAACAATAAAGCCCAAATTGCAAACCTTCTTTCCTTGTTGCCTCTTCAAAAGCTTTGACAACATCCTCTTTTCCCTGTCCGACAGTGTCGTCCAGGCGGGTATCTTTCCATGCACTTTTTGAGATATTGTAATCTGTAGCATCTGTAGGCCATAGACAAAAGCCATCATGATGTTTTGCTACAAAAATCAGCCCCTTTATTCCGGCAGCTTTAGCAGCTGAAACAATCTGATCAGGGTCAAAATCCGTAGGGTTAAATTGATCAGGATTTACATCTCCATATCCCCATTCTTTATCTGTAAAAGTATTTAATCCGAAATGAACAATACTAATCACCTCCAACTCTTGCCAGTTGAGCTGGGCTTCTGTAGGTAAGGCTCCATACGGTTCAGGAGGCGCTATTTTTTCTTTTTGTTGACAACCAACAATTAACAATGAAAATACTAAAACGAAAGGGAATAATTGCTTTTTCATAATCTATTACCAAATGGTTTATATGGACGCTAAGATACATTATTCTAACTGAACACCTACCGAATTCAAGTTACAACCCGATTTTTTACAAGGTCTTATCTTACTGTTGAATCCTGCCTTCTTTTTTAACTATCTTTCAACATGCAAAATCGTACATTCCAATAAGGATAGATTATCCGATCCGATATAATCGACCCCTAGGTTCATAAGCTTTCCATAAGCACGTTCCGTATTTGGCGTAGCCCAAAACCGAATTAGTTTACCTTTCTGATGAATGCTATCAATCACCTTTTTGACTTTCCTCTGCTCTGTCAAACTGAGTTTATCTCCATCTTCATTCCATGAAACTAACTGTTGAATATTTGCACTTACCAGTTTTATTCTTTGAAGATCTTGTTGAGGATAAACCGTATTTAATCGTCCATCAAATGTAAAAACAGGACTGTAAAAATGGAGACTATCGGGAGGAGGCATATTCCCACTAATCACAATCCTCACTGCATGCCGATTATTTCTTCTGTCAAAATATTTTTTATATGGTTTTAATTTCTTTTCTAGAAGAGGTAAAACCTTAGTATAAGAAGATTTTAAATCAATCAAAAGTTGCAAAGATTGTCCATTTTCATACGGCTGTCCATGATTTACCAGAATACGGTGTATCAAAGGATCTAAATAAAGCTTTTTGAAGGTATGACCAGAATCTATTTCACTTCTATTATGCGCAACATATAAGGTTTCTCCCATTGCCCACACATCCGCTTCAATAGAACCAAAATGACGCGCATACGCATCATAAAAAGGCAACGCCTGCTCATAATCATTATGAGAATGTGCATTCGCAGTAGTATATTGTTTTACTTGCGCCTTTGAAAAATGAACACTACTCAGAATAAGACAGATGAGAAAAAAAGTCGAAACATTTTTGTGGATTGCTCTCATATTATTAATGTTATACAAAAATAGATGAATTAAGGATTCTTTTCATTTTTTTCTTTTCCTTCATCAACACTTTTCATTTTATAAACAGCAGTTTCTATTCCCGGTGCCGTAGCTTTAATGGTTAAAGCTACGGATTTATTTCCGGCTTGTAATAAGGTAGAAGCAATACCTGCTTCTGCTTTTGTTGTAGTTGGGCCCACAAAATCCGCATCTCCTTGTATGGTAAAATGAACCCGGGTATCATTATCCAATACTTTAATCGTCCCATTACGATCTACAATTTCAGCATATACAAAAACGGCATCTGCCCCATCTGCTCGTAAGTCGATTCCATGAGTAGCCACTTTTATACGAAGCTTCTTTTTCTTTTGGGGTGTTTCCCTCTTTTTAACGGTGACCTTTTTGCCTTCTATGTAACCAACCGCTTTCAATGTACCTGATGAAAATGGGACAGAGAAAAAAGTAAAGGGAGGATGAGATAAATTCTTACTGTTTCCTCCATCAAAGGGATGACCTCCCTGATTCAGAGGGGTACCATATGAAGAATTGGGACCATCATCCGGACTTTGAGCACCTACCTGTTTATTATTGACATACAAAACCACGCTGTCACAATTACTATAGACAACCACTTTCCGTTTCTGATTACCTTTTAGTGTCCAATAATTAGCAATATACAACATTGGTTGAGGAGCATGCTGGCTCTTAAAGAAATAATAAGAAAACTTGGGAATGCGATAAAGATCACAAAGCCCCCAGGCCTCCACTTCTTTGATATCTCCGGCAAGGCCATCGAAAAAGGCCCAAGTCAGCCCTCCAATCATGCGAGGATAATATTGCCTGTTCCAATTATGTTCCCATTGTAGATTCCAAGCCTGCTGCGACAAGGCTCTTTCTCCATTACCACGTGATTGTCTGCTACTGCTCTGGCCACCCCCAAATTCATAATCTCCATATTCCCGCGCCAGATAAGGATTGTTTGGGTAGCTTTTATTATCTCTATGACCGGCATCTCCACTCCATTCGTCATAAGGTACATCATAACAAGCTTTGACATAAGCATCCCCACCGGTATAAAAATTACCCGTTCCCCACCATTCGCTACGAGCAGTTTCTACTTGTCGGCATCTAAAAGAAGCCGGGGGATACGCTTCATTCAGGCTGGTTTCCCACAATACAACAGAAGGATGATTTCTATCCCGTCGAATCATTTCTCGAATATCGTCAAATGCCTTTTGTTTAAAAAAAGAAGCCTTGTTAAAAAATTGCCACCCGGGCGTACAATCTATCAGCATGATCCCCAATTGATCACAAGCTTCATAAAAAGAAGGATCCTGCGGATAATGAGATAATCTAATAAAATTTATTCCGGCTTCTTTAATTAACTTCGCATCCCGATAATTGGCCGCATTGGATAAGGCATTCCCTATCCATGGGTAATTCATATGCCGATTAGATCCGGTAATACGCACAGGCTTTCCATTCACTAAAAGTCCTTTTTCTTTATTGATGAAAATACTTCTTATTCCAATATTCGTTTTTAGCTCATCAATAGTTTTCCCGGTATCTTTCACCAGAGTATGCAGATCATATAAATAAGGATGATCCGGACTCCATAAATGGGGATGCTCAACCACCATAGATTGAACAATTTCCGTATCGCTGCCGGCGGGCAACATTAAGTCAACAGCTTTTTGTTCTACCATTGTATTTCCATCATGATCTTTTAATTGTTGTACCAGAAAAAAAAGTCTTTGATGGGAACTTTCATTTTTTATATTCGTTTTAATATTTACGGTAGCCTGTTTTTCAGAAACATTTTGATAGTTTACAAACACTCCTCCTCCGGCTCTTTTACCGGCAGTATTGGGATTGGTAATGTGCAGCAGATCCGTAACATGCATCCATACATCTCTATACAATCCGGAATAATAAAGAAAATCCAGATGTTCTACGGGTTTTCCGGGCGGGAAAAGTGGATTGGCACGATTGTCTAATTTGACAAAAATGGTATTCTCCTCCCCATATCTTGCAATATGCGTTAATTCCACACTAAAAGGAAGATAACCTCCCAAATGCCGTTTCACAAACTTCCCATTTACCCATACTTCAGCCAATTGCATGGCTCCTTCAAACTCAATCGTAATACGCTTCCCTTTGTAGGAGGCCGGTATTTTAAAAGTCTTTTTGTAATAAGCAAAACCCCTCTTTTGATGAATAACCGGTACAGGCTCAGGAAAAGCGGTGTGTGGCAAGGTTACATTTTCCCAGGAATGTCCTTTTAAAAGTGTCTTTTCGTTTTTCAATGAAATTCCCTGTTTTAACAAAGAAGAATCATCAACATTAACCGTTTTTCCAGAAAACTGATCCTCCCAATTTGCGCCTCCAAGCTTTACGCTATCAACCTTGTTAGAGGTAGATTCATTAAAAGGGATAGAGGTAAACTTCCAATCATCATCAAAATTAATTGTTCCCGAATGAAATGTTTGGGCATTGCTTGTTTTTACAATGACGATGAGCAGTAAGACTAAAGATCGTTTTTTCAAGACATGTATTTTTTGATATAATAAGACCCAAATTTAAGGTTTCATTTTTAAAGTGTTCATTGAAAAATAATTTCATAATCTGTACTTAACGATACATTCTTTTCTCAATTTAATAATTAGGATTTTGCTTCAAATTACCATCTACATCTATTTGATTGTAATGGTTCGACATAGGTTTTACTCTCCTGTCGAACCATATAAAAAAACTCAGTCTGAAACGTTTTAAAGTTTTCTATTTTAAAAAGAAAACATCTCAAATTTTTACTTGGTAAATGAATTTACCGTAATTGTCCAAGTTTTTTGACTCCCGTCAGCAGCCGTAACAATATATTTTTGTGGTTCAGTTAAATCCGTAGAATAACCGGGACCCGGAGTATCTCCTACCGGAGTCATTTTAGCGGCAGTAGAGAGATCAAAGTATAAGATTAAATCATCTTGACTCACTTGATTTCTTACATTATTCGTAAATGATCCGGAAGCTTGCGGCACCGTAATATCAAGGGTAATTTCACCCGAAGTAGTATCTATATTCTGACTAACATCCAATCTTTCATAGTTAACAACAGGTTTACCATTATAATCTTCATTGCTATTATAACGATATTCGACATATACATTAGAAATCATGGTTTTTCCCCATTCGGGATAATCCGGTAAATTATGTTTTAAACAGGAACTCAATAAAAATCCCATTGATATAAACATAATAAATAATTTAATATTTATTTTTTTATTTTTCATAAAGCATAGATTTAATTCATTAATGATTTTTAAATTACCATCCTGTATTTTGCGGACCAAAATTTGGATTTCTATCTAGATAACTTTGGGCAATGGGGAACAAATATCTTTTCGTTTGGAAACCACGAACATCATTTGAACCATAAAAAGAACCTTCTACGATGGAAAAGCTCTTCCGATCTTTGCTTATATCCATTACTCTCGGAACCTTGGTTAATTCAGGAATGACACTTCCTGAAGCCTTTCCGTGATTAGCAGGACCTCCCATTCTTCCCCAACGCAGTAAACTCCAATAATAATCATCTTCTAACACCAAATCTACTCTTCTTTCTCTTTTGTAGTCTGTCCACGCATCAGACAGATTTGAAGCAGTCGATTTAGGGAGTTGTCCATGGATCGTACGTGTTTCATTAAACGCATCTACAGCCTTTGACACGTCATTTTTAAGTAAATAGGCCTCTGCCAAATTCAAGTACACCCTTCCGAGTCGCATAAGTACATAATGATAATCGGTAGGTACATTAAAAAATGGTCGGGGAGAAATATTATTATACATTCCTTTTCTCCAATACAGGTTACTAATACTTACATAATAAGCAGCACCTTGTATTTTCATCCAACGGGTAGCATTCCCTTTTATAGAGGTTGTTATCGTCCAACCATACAAATCAGTAGAGTCACTAACGATGGAAGCGTTCCACCTCGCATCTCTACCTTCATTAGTTAGCGTCCAAATGGTTTCATTACTTCCCGATTTGATTTGTCCATGCTCAATAGAAGTTTCTCCACCAGCCTGAGGAATTTTAGATGTAGGAATAGCTACATTTTCATTTATGGCATTTTGGTACTGAGAAGTTTTATCCCATGGTAAAGCTTTTAAAGGGTCATTCTTATCAATTACCAAATAAGCTTCAGCCAGATTTTGAGTAGGACCTCCCTGGATCCAACCTTCTAAAACATGATCATTAGCTCCTGAATAAAGGGGGCTACCTCCATATTGTTGAACATAACCATTATTAATATTGGCAATCATCAACTGCATGGGCGTATTAACAACATTTGTATTTTTTGCTTTTCGATACACTCCTTGAATAATTTCATCTGACTTCGGATTCCCTTCATTAAACATTCCACCATAATCAGCATCCATTGAATACCCTCCCTCATTAATTACCATATTGGCATAATGAATGGCGGAATCAATCATTGGATCAGAGGAACTAATATTCGAAGGATCCGGATAGTTCTGATAAGCAATAGCCTCTAAATAGACTTCTGACAACCAAGCGGCTGCTGTGTATTTATTTGCGATTGCTTTGCCACTTGTTTCCGGAAGGTTTTTAATAGCAGCTCTCAAATCTTGAATAATATGCTGATAACTTTCTGTAGGATTCTTCGTTGTTGGTAATTTTAAATTATCATTCGGGGTTAACACCGTATCGATCCAGACGATCCTACCTATCTTTCTTGCTACATTAAAATAAGACATCGCACGAAGGAATTTACCTTGAGCTATCAAGCTTTTTTTATCTTCTTCGGAGATCGCCTTAGAAGCCTGAACTTTATGAATAATAAGGTTACATCTCCTTACCTGTTCCCAATTATCAAATCCCATATCAGTATTATGATCCATATTTCCACTAAAAACTCCCGAGCCCATATCGTAGATACCATCAAATCCCAATATATTTAAGGTATAAGGAGTTGAATTTTGGCCTCCACCTTCAAAAGCAGGCATAATATCGGCATAAGTGGAATAAATAAAGGTCCATACATTTGCAGTATTACTCCAAACGACATCTTCCCCTACTTTATTATAAGGTTGGGTATCCAACACTTTCTTAGTACAAGATCCAAGAGCAAAAACTCCAACAAGACCTATTAGTACCATATATATCTTTATTTTCTCCATTTTTCTATATTTTTAATCATTTGACAAATACAATTAGAATCCCACTTTCACACCTACAGATATTGTTCTCTGTATGGGATAATCATAATTATTCGGGTTGGATTCAGGATCAATATAATACTTCAGACTCTTAGAAGCCGTAAGTAGGTTGGTTCCTGAGACAAAGACTCTTAAAGTAGTAAAAGGAGAAGCCTTCAATAGACTATTGGTAAAATCATAGCCCAATTGTAAAGCCTTTAATCTGAGGAAACTGGATCTCAATAACCAGAAATCACTCGTTACAAAATTATTACTTCCATTTACACCAGCTGAAGATACAGCTCTTGGAAATAAAGCATTCTGATTATCCGGTCTCCAATAGTCTTTTTGAAAAGCATACACTAATTGTGCTTGAGCCGAGCTTCCCTGAATCACATCTCCTAGATAACGATCCCTTTTACCCGATCCCATCACAGAACCATTCAAATAGAAACCTTTATAGCTCAGATCGAAAGTGATACCATAATTTATACGAGGGAAAGTATTGCTTCCAATATGTCTAAAATCATTATCATCAATCTTTCCATCCCCATTTTCATCAATATATCTCAAATCTCCCGCTACTATATTTACCGAGTTAATTCTTCTAGGACCTTCGAGTAAATCCTCATTATTTTGATAAAATCCATTACTCACATAACCAGTTTCTAAACTTGCATCACTGGTTCCTGAACTTCGAGTATAAGGGTCTTTCAAATCTGCTTCATCTTCATCAGGGTTTCGTTCCCATAATTGATTAAAGTAGGTAAAATTCACTCCCACTTGGTAGTGAAAATCTCCTGACTGATCTCTCCAACTTAGATTAAATTCAGTCCCAGCACGCCGATGTGCACCATCTTTAAAATTTATTGGAGGCAGACCAATTCCTAAGGTTTCAGAAAATCGCGTATCAGCTGTAACATAACCTGTTGTTCTTTTGTAATAATAGTCTAAAGACCCCGACAACCGACTGCCCAGAGTGGAGAAGTCCAACCCCACATCCCAACTCCTGATACTAAACCAAGAAAAATTTGTACTCGGTAGAGATGCAGGTTCTGATGTTCCTTGTTTCTCTTGATCATCGACAACCCAAACATTTGCATTTACATTATAGCCCGGAACATATTGAAAACGACTGATACCCGTTATTGTTCCGGTAAGTCCTGTCGAAGCTCTTAATTTTAAGTAATTGAGAATATTTTTATCCTGAAGGGACTGAAAAAAAGGTTCAGCAGACACAATCCACCCTCCGGCAAATGCATAAAAAGATCCCCATCGTTTATTCGGAGGAAACAAATCCATTCCATCATAACGATAAGTAGCATCTAAGTAATATTTAGATGCATAGTTATAAGACAACCTGCCTAGAAAACTGGCTCTTGCACTTTCACTTTCATCTCCATTTATTTCTTGGTTTTCTGTAGGTCCTGCAACAAACTGATCATAAATAATCTGGTATTGTTTTCTTGCCCCCGAAAGAGAACTGGAGAAATCTTGTGATTGCTCATAAACACCGGTAAAGTCAAGATGATGTTTATTAAAATCATGCGTATAGGTTAAGAACCCCTGAAGAGTAAAAGTTTTTCCTTCCCCCCATGATTCACTGAGATCCGGAGGATTGCCGGGAATGGGGACTTTACTTCCATTATTATAAGAAGGTGCAGTAGCATTCCAAGACTTCCCTCGGGAGTTCCACATATTATAACTTCCTTTCCCTTTTACATGCAACCCCTCAACAAATGGAACTTTCCAGTCTAAGGCTAGAATACTATTGAATATTCTGGAAGTAGTTTTATTATATCCCGATAGATCTGATAATTCAACAGCAGGGTTATCTGATGTTTGAGCAGATGGAAGACCAAATTCATTAAATGCCAGTTGATTAGAATGTTTATTTTGAACATGGCTAAATAACTGGAGATAGTTACTAGCTGTGGAGGAATTGGGTAATTCGTTCTTTTCTACAAATCCATCTATACCGGTTCTTACCTTTAACCCAATTTTATCGAAATGACTCACCGTATTTAAGCGGTAAGTAACCCTGTTATTGCTATTATGATCCGTTTTCAAAAGTGTACCCTGATGAAAATAAGATCCTGATGCATAATAAGTCAACTTTCTGGTACCGGAAGTTACAGAAAGATCATGTCGTTGTCCCGGTGCAAACTTTTTCAAGAATAAGTCTTGCCAATTGGTATTGGGATATAAATAAGGTTTAGATTGATCTTTATAATATTGAAGAATGGAGTCGGCAACAGGAGCAGTTTTTCCTTCTGCTTCATAGACCTTATTTTTAGCTAGAGCATGATCATAAGAACTCATTCTTTCAGGGCGAATAGTAGGTTGAGACCAAATTTGATTAAATGAATAATTTATTTGTACCTGACCGGCTTCTCCTTTTTTAGTCGTAATTAAGACTACTCCATTCCCCCCTCTGGCTCCATAAAGAGAGGTTGCCGCAGCATCTTTTAAGATAGAATAGGATTCAATATCATTGGGATCCAGGTTTTCAAAATCATTCTTTGACCGAATGATTCCATCAATAACAAATAAAGGATTATCACCTCCCCGAATAGAAATTTGACTCTTCGATCCGGGAGCTCCACTGCTAGATGTTGTAATTACACCCGGGATTCGACCCGCAACAGCATCATTTATAGAGGCCACCGGAATAGGAGCCACATCATCCATATCCAATGTACTTATAGAACTGTTTAAATCTTTTTTCTGTTTCTCTCCATATGCTACTACCACCACTTCATTCAATCCCGTAGCACCGGATGACATGACTACCTCAATGTTAGTTCTTCCATCAACAGGTACCTCTTGATCTTGATACCCCACATAGGAAAACACCAGGGTCGCATCTTCGTCTGCATCTATTTCAAAATGTCCATTTGCATCCGTTACAGCTCCTTTTGTTGTTCCTTTCACTTTTACAGTCACTCCAATCAACGGATTACCACTGGAATCCGTAACTGTTCCGGAAACAGTTGAGGCGCTATAAAAACTCCCTACATATCCAATGGAATGATTTGAGAGTGAAGGTGATGACAAAGACATAGAAAGAGCAGGCAGCATCCTGAGCTTTTCTTTCTTCTTTATTTTCTTTAATGTGATTGTACTTCCTACCTTTTTATAGCTTAAACCTAATAACTCAGAAAGATCATTGAGCACCTCCCCGGCCTTTAAATCTTTGCCTGTAATACTTACTTCTTCTGCTACATCAATATCCTTTGAATCATATACAAAATTCAACTGCGCCCTTTTAGAAAGGACATTAATTACTTTTTCTACGGTTACATGCTCTAGATTATCGGAAACGGTGGAGCTTAATTGTGCTTCTACGCTTTTTCCCAATAAGGTAGAAAACACAAAAAATTGAACCATAAAGCCAATGGCAAAATACTTTGACAGCATATAAATAGCCTTACATAAACTTTTTTTCATATTTTTGTATTCATGGGTTAACAATAGGGCATTAAGTAGCCTTCTAACTCTTACTTAATCCCTGTTTTTTTGACTTTTCGCCGGTAAGTTTACTGCTTGCCGGTTTTTTATTCTTTTTTAAGAAATCTTTAACTGGTATCCATCCTCATAATTGTTTATTTTTAATACTTATCATATAAAATCACATGCTTATCTTCTAGCTTAAATTTCAAATCATAATTAAACGACAAACTCTCCAAAACCTCTTTTAAAGTCTGATTCTTATATTCTCCACTCAATTGCCATTGTCGATTTCGCAAATTTGTCGTATCAATGGTGACGCCATAAAAGCGTTGTATTTTATGAAGAACCTCTTTGATTCCGGCATCCTCAAAATAGAGATCTTGGCGCTGCCAGGCTTGTTTCACCTTCGTATTATACTTTTTCAGGCTTACCTTTGCCATTTTCTTTTTAAAAACGGCTTCTTCTCCCGGTTGTAGTAAAATTCCTTTTTTATATTTCTTTTTAAAATAGGCGGACTGTACCAATACTTTTCCCTCTTTTAAGGCAACAGACACATCAGATTCATTCTCAAAGGCAGACACATCAAAAGAAGTTCCCAACACTTTTACATTCACCTTTTTTGTTTTGACAATAAAAGGAATATTCGCTTCTTCTTTTACCTGAAAAAAGGCTTGACCTGTCAATTCCACCACCCTCCTCTTTTTATTAAAATCTTCATGCAAGGTTAGCGAAGATTTGGCATTTAAAGTCACACCGGTTCCATCCGGCAAAACAATGCTTTTCACTTCTCCATATCCCGTCACATATTGAGGAGTATCCTTTCGTGCCACCAACCAATAGGCGGTCAAGGCTCCTAAAAAAAGTATCCCTATAGAAACCGCAGCTACTAATCTTCTTTTCTTTGATTTCTTCTGAGGAGACATCCTCTTATCAGCTGCTAATAACTCCGGAAAATTCCGGGTCATTTCTTCCCAATGATTCTCCATCCGCTGCCTGGTATTTCCTGAAAAAGATAAATCATTATATTCTTCTAAATCATTCTCTTCCAGCCATTCAATAACCAATTGCTCTTCTTTCGGGTTGCATTTCCCCTGTAAATATTTATCAATCAATACTTTAATAGAATCAGCCATTCTTTCTTTCTTCGGTTCAAAACGGATCTCTATTATAGTAGTGTATAAAAGAGGGTGGATACCCTAAAGAAAAGTAAAGTTTTTTGAATATTTCAATACTGTTTACATCAAGAGAACATAGAAATAATAAATATAAAACTATATTTAATCCATATTCCATATAAGTAGATTACAGCCTATATGAAAGGCGAATTATGGTCTCTTATACAACCCAAATTCGGCGATCGTCGGATTTAGTCTAGAAGATATAATCTTTAACCTTACCTTTTTGGCTGTAACAGGTTGAAACCGTAAAAGACGTTTATAACCTACAGTAGTACCTGTTATAACTTGCTTCCAACTATTATCTGTCCAATAATCTAATTCGAATTTTTCAATTCGTTGACCAACAGTAATTTCTTCCTGTAAAAGTAATACGTCAAAAGTTGTCCTTTTTTTCAAATTAAAAGTAATTGTAGCGGTTGTATCTTTTCCATCCGTTGTCCAATAAGTACTATATTTCCCATCCAGGACTGCTTTAGGACGAATCCCCTTTTTAGAAACTATCTTTGCCTTTTGGGCTAAATTATACTTAAATGTCTTTTCAATCGTACGATGCCATTTCATCAGTGTATCCACATCATTTTGATGAATAAGTCCTTCTTTATCCGGAGGAACATTCATCAAAAGCACGCAGTTTCTACCTACTGACCCATAATAGATATCCAGTAATTTATCCACAGATTTTATTTGCTTATCCTGTTTTTTATGATAAAACCATCCCGGACGAATAGATACATCTGCCTCAGCCGGATACCAGATTAAAGCACGAGCACGTTCAATTTTATCTCTCCCGCCCAAATCTTCGCCGGTCATATCCCCTGTAGGTTTAAAAGTTAAATCCTTTTGGGAATGAGCTGCAATATTTTTCTGTAACTTGGAATTGACAGGAACTACACTCCATTCCGACTTCCGACCATATCCTGTTTCGGTACCTACCCAACGTACATCCGGTCCCATGACAGCAATAACAGCTTGTGGTTGAAGTTTGCGAATAATCTTATACCAAGCATCAAAATCATAATCCGGTACTTTACCATTCTTCCCTTCTCCATTCGCTCCATCAAACCATACTTCATCTACTTCCCCATAGTTGGTCAGCAATTCACGTAACTGCTTTTCAAAGTATTGATTGTACTTCTTAGTATCTCCATAAAAGGGACAATTCCTATCCCAAGGAGAAAGATAAACCCCAAATCCTATATCATATTTCTTGCAGGCTTCAGAAACCAGTTTTACAACGTCACCCTTTCCATCTTTCCAGGGACTGTTTTTTACCGAATGCTCGGTATACTTACTTGGCCAAAGACAAAACCCATCATGGTGTTTAGCTGTTAAAATAACCTGTTTAAAACCTGCCTTTTTCAAAGTCTTTACCCATTGGTTTGCATTCAACTTTGTCGGATTAAAAAGAGAAGGGGATTCTTTACCGGTTCCCCATTCTCTACCTGTAAAGGTATTTATTCCAAAATGTAGAAAGGCTGTTAATTCCAATTCTTGCCAATGCAATTGACGAGAAGAAGGAGTCACATGAGCTGCTTTTTGGATCACTTCAGAAAAGTTATCATGCGCTCCTATACGTACATAATTGTTCCCTTCATAAGGTTTTTGTGCAACGACAGAAAACACTATAAAACAAAGGATTATCGTTAAAATTTCTGACTTTCTCATTAATATTACAGCTATAAAATTTAGTATTTTTACCAACCCGGATTTTGCGTAAGAGCGCCGTTACTCAATGTTATTTGATCCTTGGGGATGGGGCGTAAATATAATTTATCATCCCATTGTCTCATTGGAATAGTATAGGGGGCAACTAACTTCTTTGTTTTGCCATCCCAATCAGATATCGTTGCAGTATGAATACCACCGAATACATCAGAATTAAAATAATTATGATAATTATTTTTCACATCCTGATTGACTACTATACCATAAACCGTCTTGGGATTGTTTATGAGAGCCCCTGCATTCCAACGAACAATATCATCCCAGCGAAACCCTTCAAAAGCCAATTCCACCCTTCTCTCTCTTCGAATTTCATAAATTAAAGGAGGAATAGAATATCCATAACGAGGATTACCGGAAATAGTCGTTGCATTAGGATCTGAAGGTGGGTTTAAAGTCAATCTAGCCATTTTCCCTCCCGGCAAATTCGGTCCATCAAGACGTGCTCTCAGTTGGTTGATAGACTGATCGAGATCCGACTGAGTAATAGAACCTAACTCGGCTTTAGCCTCTGCATAGATTAAGAGCACTTCTGCATACCGAAAAACATACATATCAAAAGTGGTATGATTGGCCTCATTTTGTTCCGGAATAGGACTTCTAAATTTCGAAGCCATATATCCCGAAGGGACATCACTATTTACAGGCGTTAGAAAATTAGAATTTAGGCTGGTGCCATTCAAATAATTAGGTAAAAACCTATTATCAATCATATTCCTCAATCGAGGATCCCTGTTTTGAAATTCCAGTGTAGCCGAATCATCGCCCTTATATAAGGGGCTCAAAGCAATAGGCTTACCATCCACACAAAGAAAAGATTCGATCAAATCTTTACTCACTCCAATTCCGGATTCATTGACAGATCTAGATATATTATTAGTCAAGACACCTAATTTATAAATTTTTGGCAAAACACACTCTTTATTCTCCGTCAAATCTTCCTGAATAAATTGTTGTTTATAATGCAGAGGATAATCCTTTGCTGCGTGAGTATTGGTTTTAGCATCAACTAAATCTCCTGCACTATAATGATATTCTGCATCCGGCTTTTCTATAGCATATATACCACTTTGCATAATCTCATTTGCTGCGCTATCTGCTTTTTCTAAATAAGGTTCCCATCCACTAATATTTCTATACTTCATCCAAGTTCCTTCATAGAGAGCCACTCTTGCCATAAATTGCAAAGCCGCATATTTATGAATCCGCCCAAGATCTAACTGATCAGGATCCATCAAATGAGAAACAGCAAAATCTAAATCTTTTAAAATACTATCGATGACTACTTTTCTATCTGTCCGTTTCTTATAGAGAAAGCTGGTATCATTTACATTCAGATCCTTATTGATCCAAGGGACATCTCCAAAGGTTTTTACTTTTTGAAAATATTCATAAGCCCGAAAAAAATGAATTTCTCCAACATATTGATCAATTTCAGCCTGATCTCCATTCACTGTCTTATAATGAGTTAAAAAGTAATTAGCATTCCTAATACTACTCCAATCATCAGCGCTCCAACCTCCTCCACTTTCAGGAACAACAGTTTGGTTATATAACCATGCATTAGGAGAATTAGGCACACAATTGTCACTCTGAACGTCAGCGCTAGCAGATGGAGTATATAAACTGGTATAAAAATTATTGCAAAAGAGCTTTAAATCTTCAGGTGTCGTCCAATAATTAAAGTCTGTAATGGAATCTTCAGGTTTTTGATCCAGTACTTTAGTACAAGAAGCAATCATAATTGCTAAGCCTGCTATTAAAAAAGTTATTTTTATTTTATCTATTTTCATATCTCTTTATTTTAAGGTTAGATTTATTCCAAAGGAGTAAGATTTGGTTTCCGGATACCCCATTAAACTAAGATTTTCGGGATCATATAACTTTGAAAGATCCGTAAACGTAAGTATATTATGACCTGTAAAATATATTTCAATATTTTGAATATGTGCTTTTTGAAGCCATTGATTATTAAAACTATAACGAACTGTAGCCTGTTTCAATCTGACATAAGCAGCATTCTGTAGATATCGATCTACTGATCCTCCAAGTCCTCCTCGATTCCCATGACCTCCATCTATGTATGGTCTTGGTAAATATCCATCTCTATTCTCATAAGACCAATAATTCAAGGCCAATTTCATAGGTACATCCCATTGACTATTAATTCCATAAAATCTGTAAGTAGGAACAAAGTCTCTTTTACCAACCCCTTGGAAAAACAAACTAACATTTAGATGTTTCCAGGTTACGCTTCCATTAACCCCAAAAAGATAGTGAGGTTCAGAATTGCCGATTATCCTTAAATCCCCATGTGAAGATTCTGTATAATCTCCATTTGTAATCTTACCATCCCCATCTAAATCTTTATATTTTACATCTCCGGGATTCCATTGTCCCCCATATAATTGCGATTGATCAACCCATTGCTGAATCTCTTGCTCTGATTGAAATAGGCCTGCAGTCTTAAAGCCCCAAATTTGACCTATCTTATAGCCATTATAATAATCACTTAAGATTTTAGTTGGATTATCAAACTTAGTAATATATGCATTAGAATTAGATAAGACAACAGATGCACTATAAGAAAAATCTTTATTCACCCGATTCTTCCAAGACACCGAAAGATCCCATCCTTTCGTCTTTAAATCGGCTGCATTCTCCTTAGGTACACTTGTACCAAGAACAGCCGGCAAAGGTTGCCCCTGGGTAAGCATTCCATTGGTGAATCGAATATAATAATCATAAGAAACAGCCATCCTATTGTTAAAAAGGCTAAGATCAGTTCCTACATCCCATTGTTTCACCTTTTCCCAAGTGAAGTTTGGGCTAACCAATCCTCCAGGAGCTACAGATACCGGAAGTGAACTTCCTGATCCTAATATATAAGGATAGGAAGTATTAATTCCATAAGAAGATATATAAGGGAAATTACTACCTACATTTTGGTTCCCTAAATTTCCAAAAGAGCCTCTAATTTTAAAAGAATTGACAATATTTGAGATCGCACCGGAACGCCAAAAACTTTCATCAGAGATCCTCCATGCTGCTGATACGGAAGGATTAAAAACCAATCTATTCCCGGAAGGAAATTTAGAAGAACCATCATATCTTCCATTGACTTCTAAAATATATTTTCCCTTATAATCGTAATTTAGTCTAAAGAACCCTGCCGAAATCGCCCAGCTAGAAATAGATTCATCCACCGTTTTAGTTCCTGTGGCATCATTCAAGACAGGCAAATCATTATCAATCAAATCAGTTCTTTCGGAAAGATAATATTTCGTCTTTTTCAGTTCTTCATTATACCCAACCATTAATTTTAAATGATGTCCACCAAAACTTTTGGAATAATCTGAATACAGGTTCAAGGCATGATAATAATCATTATTGTTTGTCAATTGAACTAAATTAGGATTTGTCCATGGATAAATATTATAAGAACCATCCGCATGAAATTCTTTAAATAATCTGGATGTAAACTCATCATTTTGAGAATATGGATTAAAAGAATAGTTAACATGAATATTTAGATTCTCTACCGGTCTGACGATAGCAGCACCTGTCAGCCAAAGATCATTCTTTTTGGTTTGACTATGTCCTCCTTCTGCTCCAACGGCAAAGGGATTTGTAAAACTCCCCTGCCCAGCATAATGTCCATCCGGATGTCTTACCGGCATCAAGGGACGCAAGTCATTCTTCAGCTCTCCACTCGTTGCTGTAATTCCCGAATTTCCTCCGGCTCCTCCCGATGGATGATCCTCATGAGTATAGGTATAACGTACCTTCCCCGATACATTCAACCATTTTGCCAAATCTGAATTTACATTTAGATTAACCGTATGCCGCTGGTAAGTATCATTATAAGCTGCCAAAAACCCGGTCTGCCGTGAACTTCCATAAGATAAAAAATAAGACGTTTTTTCAGATCCGCCACTTAAGGAAATATTATTTTGTTGAAGATGCCCTTTTTGATATAATACATCCGCCCAATCTGTATTTCCAACATACTCATACTTGCCATCAATATCAATGGAAGGGTCATACAAAACAGGCGAATTATTCTCAGGATCATTAAAATAGGCTTCTACCCCTTTTCTTATTCTATTAGAAAAATAGGGACCATTCCCGGCATTGATACTTGCAGAATCCATATAATTAATGTATTGGAGAGAATTAGTATACTTGGGATGACGCGTAAGATCATTTACAGCATAAGAACTACTTATCTTTATTGTTGGGGAGTGGTCTTTCTTTCCTGATTTAGTTGTAATCAGAATGACCCCATATGCAGCTCTTGCTCCATATATAGCTGCAGAAGCAGCATCTTTTAAAACCGTAACACTAGCCACATCATTAGGGTTAATTAAATTTGGATCCTCCACTACACCGTCTACCAATACAAGTGGACTTCCTCCATTAATGGAAGTGAATCCCCTAATATTAAAACTGGATCCCTGACCCGGTGCATTCCCGGATGACACCTTTAAATTCGGAATTACCCCTTCTAATCCCTCTCCTAAATTTGCGATAGGTCTGTTTTCTAATTTTTCTCCACTGACTTGATTAATCGCCCCGGATAAATCCTTTTTCTTTTCTGTTCCATATCCAACTACCACCACTTCATTCAATCCGGTAGCGCCGGATGACATGACTACCTCAATGTTAGTTCTTCCGTCAACAGGTACCTCTTGATCTTGATATCCCACATAGGAAAATACCAGGGTCGCATCTTCATCTGCATCTATTTCAAAATGTCCATTTGCATCCGTTACAGCTCCTTCTGTTGTCCCTTTCACTTTTATCGTCACTCCAATTAACGGATTACCACTGGAATCCGTAACCGTTCCTGAAACAGTTGAGGCGCTATAAAAAACTCCCTCATCCCCAATAGAATGAGCAGAGGCAAAACTTAACTTCACCTTGTTAGAATGGACATTAATCGCTTTTTCTTCAGTTACATGCTCTAGATTGTCATTAATTGTGGAGCTTAATGGTGCATCTACACTTTTTCCCAATAAGGTAGAAAACACAAAAAATTGGATCATAATGCCAATGGCAAAATACTTAGACAGTATATAAATAGCCTTACATAAACTTTTTTTCATATTTCTCTATTCGTACGTTAATAATAGGATCTTAAGTAGACATTAAAATCTTACTTCCCCTCTTTCTTTATTTTATACCTGTAAACTTATAGCTCACTTTCTTTTTATAAGAGATTTTAACTGGTATTTATCATCATAACTATTTATTTTACAGAAAGGCATTGGATTCAATAATTCTGATCTTCTAAGGTCTTCATTATGCTAAATAAGGTTAAAAGCAATTGATCATTCTCCATAAATCCGTACCTATATTTATTTCTTAAGAAATTTGGAGAGCTACCGGATTCCATTCCGTTTTCCTGTATTCTCTCTGTAGATTAAGTTTTAAGTATACCTACCTTTAACCTCAATAAAAATCTTCTATAACAATCTGTCTAAGCGCCTGTGAAATATGATATTCTACTGTTTTTACAGACACTTTCAATTCATCTGCTATTTCCTTATAAGTCAATCCATCAAAACGACTCATATAAAAAACATCCTGTGTCTTTTGAGAAACAGATCGCAATCGCATTTCTAACTTACTCATCACACTCTTATAATCCAACTGTTCTGATACATTGTTATGTATCCATGCTTTTTTAGGAGCAGCAACCAGATGTTGTTTCCGTCTTTTACGAATCTTCAGATAAAAGAAAGCCGTATATTTAGCACACCTCACCAGATAATTTTCTAAAGCAACCGTAATATGGATCTTTTCATGACGAACCCATATCGATGTAAAAACATCTTGTACAATATCTTCTGCATCATTTCTATTTTCCACATAATAGTAAGCCAGATTGTACAACTTCTGCCAATACAATTTATAGATTATACGGAAGACCACCGGATCCCCGTCTTTCAATCCATCTAATAAATATGACTCGTCAGGTCTCATTAAAAGCAATAGGCTGTTTGTTTTTTTTGTTAAAACAAATGTATTACATATTTAAAAGATAAAAAAATAAAATGACAAGCAGTATACGATTTGTTTATTTTTCTTTCCATTTATAAAACCGACCCCAGTCAATTTCCATTTTTACCGGTAGATCTCCGGGATCCACCTCCCCTACCCACGAGCCTCCTAATTGCATATCGATGAGCAAATAAAACGGATGTTCGTCGAAAGGGAACTGCCCTTTTTTGTCGGTCTTGATTTTAGGATAAACAAACGTCTTTTTGCCATTTACATAAAACACCAGACGATCCGGGTACCGCTCCACCGCATAGGTATTAAAGGTATCCGGACGAATCGGAGCCGTTACGTGCGACAATGGATGCTCTTTGATGCCCAAATCCAGGGTATAAGGTGAATGAACCGTCTGATAGACGATTGTATCCCGATTCAATCGTTCCATAATATCTTTTTCTCCTCCATTGGGCCAGGATGCATTCACGGGCAGCATCCAGAAGGCAGGCCAGGCGCCCTGCGCATTTTCAAACTTTGCGCGAATCACTATTTTTCCATACCCAAAACTTTTTACTCCTTTTGTGTAAAGTCCGCCGGTTATCCATCGGGCGGTATCGGCCGCAAGATCATGATTACGGATCCCCCTCAAAATAAGTTTCCCATCCCGAACCGCATATAAGCTGTCAAAATCACTCATGTGTCGATTCCAGTCGCTTCTGCCTCTGGGGATTTTTGTCCATTTGGAAGTATCCAATGAGGCTCCGTTAAATTCTGCCTGCCAGGTAGGTTTGGAAGAGATCTTGGTGGTCTCTTTAGTTACGGAACATCCAAAAGCAAAAAGAAGAAGGAGGATAAAAAATAAATTGAAGAAATATTTCATTACGATAAAAATATAAAAGAAACGATATTTGGTTAGCTCATTACTCTTTCATAGTCAACTTCACCACCTGCACCCCATCATAAAGGTGCGCTACTTTATTCGGTAAAAGTAAGATCAATCTTCCATTATCTCCTTTTTCATAAGAAACAGGCATCCCATCTTCCAGTAAAGTACAATTGGCTATTTTATCGACATGAAAGGGTAAAACCACTTTATTCGGTTGCTTTTTCAAAAGATTTACATAGACGTTGGTCTTTCCGTTCTTTCCTTCTTTTTGGGTATATACGATACCCTCCGGCGCTTTGGTATTGACGGGAGTAGTTCCATACACCGCTTCACTGTCCGTCTCCATCCAGGCGCTTATTTCCCGTAAACGACGAACCGCCATCTTTGGGAAAGAACCATCCGGTTTTGGTCCTACATTCAATAAATAGTTCCCTCCTTTAGACACATTATTCAATAAATTGGAAATCATCTCCTGTGTCGTTTTCCAATGATAATCCTTCGCATGCCATCCCCAGGAGTTGACCATCGTTGCCGGTGTCTGCCAGGGTTTACGCTTTTTTTCTCCCGGATATGCATTATCCAACATCGAAAGATAATCCACCTTATTTCCGGGATTCAGGTAGGAAATACGTCCATTTATTAGGCACTTAGGATCCAGCCTACGGATAAGGGCAATCAGCTGATCCCGCCGTTTATCGGTAATGAATTCTTTTTCCTGTGCATCTCCCCAGGTATCAAACCAAAATAAATCCGGATCATAGCGATGTATCAATTCCTTAATTTGCGGAATTACCTTTCTATTCCAATATTTTGTAAAAGCCGCCCGGCTTACCCTTGGTTTCCAATGTGGTTTTGCTCCACCCGGCGCATACCAGTCCTCACAATGAGAATAATAAAACCCGAATTTTATGCCGTATTTCTTACAAGCCTTCGCTAAATCTCCCAATAAATCTCCCCGATAAGGAGTACTCGCAATATCATAATCAGATACTTTAGAGTCCCAAAGGGCAAAGCCGTCATGGTGTTTAGCAGTAATGACAAAATATTTCATCCCGGCCTCTGCAGCCTGACGAATCCATTTATCCGCATCAAAATGAACCGGATTAAACTTTTTCACCAAACCGTGATAGACGCTGTCGGGTACCTCCAGTCGCTGTTCAATCCACTCGGCATACCAGCTTTTCCCATGTGGGAAAGTCGTATCCGGCAAAGTATGTCCGTTGTAACTGCCGGCTAAAAAGCTATACAATCCAAAATGCACAAACATTCCGAACTTGGCTTCTTTAAACCAATCCGCACGATGAGCAGAATCCACTTCTTGTGCAGAAGAAACCCGCAAGAAAAAAAGTACACCACATAAAATAAGTAAACCCTTCCTTATCATCTCTTTTATGGATAAAGATAAGATAATTTAAGAAGGGTTTGAAAAAAAATGACGGTCTCTTAGGAAACCAATCATTCCTCCCTGAGTACATTGATCTTCGTCTCCATTTGTTTCACAAGCTTCCGGAGATCGCCTGAATATCCTATACTTTTAAATTGCATGACCCCATTTCTATCAATGACCACTTTAACGGGTATGCCCGTAGTTAAATATTGCCGCTGCACACTATTTTTACCCTTATTATCTAATAATACCCGAAACCTGTAGCCTTTTCCCTGTAAAAAGTCATTAATCTTTTTTATTCTGGATGACTCATTCGGTTGAGGATCATCCTCATCAATAAATAAAAAGACCACCTCATCATCACTCTTGTATTTATCTTTCAGGCGCTTCATACCTTTAAAGGACTCGATACAAGGCCGACACCAGGTAGCCCAAAAATCCAAAACAACCACTTTCCCTCTTAAGTCATGAAGCGCAACCTCCTTTCCATCTAAATCTTTCAGCGTAAATAAAGGCGCTTCCATCTGAAGCATTTCCTTTTCCAGGGCTTTAATTCTATTCCCCCGGGCCAGCGAATCCAGGTTTTTCTTAAAAGCTAAATATTTTACGTCGCTGCTGCCGGTACTTTCATGATAAGCCACTTTTAAGATAGAATCTATGCCTGGACAGGATTTATTCTGCACATAAATATCCCGGGCTTCCGATAAAAACTTATCGTTGTTCCCGGACCGGCTGATGTAATCCAGATAATGGCGGTTAAAGTTGCCGGTGTACCCCGAATTAAAAGAGAGAATGCTTTTTTCTGTATCTATAGCTCCTGCTACATTTCCGCTCATCGCCAGTGCTCTGGCATGAATATCCACAATGGAAGGATAATAGTCGTTGATCAGCTTCTTCCAGGTGGAAGGACTTTCGTCATCAGGCCGGTTCTTTTTAGCCTTAGCAATGGCCTGTAATGCCTGAGCAGAAAGGTCATGAATGAAAGAAACGGACATCGGGATTTCCAAATAAGTCATACGGTTATAATTGATTACCAGATACGTAGCTTTTAATAAATGAAGCGGTATTTGACTTAAATACAACAGCATTTTTTCATATTCCTTCTTATGAAAATATTTGAAGGCAATATTATTATAGACCTTACTAAGACGTTCCGCTAAAAAAGGATTCTTCTTCAAACCCAGCTGACCGAACTTCTTTTTGAAATGACGTAATGCCACTGCCATGGAATCCGGCTCCTCCTCCTTTTTAATTTGATTCAATTCCACTATTGCAGCCCCCACCCCATCCGGAAATTTGTTGACAATAATTTGCAAAACAGAATCTGCCGGCTTTTGTCTATGTAATGCTGTATAAAGCTGCATCATCTTTATCAGTGAACCTTCCGATGCATCTGAATGTATTGAATCTTTAAAAAGGGCGTTTATTTTGTTTTCTATCGATTGCCGATTTTCATGATCATATCGAATGAGAGATTGAAGGCGGGGTAGCATGTATTTTTGTTTTAATTGTGGATACATAGCGCATTGTTTCTGTTGTAATTGTAACGCCTTCTGGTGTGTTTCCTCCGATACGCCTAACTTTCCTGAGGTCAGAAGCAGGGATTTATTCATTAAGGCTTCCTTAACCGGTTTGCCATTCCTATACGTACAGAAAGCATATCCCAGTCCTCCATTATCATCTGTCCCCACCTGATTATTATAAACGGACAGGGCAAAGGCCGAAGTATTTTCCGGTAATAAGGCCCGGCCTTTTATTCCTTTTTCTGTATAAGAAAGTGCTACCTTGTCAATATGCAGATGTTGATCTTTGAAATAAAGGAGTTCAATGATTGTTGTATTAAAATGAGCCAATTTACCGGAGTAGGTAAATGCGATTTGACCCTCTTTAACCGTAGGATAATGCCGAAAAGTAAAATTCCCATTGGGAATCCCCATTTTCCCCTTATCCGGGAGATCCACGATTGAGTAGGGATCTACATCTGTTCCGGTTATCTTTTTTTGTCCAAAACAGTTCATTCCCCAAAAACAAACAACAGCTATTATTATGAATTGTCTCATATCAGGTCGTTATTTTATACTAAAAGAACATATTCCTAAAGGTAAGCAGATTATTATTGCTAAAAACAACACAATTGTGTTGTTTTTTGACATATTTGATACAAAATCCCTCCTGCTTGACCCGTTCCGGGGGCATTCTGATATACGAAAACCCTCTTTTAGAGGTCGGTTCAGTCGTACCTCCTTCGTCTGCCTTTGCCGGAGCGGCTATGCGCAGGCTATGATGTAAAAACGCTCGTCGAACTTGTTCTTCGGCGTATATCCAGCAACGGTTTTTAATACCCATCAGTTATCAACATCTTTTTTTATCAAGCTATTTAAGGAGGTTAATCTTTCACTTCCGCCTCTAAAAATTATTTTTCCTTTGGGGTTAATTAAAAGTGTGGTTGGGAAAGTTTCTACCTTAACCCGAAAAATTCATCTGTCGAGTAGGATAAATGGGTATAAAGTGTTATTT
>CAZYHV010000015.1:25180-95703 GCA_964647485.1 uncultured Chitinophagaceae bacterium | reverse complement strand
CGCTGAAAATTTACCCTCCTCTTTCCCACTAGCGGCTCCTTTTCCGACAACCAGCTAAAAATTTATTGCTCTTGGATTCTCTTCCCAAACGCCTAACCATATATAATCAGATTTTTTCTCCTTAGCGACTTCAATTGCTTTGTCATAGAGTAGTTGCCCAACTTTTTTTCCGTGAAAGTCCTTTAAAACATAAATGCGTTCAATTTCAAGTCCCTTGTCGTCTTGAAGTTCAGTTTGTGATTGTCCAAAGTTTAGTTTGAGATAACCAATTACATTGTCGTTAAGTGTTGCAAAATAAAACTCTGCGTTATGGTCATTGAGTTCAGTCGTTAATTTCTCGGCAGAAAATCCTTCGTCCAAGTATTTGGTCATATTTTCTTCGGTGTTCCCTGTCGCAAAAGTTTCATAAAAAGTTTGTCTGCCAATTTTTTGTAATTGGTCAATGTCACTAAGCGTTACTTTTTTTATTTCAATCTCAGTCATTTTCTTTTTGCAGTGTCGTTTTTAAGGTTGCCACTAACGCACAAATATACGAAGGTTTTCCGAATTTATATAAATTTATATTTTTCTATAAATCAACGAGATATAATTATTTTTGTAGAAATAATTTATAATACGCAGGAAAAGTTATTTAAAATACGGAGGATTATCAATATAAAATACGAAGGAACGATTATATAAAAAAATGCAGGATAATAATTCTTTTTAGCGGAAAAGACAATAAGGGAAAAGGTAATTTATTAAACGATCTATTCCGCGGTATCTGTAGTTCCGGTTCCATAACCGGCGGTTAGGCATCTTCGTATGATTGATAAGGCATTATACAGGTTTTGTTTAGGGTTTACATAATAGGTCGGAAGTAGTTCAGATTGGCAGTGAATTTCATGAAGATGTATAGTCATACTTCTAAATGGAACTTACAAAAAATAAGAGCCGTTTCCGGTTAACGTTTTAAAACACTTTGAGAGCTATCAAAATGCAAGAAAATCTAATTTATATTTTGAAAAACTTTGCATTATCATAAAACACAATGATTGGAATTCCCTTTCCTATCAAGGCAAACGGATTATTAAGAAAGTCCTAAATAAGGGTAGCTAGCCAATACCATCCTACTAATTTTAAAAATGAATCAAACGGAAATATTCAAATAAAAAAAGTAGTTTTGAAGCATATACAAGGGGAGAGGTAAGGAAGTTTCGATGATGATAAATATAGTTTAAAGAGGAGTATAGACATTTCGATATGTATAAATTTCTAACAGTCTTGTTTTTTTTGGCGGTAATAGCTTGCCATCAAGAAGAGAAAACGCTTACTGAGGGAGCTCTGACGTTATCTGCTCAACCACAGGCAGGGGATGAAATTGTGCTTCAGTATTCCAGGAGCAAGAGTTCTATTGGTGAGGAATCTGATCTACAGCTAACTTTATATTATACTGTAGAGGGAATCATTTATGCGGAGAACATTCCTATTTCTGACTCTGATGGGCTTATTCGATCTACTTTTCATTTGCCGGACAGTGCTCAAGCATTTGCTTTGAAATTTCATTCAGAACATACGGATAGAAATAGAGGAAAAGGGTATGTCTTCCCTGTATGTAATTCAATAGGGCATCCGGTTAAGGGGGCTTTGGTTGGGGCAAGTCTTTTTTATAATACCAGGCAATCCTTGTTGAGATTGTCTCAACAACCGGATACGGCTTTACAGCTTATTCAAAGTGAATTTGATGCTTTCCCGGATGAAAAAGACCGTTGGATGAATCTCTACTTGAATACTTTGATTCAGGGAAGAAAAGATAAGGCTTATTCAGAAGTAGAAGATCATCTGCAAAAGATTTTGTCGGCTGAACATGTGGAGGATAAAGCATATCACATGGCTTACAATCTTTTTGAAAAAATGGGAAAGAAAGAGAAAGCTAATGCTGTAAAAAGCATTGGATTGCAAAAATATCCGAATGGAATACTAGCAAGATATGATGCTTTGGGGAGATTTAATAATCAAAATAATATTGATAGCATGCTTTCTGAGTACCGCTCTTTTAAAGAAAGATTTATAAATGACTCTTCAGATTCAAAGACTATGCGATTGGCAGATGTTATGGGAAGTCGCATTGCATTGTATTATAGTAAACACGATCGCTATTCGGAATACCTGGAGTTGGTTTCTGAATTAAAAAGCCCTCTTGAAAAAGCGAGTGATTATATTAATGTGGCGACTTCTTTATTAGGTACCAAAACGAAATTGAAATTTGCTGACAGTCTGATGAGTATCTCGCTACCTTTAATCCGTATTGCAATGAATGTTCCGGGAAAAGGGAAGCCTACCTACATTACAAAAGAAAGTTGGAAAAAGCAGATGAGAAGAAGTTATGGCTTAAATGCAGATACTTATGCTGCTATCTTATTTGAGGAAGGGAAAGTCAAAGCAGCAGCCGGATATCAAAGAATAGCTGTTGGTATTTTTGGGGGCAAAAAGAAGGACGTCAACGAACGATATATAAAATATCTGATGGCAGATAAAAAGTGGGAATTAGCTAAAAAACAAATGAGTGGTTTTCTTTCCGGAGATTATGTTACTCCTAAGATGAAAGAATATCTGAAGCGAATTGATGCTCAATTCATTTCTTCCGACAGCTTGAAACTAAGGAAATAAGGTTAACATGTAACGGATGCCTAATTACTTTAGTGAGTGGGAGTTGGCATATAACAGAGCCCTACCTTATTATTCCTCTTCTTTTTTTCCATAATACAATTTCCCTTTTACTATTTTGGCCGGTTGGGTATAGGGATGTTCCTTTAATTTACCTTTCCCCATAATATGCCATACCGTCCAGCCTTTACTTTTTAGGATATCGGCAATCATGCTTCTGTGGCATCGCCACCAAACAGCTTCTGCACAACATATACAAACCCTACGCCGCTGAGCCAATGCCATTAATTGCTGTAAAGCTTCTTCAAATTCAGGAGTCTCCATATAATCAGCATAGGCTCTAAAAGATGCATTTCGCCAGATGGTATTGTGAGCATTCTTCTTCTTTTTCCTTAATCCGCCTAAAGCCTTTTGATAGTCATATTGTATTCCTTCTTTTTCTAAAGAAAGCTGTAAATTTTCTTTATTAAATTGAGGATATTTATTAGAACCGGGCAAACTACGTATATCTACAAGAATTTCAATATTATGTTCTTTTAATAAAGTAACAAAAGTTGTTATCTTATGCGTTGAATGCCCGATAGTCCATAAGGTATGAGACATCTTATTTAAAATTAAGAATCCAATTCCTCAAAAACATGATGCAAGGTGTTATTGTTGGCATTTGCTTTAAGCAGTAAATAATGTCTTTTTAAGGCTGTGCCGATAGGAAGACGTTTGTATGGTAGATCATGTTCTTTCGAGAAAGCCTCAATCTCTTCCGTGATTTCATTGTAATAGGAATAGCTGTAATGGGGAAAGAGATGATGAACGACATGGAAATTAAAGTTCCCCAAAATATTTCTGACAAACCAGTTGTTATTAGATAAGTCATTCGTCACCTCCAATTGATGCCTTAACCAGCTGAAAGGTAAATGATTGTTCTCGTCCGGATGAGGAAATGCATTGTCCGGAAGTGGATGCAAGGGTAATAGGACAAAGAGTGCAAAGATACTGGCCACCATAATCTGTAATATCCAGGCTCCAATAGCTAATCCAACAGAAACATGTAAAAATAAAATGGGAAGCACAACCTGATAGAAAAGATATAGTAGTTTATATACAATTAGTTTTACCTTTTCAGCAGTAGGAATAGGACCATGCACCCTGTATATAATTCGTTTCTTATCAAAGAAATCTCGAAAATCTCTAACCAGCATCCAATTGAAAAGATAAAAAGGATACATCACAAAAATAAATTTATCCTGATACTTTTGCATTCCTTTTGCCTCTTTATCGTCAGGAATAATCTTTATAGGTCCACTTTGATCAATATCGGTGTCCCATCCATCGATATTGGGATAGGTATGATGGCTTTCTATATGACGCTTTTGCCAGATATAACTGTTTGCTCCCACCAAATTAAATATAAACAGAACCCATTTGTTATATTTCTTTTTTTTCTTAAAAATATTATTGTGCGCTGCTTCGTGTATCAAATTTAAATAAATAAGGACTAAAGTTAGACCCATTAATACAAACAGACCGGTATAAAGCCATGGTTTATCACCATTAAAAATAGCAATGAGATAACTACCAAAATAGACTATTGGTAAAATGAAAGCTTTAAATCTTAAATACTTATCTCTATCTTCAGTAATTGTCCCCAATCTATTTCTAACTCTTTTTCTAAGTTCGGTTAGCAATTTCAATTCTTCCTTGTTCTTATCGTAGGCTAACCTTGCTTTATTGCTTTTTGAACGTTCCATAACAATGATTTAGCTGCAAAGTTACAAATTTTCATTTCGATAAGATTCAATTTGAAAGCTTTCTTTGTATATTATTATTGATATTACGTTGATAGTCAAAACTTAATTGAGAAAAGGGTTTCAAAATGATGAGGCTTCAAATATATATTCAATCTATCTCCTTTGAATGTCAAAATATCGTCATTTAAATAAGATGAATTTATCTTTTATTGAAAAAAATATAAGTTTGCCTTATTGTTTTTATAAAAAAATCACTACAAATGCAAGTTACAGAAAATAAACCGCGGTTGGAACCTCTTACAAAAGGAGAGGAGTTTAAAACATTTAGCGTTACCGCAGAAGCCAATATGGTTATGCCGGAACATATAAGCACAAAAGAAGCAACGGTGATTGTCCAGGAAGGGAAAGCTGTATTGAAAATAGGAGGGAAAGAAGATACGCTTTCCAATGGAGAAGTAAGGATTATCCCGGGGCAAGCAGTGCACTCTCTCAGTGTCGTAGAAGATTTTAAAGCCATTATTGTTATGGCAATAGACTCTAACATAGAGTTTAAGTAGACCCTGAGCAAGTCATTTAATTCTTTAATTTTAAACTGTTTTTTTTGATTTTTCTAAAAGGCTGTTTATGGCTGAGAGGATTGATTGCAGTTGATTCAAAACAAGAAATTTAGATCGGTTTTAAAATGATCATTTGCCCCCGGCTTTCATGAGAAGGTCGGCACTTGATAAATGCGGAAAACTTACTACCTTCGCTTATTAAATTTTTCATTTTGAAAGCGCTTATTTTATCCATTGCACGGGCATTTCTGACCAAAAATATCGCCTTTAGTATCTATCGTTTCCCAAATACCGAAGATTGGGTGTTGGCAATGGATCCAAAATATTATCCCTTTAAAAAAAAGAAATATTTTTGGATGACTCCTTTTCATTCGGAAAGAAAGAATTTAGAAATAATACTGCCGGTTATTGAGAAGGGATTTATTAATAAAGATTTGCTGGATATGGTGAAGCTACTTCCTGAAGAAGCGGAAGTAAGAAAGCCACTTGGGCAAGAAATGACAAAAGAAGAATACGAGATTCACTTTAAGAAGTTTCTTGACGAAATAAAAAATGGGAGATTAAATAAAATCATCCTTTCTAGGATTTTTTATGAAGAAAAAGCCGGTACTTTTGATCCCTTTCTCTGTTTTGAGCATCTTACGCAAAATAACCCAAAAGCCTTTGTTCACTTTTCTTTACATCCGAATTCGGGTTTATGGATGGGAGCATCTCCGGAATTGTTATTAGAAAAAAAGAAGGAGCTTGTTCATACTATGGCATTGGCCGGTACTCAATCGAAAAGAAGTGACCAACACTATCACTGGAGAGAAAAAGAACAAGAAGAACACCTGATGGTCAGTAGGCATATTGAGAGGGTTTTCGAAAAAAATGGAGCACGACTTATACAGAAATTAGGTCCCAAAAACATAGAAACAGACAGCGTTGTTCATTTAAAAACAGATTACAATTTTAAAATCAGAGAAAGTTATTCTTTTAAAGATTTAATTAATAACTTACATCCAACACCGGCTATAGCAGGACTTCCCAGAGATGCCTCCATAAATTGTATCCTCCAAAATGAAGGGTATGATCGCACCTATTATTGTGGGATAATTGGAGAAACTGATTTTGATGAAAAGGCACAACTATTTGTAAATTTACGTTGTATGCAAATAGGTGAAAAGGATATTGCTATTTATGTTGGGGGAGGGATAACGGCTGCCTCTGATCCGGAAGAAGAATGGCAGGAAACAGTTTTGAAAGGGGAAACGATGAGAGAGAGTATTTGTTCAATCAAAGTAGAAAAAGAAAATGATCTTATCCGATAAAAAGGGAATTCAACAAATCGTTATAACATTAGCTCAACTGGGCTTACAGGAAGTAATTCTCTGTCCGGGATCCCGGGATGCTCCCTTAATGATTTCTTTTAACAGACATCCGGACTTTCATTGTACCGGCATCAGAGATGAACGCAGTGCCGGTTTCTTTGCATTGGGAAAAGCATTGGAAAAGAAGGAACCTGTGGCGGTTGTTTGTACCAGTGGATCCGCTGCTCTAAATTTTGCACCGGCAATCTCCGAAGCTTATTACCAACGGATTCCTCTTATTGTATTAACAGCTGACCGACCTAAAGAATGGACGGATCAGGGAGATGGACAAACCATCAATCAAACGGGTCTTTATAAAAATTATATTCGAAAGAGTTTTGATTTAAAAGGAGATCTAAGAAATAAATCAGAAGCTTGGTTTAATGAAAGAGCTTTAAAAGAAGGAATGAGCATTGCATCGATTCTTGATCCGGGACCTGTACACTTTAATATTCCGCTTACCGAGCCGCTGTACAATACCGAAAGCGTGAATGAAAGCCGGGAAAGAAAATTTTCTATAGCAAAAAAGAAAGATACCCTATCAGATGAAGAGATAAAATATTTTTCTAACCTCTTTTCTCAGCGTAAAAAAGTGATGGTTGTGGTTGGACAGCATCCTAAAGATGAAGCCCTACAGGAAGTACTTGTCCAATTCTCAAGATTCGACAATGTAATTGTTCTTACCGAATCTACCTCCAATATTCATCATCCCAACTTCATAGAGAATATCGATCGATTAATTACCAATATAGATGATAAAACTGCAAAAAGTCTGATGCCGGACTTTTTATTGACCATTGGAGCCGCAATTGTTTCCAAAAGAATAAAGAAGATTTTACGAAAGTTTGCTGCCGGAGAACATTGGAATATTCGACCCTTTGAAGCTACAATGGATACCTACCAGTCGTTGACAAAAGCAGTATTTCTGGAACCTGTATCCTTTTTCAGACAAGTACTGGAGGAAGCTCCTTCCATCCCCTCAAATTATAAAAAAAAGTGGTTAGGACGAAAGAAATTATTGGCAGAAAGACATACACTTTTTACAGAAAAAAGTCCATATAGTGACTTTAAGGTTTTCCATTCTATAATTAAAAATATTCCGGATCGTTATTCGGTACACTGGGCCAATAGCTCTGCTATTCGTTATGCCCAACTCTTCGATAATAAAAACGTTCAAGAAGCATGCTGCAATAGAGGAACTAGCGGAATTGATGGTTGTACAAGCACAGCAATGGGGGCCGCCTCAGCAGCTCCTCAGAAAGATTTTCTTTTAGTAACAGGAGATATGGCCTTTCATTATGATGTCAATGCTCTCTGGAATGAAGAACAGATAGAAAACCTGAGGATTATTATTGTCAATAATGGAGGAGGAGGTATCTTCCGCATTATTTCCGGTCCGAACAAAGTAAAAGAGATAGAACCCTTTTTCGAAGCCAGAATGACTTCTAATGTAAAAGATATAGCCAATCATTATCAATGGAATTATCTCTCTGCCATAGATGAAAAATCACTCCAAGAGACATTAACTCTATTTTTTAAAAGAGGTTATTCAAAGACCATTCTTGAAATTTTTACAGATAACAAAGAAAATCCCAAAGTATTGGAAGAATATTGGCATTTTCTGAAAGGACATTCAACCGAAAACTAAATCCTTTGTTATTGAAACTAAAGGTCAAATATGAATTGTAACTTTCAAAAATATCTATTACATTTTAAGAAACCGGGGGGAACTTCACGTGGTGTTTTATATGATAAAATCACCTACATCATCCAGTTAAAAGAAGGTCATAAAATAGCTTATGGAGAATGTAACCTTTTTGAAGGTTTGTCTTATGACGATCGAGAAGGGTATGAGGAAAAACTAACTTCTATTTGCAAACGCTTACCGGAAGAAAAGGAAGGGGTTTTAAAAGATTTAAAAGATTGGCCTTCTATTCATTTTGGTATAGAAACAGTTTTGAAAGATTGGCAAAATGGAGGAAAACAAATTATTTTCCCAAAGAGTATAGGGAAAGAAGGCTTCTCGATTCCTATCAATGGATTAATCTGGATGGGTAAAAAGGAGGAGATGATAGAGCAGATTAAAGCTAAACTTGAAAAGGGATATACTTCTATTAAATTAAAGATTGGCGCTATTGATTTTGAGACGGAATTAGCTTTAATGCGATTTATTCGGAAGGAATTTAGAAAAGAAGAAGTTGAGATTCGGGTAGATGCTAATGGTGCATGGGATATAGAAGAAGCAAAAGAAAAACTAAATAGAATAGCCGATTTTGATCTTAGCTATATCGAACAACCCATAAAACCGGGACAATGGGAGGAAATGGGAGAACTTGCAGCCCATAGCCCGGTGAATATTGCATTGGATGAAGAATTGATCGGCATACAAGATATAAAAGACAGAGAAAAGCTTATTCAAACGATTTCTCCGCAATTATTGGTACTGAAACCAGCCTTAATTGGCGGATTTGCCGGTACCCATCACTGGAAACAACTTATTGAAAAAAAAGGAGGTAGTTGGATTATTACTTCCGCTCTGGAAAGTAATATTGGCTTGAATGCCATCGCGCAATATACTGCTTTAGGGTGGACTGGTTATGCTCAAGGTTTGGGTACCGGTAAATTATTTACCAACAATTTTCCCTCTCCCTACACCGTTGATAAGCAAGGAATTCATTATCATTTAAATAAAAAATGGGATTTTAGTTTGTTGTCATGACTTTTTCAGATTATCGAAAACTTAACATAAATGGTGCTCAACTTGAAGAGAATGAGATTATAGCTTATTGCCGACAGCAAGAAAAGGCTAATCTCAGGTTGTTAGGAGAATTTATGGAACAATGGCTGAATATAGATCCTTATATGAAGGTGCAAACCAGCGGATCGACAGGGAAACCGAAAGAATGGCGAGTTAAGAAAGACCAAATGCTTCAAAGTGCTGCCAGAACAGCTAAATATTTCGACTTTCAACCGGGGAATACGGTTTTACTGTGTTTGCCGATGCATTATATTGCAGGAAAGATGATGGTTGTGCGTGCCCTGTTCAGTCAATTATCTTTATATACTGTGGAACCCAGTAATCGACCTTTTCAAGAAATTTCAAAAAAACAAAAGATTGACTTTGTTCCTTTGGTTCCAACCCAATTGGAAGGAAGTAAGAATTTAAATAATGTTCAGAAAATATTATTGGGAGGAGGGGTGGTAAATCCTTCTTTAGAGCAATCTTTACAGATGGAAACTTCAGAAATATATCATGGTTATGGAATGACAGAAACCCTCAGCCACATTGCTCTCCGAAGAGTAAATGGGAGAGAAAGATCTGAAGCCTACAAAGTCCTTGAGGGAATTGATATAGGGGTAGATGAAAGAAGTTGTTTAACGATTTCTTCCTCAACTTTTGACCGGGATATTCAAACCAATGATGTGATAGAATTAATAGATCCTACTCATTTTATATGGAAAGGAAGAAAAGATTTTGTTATCAATAGTGGAGGCATTAAATTTTCTCCGGAAGAAATTGAACAGAAAATACAATCTCTTTTATCTCAGCCTTTCTTTATTGCAGGATTGCCGGATAAAAAATTAGGTGAAAAAGTTTGCCTTTTTATAGAAGGAGAGGAGCCGGATTTAAAGATTAAAAATCTGTTAATAGAAAAGATAGCTCGACAATTAAAAAAATATGAAAAACCCAGGGCTGTTTTTTATATAAAAAAATTTGAGAGAACATCTTCCGGAAAGATCAAAAGGAAGGCTACAATAGAAGCTAATATCTAAAGACTTTCTTTTTCCGTTCCTTTTTCTTACATTTAATTTTTAAATAAAAACTATGGAATACAGAACATTAGGGAAAACCGATTTAAGAGTTTCTGCTATAACCTTTGGTGCTTGGGCAATAGGAGGTTGGATGTGGGGAGGTACCGATGAGAAATTGGCGATAGAAGCGATACATGCCGGTTTGGATTATGGCATGAGTTCTATTGATACAGCTGCAGTGTATGGATTTGGATTGAGTGAAGAAATTGTAGGAAAAGCAATAAGACAGCAACAACGGGATAAGATTCAGATATTGACTAAATTTGGATTGCGTTGGGATATAGAAAAAGGAGAAAGACATATTAAAGATACCCCGGATCGAAATGGGAAACTTATAGATGTTTATAAATATGCTACAAAAGAAAGTGTTATTTGGGAATGTGAACAAAGCCTTCAACGTCTTTCTACAGATTATATTGACCTTTATCAAATCCACTGGCCGGATCCAACTACTCCTATTTCAGAGACGATGGAGGCTCTCTCTATCTTAAAGGAACAAGGGAAAATAAGAGAAGGAGCGGTTTGTAATTATAACTTATCTCAGTTAAAAGAAGCGGAAAAGTATTTTTCTCTGGCAAGTAATCAAGTTCCTTACAGCATGTTATTGAGAGACTATGAAAAAGAAGAATTCCCCTATTGTATAGACCAAAATATCGGTATATTAGCATATAGTTCTATGCAAAGAGGGATCTTAACCGGAAAATTCAGTCCGGATCATCAATTTAAAGAAGGAGACCACCGGGCTTCAAATAAATATTTTCAGCCCGAGAACATTGAGAGAATTAACGGCTTTTTAAATAAAATAAGACCGATAGCAGCGGCTCATGAAGTCACCTTAGCACAATTGGTATTGCGATGGACCATTGATCAACCGGGATTAACGGTAGCTCTTGCAGGAGCACGTAATGCAAAACAGGCGAAAGAAAATGCCCGGGCTGCCGATATAAAACTAACGGAAGAGGAAGAAAAAAAGATTTCTAATCTTTTATCGGAGTTAACTCTGGCATAAGGAATGCAAGTCATTATAAAGTAAAATATAAGCAGGAGATATAATTTTAAACAAATTTGTCTTTTATTTGTAATTCAAAGAAGTATTTATTTAATTTTTAATAAAGTAAAAATATAGTTATGGCAACGATTCAATTTCATGGTGATGACATTCACACTTCAGGAACTTTACCTGAGGTAGGAACTAAAATGAAAGATTTTAACTTAGTCGATGGAGATTTAGGGGAAAAATCTTTAGCCGATTTCACAGGTAAAAAAGTAGTTTATAACATCTTTCCAAGTGTAAATACTGGAGTTTGTGCAAATTCTGTTAGAAATTTCAATGAAAAAGCAGCCGGAGCAGAAGGGACTGTTGTTCTTTGCATTTCTAAAGATCTTCCTTTTGCTCAAGGACAGTTTTGCGGAGCAGAAGGGATTGAAAATGTAGTGATGCTATCCGATTTTAGAAGTACATTCGCGGAAGATAACGGTCTGCTTATGACAGATGGACCGCTGAAAGGTTTATGTAGTCGTGTGGTTATTGTTACAGATCAAGACGGAAAAATTGTTTATACGGAACAAGTTCCTGAAATTACACAAGAACCTAATTATGAAGCAGCCTTAGATGCTACTAAATAAAATCAAGTATTCATTTGAAAAGATGTCTTCCAAAAATAGGAAGGCATCTTTTATTTTATGAAACGAGTACCCACCTCTTGCCCTTCGACAATATCAATAATAATATTATTCAAATTTCCTTTTGCCATTACGGTATCTATTCCTTTTTTTGTCGTTTCCTTGGCTAACTTTAATTTGGACTCCATTCCTCCCCGTCCTTCACTTCCTTTTTTGACGGAAGATTGTATATATTGTTCTACCTGTTGGTTTACTTTTATAGTCGCAAGTTTTTGTGCATTTTTATCTTTAGGATTGCCATTATAGAATCCATCAATATCGGTCAGGAAGATCAATTGATCTGCATTTAGCAATTCAGCCACCCAGGCTGCTAACTCATCATTATCAGTAAACATAGTTTGTAGAGAAGTAGCATCATTTTCATTGGTAATGGGAGTAATTCCTGATTGAAGAAGCCCATTATAACAATGGATTAAATTTTTTCTGGCGCCCCCCGGAGTGAAATCACCTTTTGTGGCTAAAACCTGTGCACAGCGCATTCCAAAGTGATGAAATACATTGTAATATAATCGCATTAATCGAGGTTGGCCTACGGCACAAAAGACTTGTTGACGAATACCTTCCTCTTCTATATCTATATCATTAAGGATTTCTTTTCCGGCCATTCCGGCACCGGAGGTAATCAAAACAGTTAAGATATCTTGTTCATATAAAACAGCGATTTGCCGTACTAACTCCTTTAATACAGGTCCTGATATTCTATGATCTTTATTTGTAAGTACATTTGTACCCACCTTGACCACAATTAGTTTTTGTCTTGTCATCCCACTATTTTTCCAAAAAAATTGATAAAATGGTATTTTGAAGTTTAACCGATAAAAGCAGATGATAAAAATCTGGTATTATCATTCAACCTCTCCAATCTCTATTATTTTCTAATAATAAAATGCCTACAAATATATTGCTTTTTGGAATAGTTTTATCCTATAATTTTGGGAGGGGGATAGAAAGGGGAATAAAAATCGTGCAAACACAGAATATAAAATTCATCCGTGATTGCACGATTTCATATGTTACAGGGACAAATAAACGTTGCTATTCTCTAATTTGACCGTCCCCGTAAACATAATATTTATTGGTTACCAATTGTGGTAAACCTAATGGACCTCGATGGTGAAGTTTATCGGTACTGATGGCCAATTCGGCACCCACTCCCATCTGTCCTCCGTCTGTAAAGCGGGTGGATGCATTATGAAAGACTGCTGCACTGTCAATTTCTGCCATAAAACGATTTGCTTCAGCTTTGTCTTCTGTCATAATCGCGATAGAGTGCCCTCCGGAATATTTGTTAATCCGTGCAATAGCATCTTCTATATTGTCTGCTTTCCCAAGTAAAATCTTCATGGCTAAAAACTCTTCATACCAGGTATCCTCATTGGGAATCGCATTTTCATTGGATAAAGTCTTCCCTATCTCTTCATCTACTACAATTTTCACTTTAGAATCAGTCAATAACTGATCTAATTCCTTAAGTTTATTTTCATAATCCGGTAGGTTTTTGTCTATAAGGACATTATCCAGAGCATTACAAGCAGAAGTCTTATGTGTTTTAGAGTTAAGGATAACTGCTTTTGTCTTTTCCCAATCAGCATTTTTGGAAACATATAAGAAATTATTCCCTCTGCCACTGACCAATACGGCACAAGAAGCATTATCTTTTACAAATTTAATTAGCCCTTCTCCTCCGCGAGGAACCATTAAATCAATCTTTTCAGGTGGATTAGCCAAATAATCGCGAGTTTCTTCACGTTTTAAATGTAAGAGAGTAATCCAATCTTTAGACAATTCGTTTTCTTCTAAGGCTTCATGCCAAAATTGCTCTAAAAGAACATTGCTGAAGTGAGCTTCTTTTCCTCCTTTTAAAAGGATTTTGTTATTGGCTTTAAAAGCCAATACTGCTGCTTCAATGGTCACATCAGGTCGGGATTCATAGATGATAAGGATGGTTCCGAAGGGAGCGGTTCTGTTGACAATTTTTAATCCATTATCTAAGGTATCTTCAAATAAAACTTTCCCAACGGGATCTACTTGATCTTTTACCTCTTTCAGCGCCTGAATCATGGAGTCGACTTTTTTATCGTTCACAATCAGTCGATCATAAAGCGCTTGATCCTCCTTTTGGAAGGCATCCAGATCCTTTTTATTTTCTTTGATGAGCGTTTCACGTTCACGATCTAAAATATTGATCATTGAACTGATAACTGCATTTTTCTTTTCGGTGCTTATGAGTTTCATTATTTAGTCTTTTAATTTAAAATTTAAGCTTTTACTTATCGGAGCTTCTAAGCTATAAATTTTGTTCCAATGTCTTTTCCATCGACAATATCTACGATTGCATTGGCTCTCTTCCCGTTTGTGATAACAGTAGGAATACCTTTTGCAGCCGTACTTTTGGCAATTTTCAGCTTTGATTCCATGCCACCGCGACCTTCTCCCTCTTTTTTCTTGGAAGGTTGTACGTATTTTTCTACATTCTGATCTACCTTCACCTTACTGAACTTTTCAGTATCTTCTGCTTCCGGATCTCCATTATATAATCCATCTGTGTCTGTCATAAGAATCATTTTATCCGCTCCTAATAATTCGGATACCCAACTTGCCAACTCGTCATTATCTCTTAAAGTGGCTTTCAATGAAGTGGCATCATCTTCATTAGTAATTGGTATAATCCCTTCTTCCAACAGACTCTGAAAGCAATTGTTCAAATTTTTTCTATGAGGAGACACCTCAAAGTCTTGTTTGGTCGCTAAAATCTGTGCACAACGCATTCCAAAGTGATGGAAATTGTTATAATATAAACGCATTAATCGGGGTTGTCCAACAGATGAAAAGACTTGCTGACGACTTCGAGAATCAGTTAATTCTAATCCTGAAAGAACCTCCTTCCCGGCTATCGTTGATCCGGAAGATACTAATACAGTCATAATGTCTCTTTCATATAATTCGGCTATTTGTCGCACCAGTTCTTTTAATATAGGACCCGATATACGGTTTGCTTTGTTCGTTAAAACATTGGTACCAACTTTAACAACGACTAATTTCATCTTAATAGTTTTTATTTTTATAATTTGTTTGTCTTGCAGACAGAAAGGTGCTCATCGTAATGATAAAGATTGAAAGATCTCTTATCATTTTTGTATCACCTTTGTATAGTTGAATTTAAGAGTGAATAATTTTATTCTTTTCCAAGTTCTATTGCTCTGTTATTAGCAGCTTTTGCAGCTTCTTTGATCAATTCTTTGACGTTATTATCTGCTAAAGAATTGAGTCCTGCAGCTGTCGTTCCTCCTTTAGAAGCTACGCGATCCATCCATTCATTAAAGGAAATATTTGATTCCTGGAAGATTTTTACTGCTCCTTCAAAAGTACTGGCAACCAAAGTGTTGGCATCTTTTTCTGAAAATCCAAACTCTCTAGCCGCCTCAAACATAGACTGCATAAAGTAAAAGATATATCCGGGACCACTACCCGAAATAGCGGTAGCCCGATCGGTAAAGTCTTCATTTTCTACATGTATAGACTTTCCGGTCATACTAAGGAAGTTACGAACCAACAATAACTCCAATCTGGTGACAGACTTAGATTCTGTAAAAGCCGTTACTCCCAGACCAATCTTTGCCGGCAGGTTGGGCATGGTTCGAACAACCTTATCTACCCCAAGCCCCTCTATAATAGTCTTTATCTTTACACCGGCCATGATGGAGATAAACAATTGCGAATTGTTGATCATGGGTTTCATCTCATCAAATAGCCCATGGCAATGTTGAGGCTTTACCCCTATAAAAACGATATCTGCTTTAGGCAGACAATCTTCCAAGTTATAAAAAGCTTCAAAAAAAGCTTCCTCTTTCAGCCTTTTTATCTTCTCTTTGTCTTTGTCGAAAATCTGAACTTTGTGTCCATCTAGTAATGGTGACTTAGAGATGCCGCGCGCATAAGTTCCACCCATGTGTCCGGCACCAATCATTAAAACTTTCATTTTATTTTGTTTTGTTTGAAAAGTTTGATTTATGCAAAAGTACGGGATAGAAAGGCTTTAGAAAAAAAGATATGTCATAAATAAATTATTTTTATAATATTTTTATGTTAATTTTAAAGACTCCTAAGGGCTGTAGAGCTTGTTCTCATTATGATGCAAAGGATTAAAAATAATATTCTGAGGAATAAAAAAAGGAAAAACTTTTTTAGATTTATCTTCTTTGTTTCTAACGATTTATTATTGTATAAAAGATTTAATTCAAAGTAAAAAATCAAAACCAGTTTATTTTTCATTGCTGATTTTTTATTCGGATAAATATAGAATAATTTCTTTTAAAAAGAGAGCAGATCAAAGGACAAGCTCATGGAATTAATTATATTTGCGATCCAAATTCAGCTCAGAAAATTATGTCGGAATTACAATTTTATAATGCGCTAGATCGTCAGAAAGAAATTTTTCAATCTATTTATCCCAATAAAATCGGTCTTTATGTGTGTGGACCTACAGTTTCGGGAGAATCACATTTGGGACACGCGCGACCTTTCATCACTTTTGATATTATTTTTCGCTATTTGATGTATTTAGGTTATCAGGTAAGATATGTACGTAATATCACTGATGCCGGACACTTTGAAGAAGAAGGTCGAGATGCTGAAGATAAAATTTCCTCCAAAGCTGCATTGGAAAAATTAGAGCCGATGGAGCTCGTACAGAAGTATACCAATCTTTTTCATTGGGCCATGTTGCAATTTAATTGTCTTGAACCTAGTATTGAGCCAACAGCTACCGGTCATATTTTAGAACAAATATCCATGATTCAAAAAATTATAGATGCCGGATATGCCTACGAAGTCAATGGGTCTGTATATTTTGATGTGAAAAAGTATGCAGAGAAATATCCTTATGGGAAATTAAGCGGTAGGGTAGTAGATGATCTTTTAGAAACGACACGAACTCTGGAAGGACAGGATGAGAAAAGGAATAAAATTGATTTCGCCTTGTGGAAAAAAGCTCCTGACAAACATTTAATGAGATGGAAAAGCCCATGGGGAGAAGGTTTCCCCGGTTGGCATATTGAATGTTCTACCATGAGTACAAAATATCTGGGAGAACAATTCGATATTCATGGAGGAGGTATGGATTTACAATTCCCCCATCATGAAAGTGAAATTGCCCAGAGTACCATAGCAAATGGAAGTGCTCCTGCTCGGTATTGGATTCATAATAATATGATTACCATTAATGGAAAGAAGATGGGGAAAAGCTATAATAATATTATTAAATTAACAGCGCTTTTTAGTGGTGAACACCCGATTTTGGAGCAAGGATATAGCCCCATGACCGTCAGATTTTTTATTCTACAAACACATTATCGATCCACACTGGACTTTTCTAATGAGGCGCTTAAAGCCGCTGAAAAAGGATTGGATCGACTTTGGAAAGCTTATGAGACTTTACAAGATCTTCCGGTACCCCATAATGAAAAAGCTGTTGATAAAGAACTGAATGATCGAATAGAAAAGGGCTGTAAGGAATGTATTGATTTCATGAATGATGATTTCAATACCGCAAAAGTATTAGCCGGTCTTTTTGAAATGGTGCCGATTATTAACTCTTTGAAATCCGGGAAGCTTGAGATAAATCAACTTTCCGTCACAACCTTCAAAGAACTTCAAAAAACCTGGAAAGACTTTTTAGAAGATATCTTTGGTTTGAAACAGCAGGAAGAAGTAAAAGATGACAAGTTGGATGGGGTGATGGAATTGTTGCTGGATCTCCGAAAGGATGCCAGGAAGAAAAAAGACTTTGCCACCTCCGACCAGATTCGCGATACCTTAAAAGAAATGGGGATTGTAGTCAAAGATAAAAAAGGAGGTGATGCTAGCTGGAGCGTGGAATAAGGCTTTTCAAATAAAATATTAACCGGTAGTTACTCCCCGAACTTCGCAAGTCGAAAGACTCAAAGTATTCCCTTGTAACTACAAAAAGCTAATCTCATGAACTGCGGGTTACGCAAGGTCAAACTATCTAAAAAAGTTGCACTCTCATTATTAACATCCTTTTAAAACACTATTCCTTATCTTTATAATAAAAATCAATCAATTATGAACCAGAAAAAAGAAGCACCGGATAAGGAAAGTTTGATGGAAACCTATAGTGATTATATTCTTTCAAAAGGGGAACGACCTATTAATGTGTATGTATTTGCGAAGGAGAATAATCTATCAGAAGGTGACTTTTATGAATATTTTGCTGGTTTTGAAGCGATTGAACAAGCTTTTTTAAGTCATTTTTTTGATCGTTCTTTGGAGTTATCCTCTCAAATTGAGAATTATGAAAGCTTGGAAACCAAAGAAAAGCTTTTAAACTTCTATTTCATTTTCTTCGAGAACCTGAATATGAATCGTTCTTTGGTATTGATGATTTTTGACACCGATATAAAATCCAGATTAAGGAAGTTAAAACATTTAAAAAGACAACATCAAGATTTTATTCATTCCTTAAATATTAAAAATCTCGATTTCTTGGGAAAACTGCCGGAGGGGCTTCGCAAGTATCAGGATAAGCCGGTAGAGGAAGTTTTATGGATGCATTTTATTTCTGTTCTAAAATATTGGCAACATGATGATTCTGCCGGATTTGAAAAAACGGATGTTTTTATTGAAAAATCACTAGATACCGGCTTTGAAATGATTGAGAGTCCGGTAATTGACAAACTCTTTGACCTGGGTAAGTTTTTGTGGAAAGATAAAATATAGATAAAACGAATGAAAACGTTAGATCGTATTCCGACAAAAAAGTTTGAACGTGCCGGGCGGCTGGTGCGAACCGGAGCAAAGATTGGAGAAAACTATTTGAAATACTATGGAAGCAGAGTATTTAGTGGAGAAGAAAAGGCCCGGGAAAATTTGAATAACAGCAATGCTTCTGATATTTATGATAGTTTGAAAGAATTGAAAGGTTCGGCTCTAAAAGTTGCTCAGATGTTGAGTATGGAAAAGGACATGATGCCTGAGGCTTTCGTAGAAAAGTTTTCTCTATCTCAATTTTCTGTTCCTCCGTTATCAGGGGCATTGGTGAGGAAAACCGTTAGAAAAAATTTCGGAAAAAATCCGGAGGAGTTATTTGACTCTTTTTCTACTGAAGCGATGAATGCTGCCACGATTGGACAAGTACATCAAGCAGAGAAAGACGGGAAAATACTAGCTGTGAAGATTCAATATCCGGGAGTGAAGGACAGTATTTCTTCCGACCTGAGAATGGTCAAACCAATAGCCATGCGGATGTTCAATATCCGAAAAGAAGGATCTGAAAAATATTTTCGGGAAGTAGAACATAAATTGATCGAAGAAACAGACTATAAGCTGGAATTGAAACGCAGTCAACAATTTGCCAAAGAATGTCGGCATCTGTCAAATATCCGTTTCCCTCATTATTATCCCAAGTATTCCTGTGAAAAGATTTTGACTATGGATTGGATGGAGGGGCTACATTTTTCCGAGTTTTTAAAGGAGAAACATCCACAAGAAGAGCTGAACAAATTGGGACAAACCTTGTGGGATTTTTACATGTTTCAACTTCATGAACTGAAAAAATTACATGCCGATCCTCATCCGGGAAACTTTTTGATTTCTAAGAAAAAGGAATTGATGGTCATTGATTTTGGTTGTGTGAAAGAGATTCCTGAAGATTTCTATTTGCCCTATATGGAATTGATTACAACTACCGATTTTGAGGATAAAGTAGCATTTCAAAAAAAATTAACAGGATTAGAATTCTTAACCCCTGAGGACCGTCCGGAAGAACGTCGTTTTTTTACTGATCTGTTTCAAGAAATGTTACAGCTGCTTACACAACCATTCAAAACAGAAGTTTTTGATTTTTCGGATGAAGATTTTTTTCAGAACATTGCAGATTTAGGGCAACGTTACGCTCAATTGAATGAAATGCGGAAGATGAATACCAACAGAGGATCTAAACATTTTATTTATATTAATCGCACCTTATTTGGTTTGTACAATATGATGCATGCCTTAAAGGCCAAAAAGGTAAAGACCAATCATTATAAAGATTTTGTAAATGTAGATAAAGTATGAATATATTAGTTATCGGAGCCAGCGGAAGAGTTGGTGGAAAATTAGTAGAAGCGCTTTTAAAAGATCATCATCAGGTGACAGGAACCACCAGAAAGAAAGAAAAACTTTTTGAAGATTCTAATTATAACCAGATCAGCATGGATTTAACGGCCGATTTAAAGGAGATTGAAGCAGAGATACCGGAAGGTACAGAAGCGATTTATTTTGTATCCGGTTCCCGTGGAAAGGATCTTTTGAAGGTAGACTTACATGGTGCAGTGAAAACTATGCAAGCCGCAGAAAAGAAAGGGATAAAACGTTATATTATGCTCAGCGCCATCTTTTCGCTTGAGCCTGAAAAATGGACGGTGATTAAGGACTATTTTACCGGAAAGTATTTTGCAGATCAGTGGTTAATCCACCGGACAAATTTAAATTATACGATTCTTCAACCGGGATCTTTAACAGAACATGAAGGGTCAGGAAAAATTCAATTAGATGTAGCAAAAAGGGGAGAAGTGGCAATAGAAAATGTGGCATTGACGCTAAAAGAAATTTTAGATCGACCCAATACTTATAAGACAGTTATTTCATTGCTGGATGGTAGTGAACCCATCTCAAAAGCAGTGAAGGAATATTAAAGACCGATTTGTTGGATCATAGAAAACTAAAGGAAAGCCGAATACGCTTTCCTTTAGCTTTTTAAAAAAGGAATTTCTTTTACGAAATACGGAAAAAAAGATCCAATCCGGAAAAGTATATTCCTATTTGTTGTCATGATACATCCGAAAGATTAAATGAAAATATTTCTTTTAAATATGAGTAAATTATTTATAATCAGCAAAATAAGAAGACAATTTTTCATTTCTTAAACATGATATTATCTATCTTTAAATATCAATTGCAAGTTAAAGTTTCCATTTTAAGTAAATCCTTTCCTATTTATTTGGAAAGCTAAATAAATGAAGTTGCCGGAAATAAAATAAATATTATTTTTGTGCCTGCTATGCAATTACTTCATGAATCGACTTACTTTAAACTTCGTCAATGTGACTTAAAGCGTTGCTTTCTTTTTGAAACAGAGCATAAAACAGTACATTTAACTTTTTGCCAATTATTGGGTTTACGAAAAAACGTACGAAAGTTAGACTTAGAGGCTCATTTTGATGAAGAACAAAATAAAAGCGGCATTGATATTCTTATCTTCTGCAATCGAGAACATGTCCTTATTTTGGATACCTATCAGATTATTGATCTGAAAGATTTCATGGAAGAAGCTTTTGCTATTCTCGAATGTGCTCCGCTTGCACAGCTGGAATTATAAGTTTTTATCTTAAAATTTCCTTTTTTGTAAGAATGAAAAGATCTTTTTTATGTATCTTTGATATAAAAGATAGATTATGAAAGATTTAATGAGACAAAAGTTAGGGATAAATGTAGATGTAATGGATTTGTTGAATGAACAAATCGGCATGGAGGCACATGCTGCATCTTCTTATTTGGCCATGGCATCCTGGTGTGATCAAAATGCATTAAAAGGAAGTGCTGCTCTTCTATACGAACAAGCGGAAGAAGAAAAGGAGCATAAAATGAAAATATTTCATTATATCAATGATAATGGAGGGACGGCCACTTCTCCTGAAATAAAGAATATTCAACAAGATTTTAGTTCACTGGAAGAGATTTATGAAACGGCTTTGGAACAAGAAATCAGCGTAACAAAATCCATCAATGCAATAGTGAAAAAGAGCCGAAAAGTAGAGGATTATCGCACAGAGAAATTCTTACAATGGTTTATTGATGAACAAATGGAAGAAGAAAAGAAAATGCGTGATATCTTGGATTTATTTGAGTTATTAGGAGATAGTCCAATTACTTTGAAACTTATTGATGAGCGCGTAAAAGACGCATAAAGTAAATATTGAAAGGGAAAATCAGAATCCATCTTTTTCTTGTTTTGTTGGAAGCAAAAAGATGGATTTTTTATTGAATAAATTGATAAATAATGTGAGCAGCTTGAGGCGAAGCATTTCCCTCTCCAAGTTGGTCTTGCAAAGTATGATAGTCTTTCAACTGTTGTTCTCTTTTCTTTCCCCCCTCCAGAATGTCTGTTAATGCTACTATAAGGTTTTTCTCGTTTAAATCTCCCTGAATGAGTTCCGGTACAGCTTCTTTATCTAAGATTAAATTCACCAGAGAGATGTACTTAATCTTGATTAATCTTTTGGCAATAACATAAGAAATTGGGTTTCCAATATAGCAAACTACTTGTGGAAGATGAAAAAGGGCAGTTTCCAGGGTTGCTGTTCCCGAAGTAACCAATGCAGCTTCCGCTTGTTGAAGTAAATCGTAGGTTCTGTTTTGAACACTTTTTATATTTTTATCCGAAAAAGTAGCCAGTATCTCTTGATAAACTTCTTTTTCTTGATTCGGAGCCCGGGCAATAATAAATTCATATTCAGGAAAATGTTGTGCCATTTTGAGCATAATCGGCAATTTCTTTTGTATTTCCTGTTTACGACTTCCGGGAAGTACTGCTATGATTTTATGATTTGATAAAGCTTCTCCAGAACCTGTTATTCGAGCTTCTTCAATGACATCTGCCAAGGGATGGCCTACATAATCCACATCATAATGCCATTTTTGATAAAACTCTTTTTCAAAGGGCAAAATAACCAGCATTTTATCTACATAACGTTTGATTTTTTTTACTCTATTCTCCTTCCATGCCCATACTTGGGGGGAAATATAATAAATAACTTTGTATCCTTTGTCATGCGCCCATTCGGCAATCCGCATATTGAAGCCCGGATAATCAATGAGAATAATAGCCTCCGGATCAAATGCAGCAATGTCTTTTTTACAATAAGCAATATTTTTAAAGATGGTATTGAGATGAGCTGCTACCTCAATAAAACCCATAAAAGCAAGATCTTTATAATGCTTGACCAGGGTACTTCCTGCTTTTTCCATTAAATCTCCTCCCCAACAACGAAGGTTGGCTTGGGGATCTTCCTTTTTCAAAGATTTTATCAAATTACTTCCGTGTAGATCTCCGGAAGCTTCTCCGGCTATGAGATAATATTTCATTTTTAATGCTTAAAATTATACATCTGCCTTACGAATATAAAGAAAAGAAAGGTAAATAATCAGAACGAGCCATCCTATACCAACTATTAAAAACCAATAGTTGGCAGGTTGTCCGCCGGAGTCAGTGATGATGTATCTGCTAAAAGGGCTTGGTACCAATTCGGCACCACAGGAGAATGGTAAAAAATCGCCCAAATGATAAACTATCTTATTCAAATAATGCCCTACAATTTCTTCTACTAAAAAATAATAAACCAGAAACAAAGCAATACTCAAACCTGACTTTTTTAACCAGATCGCAAAGATAAAAGCTATGGCTAATGACAATACTATTTTTAGAAAGGTATAGCCGGCAAACTGAAAACCCGAAAATAAACTTTCGGAAGCCTGCTCGGGATGGTTTACAATCAGGGTTGTAAGAACATAAATAAGCCAACAAAAAACGGACAGAAACCCTATTAATATCCACTTAGAGACGATGACCTCTTTGCGTGTTAATCCATTGATAATTCTTTGTCGGAGCGTTTTATAGGAAAAATCATTGGTGACTAATACAATAATTAAAAAACAAGGGAGTAAAAGCGCAAATCCGGTTAACCATCCGGTGGTATTCCATAAATAAGGGGCATGGAATAGATCTAACTGAATATTTCCTGAGGTTTGGGTAGAAATATTTTCCTGAAAATTTGAAACAATGGTATTGATTCCTATAGTTCCCAAAAAATATAAAGCAAGTAAAACCCAGAAAGTTTTATTTTTTCGAATTGTCAGCCATTCTATGAATAATAATTTCTTCATCCTAAGTTTTGGGTTGGTTAGTAATTTCTAAAAATTTCAATTCCAGATTTTTGTTCTCTTTATGCAACTGAGTCAATACGATCTGTTGTTCAAAACAAAAGGTGTTGAGTTCTGCCAAAGAAAACCCTTCTTGTAACGTTAGCTTTAGACCGGAGGATGTGCTAACTATGCTCTTGACCCCGGAGCAGGATTGAAGGGCTTCTTTTAATTGAACTAAGTCGTCAGCTCGAACTTCAATGATTTCATCACTACTCAGCACCTGTTCTACCGGTCCTGCACTGAGAATGTTCCCTTTTTTGAGGATGGCAACATGGGTACAGACTTTTTGGATCTCTCCTAATAGATGGCTGGCAATGATGACGGTTTTCCCCGATTCCCCCATTTTAATAATCATATTTCTAATATCTGCAATACCCACAGGATCCAGTCCATTGGTAGGTTCATCCAGAATAACAACTTCCGGATGCCCCAAAAGAGCAGAGGCAATAGCTAAACGTTGCTTCATCCCAAGAGAAAAACGCTTAAAAAGCATAGCTTTATTTTCATCAAGAGCAACCGTTTTTAATACGCTTTCTATATCCGTAGATGAACATTCTTTGGTAGCGGCATCTATCAAAAGATTATCATAAGCCGATAAATAGGGATAAAAGTTGGGGGTTTCCAACAAAGTGCCGATCTTATTTCTTTGGTTCTTTTCTCCTTGGTTGAACCAGGAGAAATTCCCCGAATGAGACCTTAAAACGTTTGTTATAATCCCTAAAAAGGTAGTTTTCCCCGAACCATTGGGACCTAAAAGACCAAAAACACTTCCTTTGGGGATTGTAAGATGTACATTATTGAGCGCACATAATTTTCCATAATATTTGCTCAGTGCTTGTACCTCCAGGATATTTTCCATGCCATTTTTGAGTTTCATTAAAGTAGAAAAGTAAAGATAACAAATTTTAAAAGGACAAAGAATAAGTATCTTTTCGGTTTCAAAACTTTTATGGAGAAATAAACATTTACAGGGGATTCGGGTTATTTATAGAAAATACAGTAAAGTATGATCTCAGACATCAAGAAGCTAGAAAAGCAGGTTCAACTTTTGGAGCCGGATGAATCCGAGCGAACAAAAAGGACGCAAAAAATAGTAGATTATGTAAATTCTTTCCTAGAAGACCTTCCCAATAAATCGGCCTTTGAAGACGAAGAGGCAGCACAAAAACTGGATCAATTTTACCCTAAAGAAGAAGGATATGAAGAAGATGAAATCTTTGATATGATTGATCAATCCTTAATTAATCCCGGAATAAACATGGCTTCTGGAGGATTTATGGCATACATTCCGGGCGGCGGTTTACATCTTTCTGCTTTAGCTGACTATTTGACCTCCGCTACGGATAAGTATGCCGGGGTCTATAGTGCTTCTCCGGGTGCAGCCAGGATGGAGAACCTCATGATAAGATGGTTATGTGATTTAATAGGATATGGAGAAAAAAGTTTTGGACATATGAGCTCGGGAGGAAGTATGGCAAATCTTACGGCCATTGTAGCGGCTCGTGATGCCCTGAAGCTTTTAGATCATCCAAAGAAAAAAGTAATCTATTTCACTCATCAAGTTCATCATTGTCTGCTTAAAGCTTTGAGAGTGACCGGACTCACTCATTGTAAATTACAACTTGTCCCTATGACAACAGATTATAAAATGGATGTAAATGCTTTAAGGACACTGATTGGTGAAAATAAAAATGAAGGTCTTTCTCCTTCTTTAGTCGTTGCTTCGGGGGGGACGACCGATTTGGGCAGAGTAGACAATTTAGAAGATATTGCAGCTATTGCAGAGAAAGAAAGAATGTGGTTTCATGTAGATGCTGCATATGGAGGTTTTTTTCTATTGACAGAGACAGGAAAGAAATTGTTAAAAGGAATTAATCGAGCAGATTCTGTTGTTTTAGATCCCCATAAAGGGATGTTTCTGCCATATGGGAACGGAGCAGTGTTGGTAAAAAATGGACACCATTTATTTGAGTCTTTTTATATAGAAGCCAATTATTTACAGGAAGCCCAATTATCTTTCGAGCAAATACATGATTTTAATGAAGTTTCGCCTTCGGATGTTTCTCCTGAATTATCCAGACATTTCCGGGGGCTCAGAATGTGGCTGCCGCTGCTATTGTATGGAGAAAAAACCTTTAGGGCGGCATTGGATGAAAAATTGTTACTTACCCAATATTTTTATTCTGAAGTACAAAAACTCGGCTTTAAAGTGGGACCGGATCCGGAATTGTCCGTGACCAATTACAGATATATCCCCAAAGGCGAGACAGAGGATAAGAGAATAAATGCCTTCAACAGAAAGTTGACCCATGCGGTTCAAAACGATAAACGAATTTTTATTGCCAGCACTACGATTGATGGGGTGTATTGGATGCGCCTGGCTATATTATCCTTTCGTACCCATCTAAAACATATTGATATGTTACTTTCTCTTTTGAAAAAGTTAGTAGAAAAGAATCTTCACTATTAAAAAAAGGATATATAAGGGAATCTAAAAAGATCTCCAATCAGATTCTTCGGTATAATCTAGAATAGGAGCGGCATCATTATATATATTCCAATTGGATAATAATTTTTTGATGTCCATTTTTACATGTTTGATACAGCTGTTAAACAAGTCTTTTCTGTAGCCTTTTTCTACTATCAAAAAAACATGTTGGGCACAAACTAAGCGGGCAATTACTTTACCTAAGTTAACCAAACGACGTTGTACCAATCCCGAAGGCAAATCAAAAAGAAGGTCCTTTTTGAACTGCTCTGCAATTAAATGGGAAAAAGAAGCTTGTGATAAAAACCGGTAAAAATTATTTTCTTTTTTCTTTTTCATCTGCTTGATGACACTTTCTGCAATATGGGTATATAACATCTCATTCGATCCTTCGAAAATTTGAAAGGGTCGGCTATCGACTATGCCTCTTCCAGCAATATGATCTAACTTATATCCTTTAGCTCCTGACAATTGTAGACAAATATGTGCTGCTTCCTGCATCAAATCGGTAACCAATGCTTTCATGCTGTTTGCTTCCAAACCTTGCCCTGAAAGTTCGTGTTCAATTCCGCTAATAGCAGCGCTTCTGGCGCACATGCCGGAACATAAAGTATAAGATGCTTGAATCCGGGATAGTTGCAGTTGTACCGAATCTAATTCCGATAAAAATTTCCCGCCCACTTTACGTTGAGTACAATGTGTTAATGCCTCATCTAACATTCTTTTGATAAACCCCATCCCCATTCCGGGGAATTGCATTCTACTTCGATGTAAAATATCTAACATCATTTTGATACCCGTTCGTTTCGGTTGTAGCATTTGATGTTTGGGTACGGAGATATTGAGATAATTCAGACCATAAGGAATCATGTAGAGCCCCAGGTTATTAAAATAATGCTTTACTTTTATTTCTTGTTCCGGTTGTGTATTATCCACAACAAAGAAGGAGACATCTCTTGATAGTTTATCAGCGTTGACTTTTTGTCGGGCTGCTACAATCCAAAAGTCAGCTTTTCCGGTAAGTCCCTGCCAATGTTTTTGCCCCTTAATATGGTAATGATCCTTCTCATTTTCCTCAAAAAAGGTCTTCATATTTAAAGCATCACTTCCATAATCAGGCTCTGTAATCATCAATCCACCCATAGCCTGATCCCGAAGAAATCTATTAAAAACCTTTTTTTGAATATCGTCTTGACCATATTTAGCTAAAGGTTCCAAAAATAAAGCCATATTGATTCCGAAGGTCAATGAAAGTGGTAGCGCTTCATAGGAAGCCGCAGAAAGTACACTTAAACATTCTTTTACATTTACTCCTCTTCCTCCGTAGTTCTTTGGTATAGCAACCTGTAGGGGGTTGACTTTCATTATTTTTTTCCAAATAACTTCAGGTAGTCCCCGTTCTATAGAAAGGTTATTAATATTGTTTTCTATATGAAATAATTGGTGTAATTCGGATTCAAACCGGTTAATAAATACCTGGAAGTCATTGTGCATAGATTGGGTTTTATTATGAAGTGGGAAAGGGTAAAATGTAAAGCCAAAGAAGGCTTTACATTTTTAAGGATTAGGCTAATTTTACATTAACCGCATTGGGTCCTTTCTTGCCTTCTTCAACTTCATATACCACCTTGTCGTTTTCTGTAATATCTTCTAATAAACCACTGGCATGAACGAAGACGTCTCTTGAGCCGTCATCGGGGGTGATAAATCCGAATCCTTTGGTTTCATTGAAGAATTTTACTGTTCCTTCTTGCATTGTTTTTGTTTTAATTGTTAAGAAAAAAAGTTAGTTATTTTATGATTATTTTTTAATCGCTTCAAAATTTAAATGAGCTGATGAAAAAGCAAAAACTGAAAGAAAGGAATGAATATTCTAGACTGTAACAGAAAAGGCAATGGCAAAAGCCCGATATAATTTTACGCCACAAAGGTAAACTTTAATTGGAAAGTATCTAATTTATTATGAAGGAAACCCTATTTATTTGATTTTTTTAGGACAAAGATTGGTAATCTTTAGGACAAAGTATTACCAATCTATAACTTCTTTTAAAAAATCTATTATAAAATAGCTTTCGAATTCTCTTTTTTAGTTGAAAAATCTTCAGATTGAAGCGTATAAGTCGAAGACTTATTGGCGGTGGATCTGGTCTCAACAGAAATTTCTTTTGTTTGCTGTATTTCTGAAGAAACATTTGAGGCCTCTTTTGTCGCATTGGGATAGTAAATTCCTGCCAATGTCGGAGCAATAACAAGTGATACAATCGAAGATAGCTTAATCAGGATATTCATAGAAGGTCCGGAGGTATCTTTAAAAGGATCTCCTACTGTATCTCCGGTGACAGAAGCTTTATGAGGTTCGGAGCCTTTATTGTGCGTTTCTCCATTAATATCTACTCCGGATTCAAAAGATTTTTTGGCATTATCCCAGGCTCCACCGGCATTATTTTGGAACATTCCCATAAGGACGCCACTCACGGTAATTCCGGCAAGGACGCCACCTAAAGTTTGTGGACCAAAAAGAAAGCCAACAATAATAGGTACAATGATGGCCACTGCGCCCGGTGCAATCATTGATTTTATGGAAGCTTCTGTAGAGATAGCCACACATTTGTCATATTCAGGTTCTCCTTTTCCTTCTAAAATTCCGGGGATTTCTTTGAATTGTCTTCTTACCTCTTCTACCATTTTCATGGCAGCTTTTCCTACAGCGGAAATGGCCAAAGAAGAAAAGATGAAAGGAATTACTGCTCCAACAAATAATCCGGCAAGTACTTTAGCCTGATAGATGTCAATATGCTGATCTCCAACAACAGGAATGGCAACACCCACGAAAGCTGCAAATAAGGCCAGAGAAGTTAACGCGGCTGAAGCAATGGCAAACCCTTTTCCGGTAGCTGCTGTTGTATTCCCTACGGCGTCAAGCTGATCGGTACGTCCTCTCACTTCTTCCGGAAGTTCACTCATTTCTGCAATCCCTCCGGCATTATCTGCAATTGGACCAAATGCATCTATAGAGAGTTGCATAGCAGTCGTAGCCATCATTCCGGCAGCAGCAATAGCAACACCATATAGTCCGGCAAAAGCAAAGGAACCATAAATTCCAGCTGCCAGCACAATCATAGGCAATAGGGTAGATTCCATCCCTACAGCCAATCCTCCGATTATATTCGTCGCATGCCCGGTAGAAGATTGGTTCACAATGGAAAGTACCGGTTTTTTACCCATGGCAGTATAGTATTCTGTAATCATACTCATTAATGTACCGACTACCAATCCCACGATAATGGCACCAAATACACCGGTTGACGTAAATTCATGTCCTCGGAGAACCATATTTTTAGGTAGCATATTTACGGTAATAAAATAAGATGCTATGGCGGTTAATATAATAGCCAGCCAGTTTCCTAAATTTAATGCTTTTTGTACATTTCCATTTTCATCTTTAATACGAACAAGATAGGTAGCTAAAAGGGAAAATAGGGTACCTACCCCTGCAATAACCATCGGTAAAACGACAGGAGAGAGACCACCTAAAGTATCTTGTGCATTAATTTCTCTACCTAGAACGACTGTTCCTATAATAGTAGAAACAAAGGAACCAAATAAATCGGCTCCCATACCGGCGACGTCTCCAACATTATCCCCAACATTATCGGCAATAGTGGCCGGATTACGAGGGTCATCTTCAGGAATACCGGCTTCGACCTTTCCAACTAAATCGGCACCTACATCTGCAGCTTTTGTATAGATACCACCACCAACACGGGCAAACAAAGCAATACTTTCGGCTCCCAGAGAAAAGCCGGTCAGGGCTTCAATAGCTTTAGTTAAACCATCCGTACTTTCAAAGGCTCCAAAGGTGTTTAAAAAAATGATAAGTAGGGCGCCTAATCCTAATACGGCTAATCCGGTTACTCCTAATCCCATGACCGTCCCTCCTTTAAAAGAAACATTTAGAGCTTTAGGGAGACTAGTTTTTGCAGCTTCAGCAGTTCTGACATTAGCTTTCGTAGCTATGCGCATCCCATTAAATCCGGCAAAGGCCGATAAGATGGCTCCCAGAATGAAAGCAATTGCTATTGTCCAACTGGAATCGGGATTGATATATCCCATATAACCTAATAAGATGGCAGCGATAATAACAAAATAAGAAAGTGCTTTATATTCAGCTTTTAAAAAGGCCATAGCACCACTGGCAATATGTTTCGCCAACTCAGCCATACGTTCAGATCCATAAGGTTTACGGCTGACCCAGGAACTTTTTATGGCCATAAAAATCAGGGCAACGATCCCCATCAAAGGGATTAGGTACAAAACATTACTCATTTTTTAATCTTCAAATTTTTAATAATGGCAGCAAAGATAATAGGAAAAATAGAATCAACATTATAAACGATTAAATTTGTCATAAAGTATGACGAATTTATTCCTTTTTTATTGAAGAAGGAGAAAAGATGAAAAAAAAATGTATTTTCAGTTGTTTTGCAACAAATTCAGATTATCTTTGCGCAAAATTTTGAGAGCGTATCATGGCAAAACCCCTTAAATACCGTTGGACAGGTCTTTTGACTGTGATTTTTATATTTGTTTGCACTTTTTCAAACGCGCAAACAAATTCACCGGTTTCCAATAGTCAGGAGCAAAAAGTATCCCATTCTTCTGAATCTGAAAAAGAGGAAGAATTCGATGCAAATAAAGTAATTTTAGAAGAAGTCAAAGATTCTCACTATTGGCACTTCTTTTCGTTTAACGGGCATGATGTCTCTCTTGCTCTCCCGGTCATTATTTATATTCCACAGTCGGGATTTTCTATCTTTATGTCTTCTAAATTCCATAAAGGAGAAACTTCCTATAAAGGATTTAGGTTATTAAATGAGGAGTATATAGAAAAGTATAATTTGGATAAAAATACTTATTTTCCCAATCAGATTATTCCGATAAACGAAGATGGCGGTCCGGATTTTAAAACTCCTATTTATGATATTTCGCTAACAAAGAATGTTTTACAGGCGATCCTTTCTATGATTCTTTTGGTATTGATTTTTGTAGGAGCAGCTAAAAAATACCAACGCAATCCGAATAAGGCTCCCAGTGGATTTCAGAATGCTCTGGAACCTTTTATATTATTTATCAGAGATGAAGTAGCTCGTTCTTATCTTGGTGAAAAAGCAGATAAATATACCCCCTTTTTATTATCTATATTTTTCTTTATCTGGATTAATTCTTTATTGGCTTTAATTCCGGGATCCTCTAATGTAGCAGGAAATCTGGCTTTTACCGGGGTGTTAGCAGCATTCTCTTTTGTGTATATAATGATTAGCACCAATAAACATTATTGGCAACATATTGTATGGCCTCCGGGTATCCCTGTTTGGGTAAAACCTATTTTAGTGCCGGTAGAGATTTTAGGTATTTTCACCAAACCTTTTGCGTTGATGATTCGTCTTTTCGCGAATATGTTGGCCGGTCACATGATTATTTTAAGTATTATTTCTCTGATATTTATCTTTGGAGGAATGATTGCTGCAGTAGGTTGGGGCTTTTCAATAGTATCTGTTGCGTTTACTATCTTCATGTATTTTGTAGAACTGTTGGTAGGGTTGATTCAGGCTTTTATTTTTGCCAACCTGTCGGCCTTGTTTATTGCACAGGCCTTTGAAAATGGGCCACATGAAGAGTTTGAAGAGGAAGCTATTGTGTAGTATAAATTTTTAATTAAGGATTATATTTAATCATCATAAAAACAAACCGTTATGACACTTTTGAGTATTTTATTCCTTGCTGCAAGCGGCCTAGGAAAAATTGGTGCCGGTGTAGGTGCCGGATTAGCTGCAATTGGTGCAGGTGTAGGTATTGGTCAAGTTGGTAAAGATGCCATGAATGCCATTGCTCGTCAGCCTGAAGTTGCCGGTGAAATCCGTTCTAATATGATTGTGATGGCTGCCCTTATTGAAGGGGTTGCTCTTTTCGCAGTCGTAGTAGCTATTTTGGCTCTGTTTGTATAAGGAATGACAAACATTTTACTGCATTCAATGCGCAGGGCGGCGAATGCAGTAAACTTTAAAAAAGAATAACAGGTTTTATAAAAAATCAAATATCAACTAACCAATTAATAGAATTAAGAAATGGATTTACTAAGTCCCAGCATTGGATTAATCTTCTGGATGGCATTAATTTTTCTTCTTACCTTGATTATATTAAAGAAGTTTGCCTGGAAACCCATCCTTAAAATGTTGAATGAAAGGGAAAAAGGCATAGCCGACTCTATTGAATCTGCTGATCGTATTAAAGCAGAGATGGCTCAAATGAAATATGAACATGAAGAAGTGTTGAAGGAAGCCAAGACGGAACGAAGTAAAATACTAAAAGAGGCAAAAGAAGCCAAAGATAGGATTATTAATGAGGCGAAGGATCAGGCAAAGGTAGAAGCCAAAAAAATTGTTGATAATGCACAAATTGCTATTAACAATCAAAAGGAGGCTGCCATTAATGAGGTAAAAAATCAAACCGGAAATTTGGCAATTGATATAGCCGAAAAAATTCTTAAAAGCGAATTAAGTAAAGAGAAGGTTCAAAAGGATTATATTGAAAAGCTGCTTGCCGACATTGAGCTGAATTAATATTATCTAAAAACAATAATAAGTATTAGCCATGCCAAATCCACGTTTAGCTGAAAGATATGCAAAGTCTCTTGTAGAGATTGCAGTTGAAAAACAAAGTTTGGAAGATGTATATCAAGATTTGAACCTGTTGGCTCAAACTTCAGATAAAAATCGTGAATTTGTTACTTTTCTAAAGAGTCCTGTTATAAATATGGATAAAAAAGAAAAGATCTTTAAGGCTATTTTTGATAACAAACTTAATGAAATAACAATTCGTTTTGTTATTTTATTAATTAATAAAGGGAGAGAAGGTTTTCTGCCTGAAATTGTAGATGCTGCTATTCGTCAATACCGAAAGATTAAAAATATCCAGGAAGTAAAAATGACGACAGCTTTTTCATTGGGTGAAGATTTAACCAAAGCTATCATTAAAAAAATTAAAGAAGAAATTCCAAATCAAACGATTGATCTGGTGACTCAGGTGAGGGAACAATTAATTGGTGGCTTTATTTTGGAATCTAATAATAATATTTATGATGCCAGCGTAAGTCGGCAAATACAAGATATAAGAAAAGATTTTGTTAGTTAAATAAAACTATATTTTTAATACATTTGATAAAAGTAATTTATAATTCTAATAATAAATAGCTATGCCTGATATTAAACCTGATGAAATATCTGCGATATTGCGTCAACAACTGAGTAATTTTGATGCCTCTGCTGATCTTGAAGAAGTAGGTACCGTTCTTCAGGTGGGAGATGGTATTGCCCGTGTTTATGGCTTAAATAATCTCCGTTCCGGTGAATTGGTAGAATTTGAAAATGGTCTGAAAGCCATTGCCCTTAACTTAGAAGAAGATAATGTGGGGGTCGTATTGATGGGAGAATCTAAAGGAATTAAAGAAGGAGATACCGTACGTAGTACCGGACAAATTGCCTCCATTAATGTAGGAGAGGGGCTCCTGGGACGTGTGGTAAATACCTTGGGAGAACCTATTGATGGACAGGGACCTATTAAAGGAGAATTACATGAAATGCCGATTGAGCGTAAAGCTCCGGGAGTAATCTTTCGTGAACCGGTGGAAGAACCTTTACAAACCGGAATTAAATCGATTGATGCCATGATTCCTATCGGGCGAGGTCAAAGAGAGTTGATTATTGGGGATCGTCAAACCGGTAAAACGGCTATTGCTATTGATACTATTATCAATCAGAAAGAGTTTTATGAAGCCGGTAATCCGGTATATTGTATTTATGTAGCGATTGGACAAAAAGCTTCTACTGTCGCTCAGATTAAACAGACTTTAGAAGAACATGGCGCAATGGATTATACCGTGATTGTGGCTGCTTCTGCATCTGAACCTGCTCCTTTACAATTCTATGCTCCATTTGCAGGAGCTGCTATTGGAGAATACTTCAGAGATACCGGGCGTCCTGCGTTGATCACTTATGATGATTTATCCAAACAGGCGGTAGCTTATCGTGAAGTTTCTCTGTTATTGCGTCGTCCTCCGGGTCGTGAAGCTTATCCCGGTGATGTTTTTTATCTTCACTCTCGTCTGTTAGAGCGTGCAGCTAAAATCATTAATGATGACAATATCTCTGCAGAGATGAATGACTTACCCGATTCTCTAAAAGGGAAAGTAAAAGGAGGAGGGTCTTTAACGGCACTGCCTATTATTGAAACCCAAGCAGGAGATGTTTCTGCTTATATCCCTACCAATGTTATTTCTATTACTGACGGACAAATATTCTTAGAATCTGATGCCTTTAATGCGGGAATTCGTCCGGCTATTAATGTGGGTATCTCTGTAAGTCGTGTGGGAGGAAGTGCTCAGGTGAAATCTATGAAAAAAGTAGCCGGTACATTAAAATTGGATCAGGCACAGTATCGTGAGATGGAAGCCTTTTCCAAATTTGGTAGTGACATGGATGCTGCCACCAAGGCCGTATTGAATAAAGGGGAACGAAATGTACAAATTCTGATTCAGAACCAATTTTCTCCCTTACCGGTAGAAAAACAGGTTGCTATTATCTATTTAGGTACCAAAGGGTTGTTATCCAAAGTTCCTGTAGATAAAATTCGGGAATTTGAAGAAACTTTCTTAAGTGAAATGGAAACTCAATTACCGGATGTATTGGAAGAATTTAAAAATGGTAAATTACCGGAAGATGGTATCGACAGAATGGTGAAACTAGCGGAAGGAATCGTACCTCAATATAAGGAATAAGTATTCTTTATCATTCTAAATTATAAAGAGGAGGATAACAATTGAAGATTGTTATCCTCTTTCTATTTTTGGATACCTTTGTAGTTATGAATCTTTCTATAGAAAAGAATACAAATACGGTTAAAGAGATTGCTACAGAATTGGGGTTTGATTTCTGTGGAATATCCAAAGCTGAATTTTTAGAAGAGGAAGCCCCTCGGCTTGAGGATTACCTTAAAAAGGGAAAGAATGGGAAGATGCAATATTTGGAAAATTACTTTGATAAAAGATTGGATCCTACAAAATTAGTGGAAGGAGCTAAGTCTGTAGTAAGCTTAATGTTAAATTATTATCCGGAAAAAAAACAAAACCCCAATAGCTATAAACTATCTAAGTATGCTTATGGAGAAGATTATCATCATGTGATTAAGAAGAAATTATGGCGTTTTATTGACTTGATTAGAGAACGTATTGGAGAAGTAGACGGACGTGCTTTTACAGATTCTGCTCCCATTCTCGAAAAGGCTTGGGCTCAAAAGAGTGGTTTGGGCTGGCGAGGAAAAAATGCATTGATGATTCAACCTCAACACGGATCTTTTTATTTTCTTGCAGAATTAATTATTGACCTGGAATTATTACCGGATGGTCCAATCAAAGATTATTGCGGAACCTGCACCCGTTGTATTGATTCTTGTCCTACAGGTGCTTTAGATGAGCCTCACAAAGTAGACGGTTCCAAATGTATCAGTTATTTTACTATTGAACTTCGGGATGAGTTGCTGCCCAAAGAAGTCAGTGAAAAGATGGAGAACTGGATGTTCGGCTGTGACATCTGTCAGGATGTATGTCCTTGGAATCGCTTTTCAAAGCCCCATGATGTTTTGGAATTTAATCCTCGTCCCGGGTTAATGGATATGGAATATGAAGATTGGGATGAACTTACTCATGAAGTATTTTCTAAATATTTTTCTAAATCTGCTGTAAAAAGGACAAAATATCGTGGCTTGGTAAGAAATATAAAATTTCTAAAAGAATCAAAAGCTCGTGAAGAGAAAAAGAAAAATGAAGAAAGCAATAAGACGTAAAAAGAGGGGAGCGGTTCCTAATTTTTAAAATATTATTTTGACAAAACATTTAACTATTGTACATTTGCAACCTCAAAATAGAAAACAATCATGAAGAAAGATATTCACCCTAAGGATTACCGTCTTGTTGTATTTAAAGATATGTCCAATGGCGAAGCTTTTTTAAGCCGTTCTACAACTCCTTCAGAAGAAACCATTACCTGGGAAGATGGGAATGACTACCCATTAGTGAAATTAGAAATCTCTAATACTTCTCATCCTTTTTACACCGGTAAGAATGTATTGGTAGATACTGCAGGACGTATTGATAAATTCCGCAAACGCTATGCTAAGAATAAAAAGAAATAATTTTTTAGCTTTATAAAAACATTACTTTCTAAGGGTCTTTCTTTTTTTGGAAGACCTTTTTTAATTTTGCCTTGTGGCAGCTTATATTTTATATGACGCTATCCGGAGGGAAAATATGTATCCCTTCTCACTTACCCGACCGATTGCAGATTGTCGGTTAGGGATTTTTACTCTCCGAGAAAAATGGGAAAGGTATTTAGGAAAACCTACTTCCACGCTAACTGAAGACTACCTGAAAGAGAAGTTTTCAGAAGAAAAAGAAGGAGATAACTATTGGATTAATGCCGGTCTGATACCAGATGAACAGCTCATATCAGCGATGAATGGCTTACGGGATGACAGCTCGCTGGTCTCCGGCAACCATATTCTTATTAGCAGAGGAAAGCACTTTCCACATAATACAAGTCTGAATAACATCATCTACGAAAAGGATTATTCTTTTGTTACTTATCCCTGGGAACTCCTTCACAATAATGAAAAAGCAATTCAACAAGATTTTAATTTATTGGTTGGGAACCCTCGGCAACTCGATACTTTAAATGACATCAAGCTTACGAATGCTGAAAATATTTTTATAGAGGAAGGGGCGATGATCAATGCTGCCAGTATAAATGCCTCTCAAGGTCCTGTTTATATCGGAAAAAATGCCAACCTTATGGAAGGCAGCCATCTTTATGGCCCGATAGCCATAGGAGAGGGAGCAGTTGTAAAGATGGGAGCGAAGATATATGGAGCAACAACGGTAGGACCATATTCTACAGTTGGTGGAGAAGTAAAGAATAGCATTCTATTTGGATATTCTAATAAAGCTCATGATGGTTATCTTGGAGATTCTATCATCGGAGAATGGTGTAATTTAGGAGCCGGTACAAGCAATTCTAATCTAAAAAACACAGCCGGTACGATCGAAATAAAAAGAAGGACAGGATTAAAAGAAGTAGGGACAAAATGTGGCTTTTTTATGGGTGATTTTTCTCGGACGGCAATCCAAAGCAGAATAAATTCAGGAACCGTTATCGGGGTATCAGCCCATTTACATCATTTAGGCTTCCCATCAAAAGAGATTCCTTCCTTTTATTGGGATGAAGAAAACAAATATCAATTAGAAAAAGTCCTCCATCATGCAGATAACTGGATGAAACTGAAAGGAAAAAGACTTGATAAAAATTGGGAGAAGATATTATCGTACCTTTACAAGCAAAATAACTGATTTCAAAACGGAAATAACTATTATTAATAAAAATCACAAATGAGTAATTTATGAGAAGAAAAATTGCAGCAGCCAACTGGAAAATGAACTTAACCCTGGAAGAAGGGAAAAGGCTGGTTCAGGGAATCTTGGAGTCCGGAGTGCATTTAACAGATCAAACAGAAATGATTCTTGGTGTACCGATGCCTTACTTGAAAGATATTAAAGATAAGATTGCCGCTACTTCTCATATTTATGTAAGTGCTCAAAATGTGGCTAACCATGAATCCGGAGCCTATACCGGAGAGACTTCGGCTGCCATGTTAAAATCAGTCGATACAGATTATGTGATCATTGGTCATTCAGAAAGAAGAGGTTATTATGGTGATACCAATGAGGTTCTGAAAGAAAAAATGGAATTAACTTTAAACGAAGGGTTACGACCTATCTTCTGCTGTGGAGAATCTTTAGAAACAAGAGAAGCAGAAAAACAAAATGAATTTGTTGCCCAACAGTTGGAAGAAAGTTTATTTGTTTTTTCTGAAGAAGATTTTAAGAAAGTAGTCATTGCTTATGAACCTATTTGGGCCATTGGTACAGGAAAAACGGCAACACCGGAACAAGCTCAGGAAATTCATGCTTTCATTCGCTCTAAGATTGCAGAGAGGTATGGGAAAGAAATTGCAGAAGATACCACCATACTTTACGGTGGAAGTTGTAAACCGGGGAATGCAGCCGATTTATTTGCAGGAAAGGATGTCGATGGTGCATTGGTTGGTGGCGCCTCACTGAAGGCGGATAGTTTTGTAGAAATTACACAATGTTTATAATCGTTTATTATGAAGGTAGTACACAAAAACATTCTCGTTAAAGGCCGGGTACAAGGTGTTTATTTTCGGTCTTCTGCTTTTAAAGAAGCACGCCAACATGGAATTAAAGGCTTTGCCAGAAATGAATCTGACGGAAGCGTTTACATTGAGGCTGAAGGAGATAGTGAAGGAATGTTGGAATTTATAAAATGGTGTAGAAAAGGATCTGCTGCAGCAGATGTTGTCCATGTTGATGTGGAAAATGGAGAAATGAAGAATTTCTCCAAGTTTGAAGTAATCTAAAGAAAGAAGATATCCTATTTTCTTATGTCTTGTCCTGATTATTAATCTTTATGAAGGACGTGGGATGAGACTGTTACAAACCACGTTCTTCTGTTTTGAATAAAAATATATGTTATTAAATCCTCTTACAGCTATATCGCCTGTTGATGGGCGTTATTATAATAAATTAACTGCTTTTTCTGATTATTTTTCTGAGTTTGCATTGATGAGGTATCGAGTAAAAGTAGAGATTGAATATTTTTTACAGTTGGCAGAAGAAGGATTATTCTCTTTCCCTGACGATAAGAAATCTGTTTTGCGCCGGGTGATCTCAGAATTTTCTATAGAAGATGCCGAAAAAATTAAAGCAACCGAAAAGATAACCAATCATGACGTTAAAGCGGTTGAATATTTTATTAAAGACAAATTGACCGAATTTGGAATTAAAGATAAGGGAGAATGGATTCACTTTGGATTAACCTCTCAGGATATTAATAATACAGCGATGCCTTTGATGTGGAAAAAGGGCATTCAAAAGGTCTTCTTGCCTCAATTAGAACATGTTATTGAGATGTTGAAGGAAAGAAGATCTGCCTGGAAAGACCAACCTATGTTGGCTCGTACACATGGACAACCGGCTAGTCCTACAAAATTAGGAAAGGAAATTAATGTCTTTATTCAAAGATTAGAGAAACAGAAAAAGCAGTTTTCAGATATTCCATTTTCGGCTAAATTTGGTGGAGCTACAGGCAACTTTAATGCACATCATGTAGCTTATCCCGAAAAGGATTGGGAGGCCTTTTCCAATCATTTTGTTTCTGATATTTTGGGATTAAACCGGACAGCATACACTACTCAAATAGAACCTTATGATGATTTGGCAGCGCAATTGGATGCCATTAAGCGTTTAAATAACATATTGGTAGATTTATCTAGAGATATCTGGACATATATCTCTATGGAATATTTTAAACAAAAAATAAAAAAAGGAGAAGTCGGATCATCTACCATGCCCCATAAGGTGAATCCCATTGATTTTGAAAATGCAGAAGGGAATTTTGGTGTTTCCAATGCCCTTTTAGAACACCTTTCTGCAAAATTACCTATTTCTCGTCTACAACGCGATCTTACAGATTCTACGGTATTAAGAAATCTGGGCGTTCCTTTGGCTCATAGCTTTTTAGCTTTAAAATCACTAGAAAAAGGTTTAGGGAAACTTATTCTAAATCAAGAGAAGTTAGACGCTGATTTGGAAGCCAATTGGGCAGTAGTAGCAGAAGCTATCCAAACGATTCTAAGGCGAGAAAATTATCCTCAACCTTACGAAGCTCTTAAAACGTTGACCCGAAAAAATAAAACTATTAACCGGGAGGCTATTCTTGAATTTATCGACACTTTAGAGGTGGGAGAGAACGTAAAAACAGAGTTAAGAGAAATTACACCGCAGAATTATACCGGAATATTCTGATTCATGGTTACTGTGAAGATATAATATCCATAGCATCAGAATACTTGTTCCCCTCCCAGGAAGGTGGCTTGCACTTTAGCCTGTAAGGTTGCTTCGATAGGAATTTGCATAATATCCCTGTCCAGAATTACAAAGTCGGCAAACTTACCGGCTTCCAGGCTGCCTTTCTGTTTTTCTTCGAAATTAAGTTTAGCAGGCCAGATTGTAATACCTTGCAATGCTTCCTTTCTGCTTAACGCCTCATGAGGAAGAAATCCTTTTTCCGGTAATCCTTTTCGGTCTTTTCTTGTCACAGCTGCATAGAAAGTTGTCATAGGATTAATATCTTCTACGGGAAAGTCTGTACCCAGAGGTAACCACCCATTTTGTTCCAATAAAGACTTATAAGCATACGCATAGGTTTCTGAACAATTACTTCCCGACATCCTTTCCTGACCTACACGATCTTTAGCCCAATGCATATCTGTTGTGGCATGAGTCGGTTGTACGGAAGGAATAATCTGAAAATCTCCAAAAAGATGGAAATCGTCTTTATGGATAAATTGGGCGTGTTCTATACGCCAGTGCCGATTGTTTTGTCCTTTTAATGCTTCTGAATAGATTTCTAATATCATTCTATTGGCTGCGTCACCAATGGCATGCGTGCACATTTGAAATGAGGAGGAAGCCAGTTTTTTAGCTACTTCTGCAAAATGTTGTCGATCATGAACAAAAAATCCCTTCCAGTTTGGAGAATCCGAGTAAGGCTGAAGCATAGCAGCTCCACGAGATCCTAAAGCACCATCGGAAAAAAGCTTAAAACTGCTAATATTCAGTCGATCGGTTTTATAAGGTCCTTTTTTAAGATAATAATCATAATGTTCCGACTTGTCGGAGATCATGATAAATAAGCGCATTTTGAGTTTTTTTTCTTTCTGCAAATGATCAATAAATGCTATCATTTCCCGATCCAATCCACAATCGTCTATAGTGGTTAAGCCGACTGCAAAACAATTCTCCTGTGCCTCCAATAAACATTTTTCTTTTTCAGCAGCTGAATATTCCGGAATGTGCTCCTTGATGAGCTCAAGCGCATTGTCTACCAACAATCCTGTGAGTTTACCCTCAACTTCATGTATTTCACCTCCTCCTATCATTTGTCCGGCTACGATTCCTGCTTTCTCTAATGCAGCCCGATTAGCAATGGCTGCATGCTCATCGACCCGAATAAGGAATACCGGACGATCCGGAAATAATTGATTGAGCTTTTCGTTATTGGGATATTTCTGATGATCCCATTCAAAATGATCCCAGCCTCGTCCAAGAAGCCATTCGGAAGAATGGGTTTCCCCATATTCTACCACCCGCTTAATCGCTTCTTCCCAATTTTTACATCCTTTTAAAGAAACGGATTGCAGCGATTGTCCATAATAATAAAAATGAGCATGGGCATCAATAAATCCCGGAAAGATTGGCGCTCCCTTCACATCTATCTTTCGTTTTGCAATAAAAGAAGCAAATACTTCTTTGTGGGTACCTACCATCATTATTCGATTCTCTTTGACAGCCATGGCTTCACAAACACTAAAGTTCGAGTTGACCGTGTAAATCACTGCATTATATAGAATAAGATCTGCTGAGGTACGCATACTTACAAAAAATTGATTGCTTTCAAATGTAAGATGTTTCTATTAATTAAAGTACAAGTGAAAAACTTTTCCGAAATTGCACTCTTAAAAATAACTGATAAATATGAATCAATTTATTTCCACCGATGATGTTTCTGATATTTCTGCTCTGATTCAAACTGCTCGGGATTATAAAAGGTACCCTTTTAAAGATCAACATCTGGGACAAAATAAAACTTTGGGGATGTTATTTCTAAATCCAAGTATGCGTACCCGCCTTAGCACGCAGATAGCGGCACAGCAATTAGGAATAAAACCTATTGTTTTTAATATAGATAAAGAAGGCTGGCAATTAGAGTTTGAAGACGGGGTGGTAATGGATGGTAACAAATCTGAACATGTAAAAGAAGCTGCTGCCGTTATGGGGAAATATTTTGATATTATTGCCATTCGTACTTTTCCGGGATTGAAAAATAGAACAGAAGATTACCGGGAAAAATATATTTCACAATTTATTAAACATGCCGGTGTCCCTATTGTAAGCCTCGAAAGTGCTACGCTTCATCCATTACAAAGTTTGACTGATCTAGTGACTATAAATGAAAATTTTGATTTTTCTTCAGGGAAACAACCAAAAATTGTAATGAGCTGGGCACCTCATATTAAAGCACTACCCCAAGCCGTTCCCAATTCTTTTGCGCAATGGGTGAATACATGGGGAAAGGCAGATTTTACGATTACTCATCCGAAAGGTTTAGATTTAAAAGAAGAGTTTACTAAAGGAGCACATATTGAATATGATCAAGAAAAGGCATTGCAGGATGCAGACTTTGTGTATGTAAAAAATTGGTCTTCTTATAATGATTATGGACAGATGGTATCGGATAAATCCGCTTGGAAAATAACAGCAGAAAAATTAAAGAATACCCATCAAGCGAAGGTCATGCATTGCTTGCCGGTACGTCGAAATCTGGTTATCTCCGGACAGGTTCTGGATAGCCCCCAATCCCTGGTAACCGAAGAGGCAGGAAACAGAGTCTGGGCAGCTCAAGCCGTATTATCGGAGATATTGAAAGCATTATAGATTATTATTTAGATGGATTCTGCGAAAGAAAAATTATATATTATCAAGGTAGGAGGGCACGTCCTCAATGATCCTTCTGCATTAGACCCTTTTTTAAAGAAATTTTCTTCGATACCGGCACAGAAAATATTGGTGCACGGGGGAGGGGAAAAAGCCACTGAAATAGGAGAGAAGCTGGGGATTCAACCGCATTATAAAGAGGGAAGACGCATTACGGATGAAGCTACCATAGATCTGGTAACGATGGTATATGGCGGATTATTGAATAAACAGATTGTGGCAAAACTACAAGGATTGAACTGTAATGCCTTGGGATTGACCGGAGCAGATGCTAATGTCATTCCGGCAAAAAAAAGACCCGTAAAAGAAGTGGATTATGGTTTTGTGGGAGATATCAACCCTCCATATCCCACTGATTTTTTGGAAAAGATTCTGAGGCAGGGTATCGTTCCTGTTTTTGCGGCATTGACCCATGATGAAAAAGGACAAATGCTTAATACCAATGCAGATACAATAGCTTCTTCTCTTGCTGTTTCCTTAGCCTCCGGGTTTCATGTCCGTTTGATTTATTGCTTTGAAAAGAAAGGAATCTTAAAAGATATAACGGATGAAGAAAGTGTGGTGCCATTAATGAATAAAGCTGTTTATCATGAAATGAAGAACAGCAATACTTTATTTGAAGGCATTTTACCTAAGTTAGATAATGCTTTTCAAGCCATTGAGCAGGGAGTTGGTAGTGTATTAATTGGGCATGCCAATGATATTATTGAAAATACGGGAGAGAATACTTCCGGAACTTTAATCGTCGCATAATGGAGGAAAATATATTATATACGGATGCAGTAGAACTATTGCAAAATTTGATAGAAATACCTTCTATAAGCAGAGAAGAGAATCAAACGGCTTCAGAATTATGTCGTTTTTTGGCGGTTCATCAGATCAAACATAGTCGTATTGAAAATAATGTGTGGGCTGCCAATCGATATTTTGATGCTCATAAGCCCACTATCTTACTTAATTCTCATCATGATACGGTCAAACCCAATCCAGCGTACACCCGTGACCCTTTTACAGCATCGACAGAGAATGGAAAACTTTATGGTTTAGGGAGCAATGATGCCGGAGGAGCTGCAGTTTCCTTGTTAGCAGCTTTTCGTTATTTCTATGAGAAAAAAGATCTAAAATATAATTTAATTGTAGCTATCACAGCCGAAGAAGAGATCTCCGGGAGAAACGGAATAGAAAGTATTTTGTCACATTTACCTGAAAATATTGATTTCGCTATCGTAGGAGAACCCACCCTAACAAGGGTGGCAATTGCAGAAAAAGGCTTGATGGTTTTGGATGGAACGGCCTTTGGGAAACCCGGCCATGCAGCAAGAGAGGAGGGGATCAATGCTATTTATGAAGTATTAGAAGATATTGAATGGTTTAAATCCTACCGTTTTGATAAGATATCTGATACCTTAGGTCCGATAAAAATGACTGTTTCTGCTATTCATGGGGGAAAACAACATAATGTCGTTCCCGCTGAATGTCAATATGTAGTGGATGTTCGAATCACGGATAAATACACCCATGAAGAAGTGTTAGAAACAATTCAAAAACATATTAAAAGTGAAGTCAAACCGCGCTCTGTTCGGTTAAGATCATCGGGGATTGATAAAGATCATCCCATTGTAAGAGCGGCATCCCAACTCGGGAAAGATCTATACGGATCGCCTACCATGTCGGATCAGGCCTTGATTCCATATCCTTCTATAAAGGTAGGTCCGGGAGATTCTGCACGTTCACATAGTGCCGATGAATATATAGAATTAAAGGAAATAAAAGAAGGAATTGAAACCTATATCGGCTTACTGGAAGCCGTGCTGTAGATATACAAATAATACAATAAAAAATTGAACCATTGACTTATGAAACTTTGGCAAAAAGAGAAAAATTCTTTGGAGGCAGTAGATCAGTTTACTGTTGGAAAAGATAGAGAAATGGACTTGCAACTGGCACCTTTTGATGTGTTGGGATCCTTAGCACATATAAAAATGCTTAACGCAGTCGACCTGCTTTCAAAAGAGGATTTGGATCTACTTACAAAAGAACTGAAGAAAATTTATCAAGAAATTAAAAACGGAACTTTTACTTTAGATGATGATGTAGAAGATATTCATTCTCAGGTAGAAATGTTATTAACAGAACGATTAGGTGATGCCGGTAAGAAGATTCACAGCGGTAGATCAAGAAACGATCAGGTCATGGTAGATCTGAAATTATTTTTGCGAAATGAATTAGAGGTATTGGTTAAACAGGTGGAATCTTTTTTCAATCAATTAATAGCATTAAGCGAAAAATATAAAGATTATACATATCCGGGATATACTCATTTACAGGTTGCTATGCCTTCCTCTTTCGGGCTGTGGTTTGGTGCTTATGCTGAAAGCCTGGTTGATGATATGCACACCTTACAGGCAGCTTATCGGATTGTAAATAAAAATCCTTTGGGGTCTGCGGCTGGCTATGGATCATCCTTCCCCTTAGACCGAACGATGACTACAAATTTATTAGGCTTTGACAATTTAAATTATAACGTGGTGTATGCACAGATGGGCAGAGGAAAATTGGAACAAATGGTCGCTCAAGCCTTATGCAATGTAGCTACTACCATCTCCAAGATGGCAATGGATGCTTGTGTATACAACAGCCAGAATTTCGGTTTTATCAGTTTCCCGGATGAATTAACCACCGGTTCTTCTATTATGCCACACAAAAAAAATCCGGATGTTTTTGAACTTATTCGCGGGCATGCCAATAAAATAAAAGCATTGCCTACGGAATTGATGTTTATTGCTTCTAATCTACCTTCGGGCTATCATCGGGACTTACAACTTTTGAAAGAAAATTTTTTCCCTGCCTTTGATGATTTGAAAAACTGTTTGAATATGGCTTCTTTAATGTTTGATCATATTCATATTAAACAAAACATCCTGAAAGACGAAAAATATAAATACCTTTTTAGTGTAGAAGAAGTAAATCGGTTGGTTTTACAGGGCGTTCCCTTTAGAGATGCTTATAAGAAAGTAGGAATGGCCATTGAAAAAGGGAATTTCCAATATGATTCCACTCTTCAGCATACGCATGAAGGTAGTTTGGGAAATCTTTGTAATGATAAAATCAAGTCGATGATGGAAGAAATTATTCATCAATTCGGATTCGAAAAAACACATCAAGCAATGGAAAAGTTATTAGGTTATTAAGTATATTTCCCTAATCAACTCAATCACTAATCATCTATAAATAAAAAGATATGAATTTTCATTTTAGTAAATACCATGCCGGAAAAGATTTTATCCTTTTGGATAATAGGGAAGGGGCTTATTCGGAAATTGATAAACATGACGTTTTTTTATTGTGTGACCGCCATTTTGGAGTAGGGGCAGACGGATTAATCTTGTTAAATTCTCATTCAGAAGCAGATTTTGAGAATGTTCTATATTATCCTAATGGATTGAAAGGGGAGATTAGTGGTAATGGAAACCGGTGTGCGGTTGCTTTTGCAAAGGAAATAGGGGTAGTCCGTCGGGAAGAAATAACATTTCTAAGCAACGAACAACTTTTTGAAGCAAACTTTCAGGAAGAAGATACCGTAGAAGTTAGTATGCCTGATGTTACCGCGGTTGATTTTGGATATGATTCAGCCCTATTGAATACTGGATCAAAGCATTATGTTAAATTTACAGAATATCTGGGAGATGTTGAAGTTACGAAGGAGGGAAAAGAAATCAGAAATCAAGAGAAGTTTAAGCCTGAAGGGGTGAACGTTAGCTATTTAGAATATGGGACAGAAGCTTTGGAGGTACGTACTTACGAAAAAGGAGTAGAAGATGAAGTCCCTTCTAGTGGAACCGGCGCAATTGCATGTGCAATTATTGTTTCGGGAAATCAAAGTCGCCATTATGAAGTGCCGGTTAAGATGAAAGGAGGAGATTTGCTTGTTCATTTTGACAAAATAAGCCAACAAGAATATAAAAATATTCGATTATCGGGATTGGCAGAAAAAGTATTTGAAGGGGAAATCGATATTAAGAAAAAATGGAAAGAGAGAGTGGCTTTATATGATAAAATTGTAGGACTAAAAGTATAGAAAAATTATAAATTGTGGTACTTTGTAGTTTTTATAATCCCATGTAGCCTTTTGAATATCTATCTTTTTTCGGTTGAATACAAAAAAGTTGTTATGAAGAAAATCTTTTTATCATTAGCTTGTTTATTTTTAGTGGGTGGTTTTGCCATTCCTTCTCTTGCACAAGAAAAATCTATCTATAACCCTTATCAAGTTTTTGATACGGACTTTTTTACACACAATGGTAATAAACTTCGTTCGGCGGATGGATCCCCGGGTCCGGATTACTGGCAGAATAGTGCGAATTATGAAATCCACGCTTCTCTTGATACCAAGGATACTTTAATTAAAGGAAATGTGAAAATTGATTATACGAATAACAGTCCGCATTCCTTAAATTATCTTTGGTTGCAATTAGATCAAAATCTTTTTCATCCCCATTCTCGGGGAGCTGCGACTACACCTGTAACAGGAGACCGTTTTGACGTAAAAGGATACAAGAAAGGAGGATATCGCATCAAAAAAGTAAAGGTAACCTATCAAGGAAAGGATTATGAAATAGATCCGGTCATTAACGATACCCGTATGCAGATCCGATTGCCTTTTACAATGAATGGCAATGGAGACCAAATACAGCTCAGTGTAGAATATGCGTTTTCTATTCCTCAGTATGGTGCCGATCGTATGGGGCGACAGCAAACGAAGAATGGAATTATCTATCAAATTGCACAATGGTATCCCCGAATGTGTGTATATGATGATGTACAAGGATGGAATACGGTTCCCTACACAGGATTAGGAGAGTTTTATTGCGAATATGGTGACTTTGATTATTATATTACTGTACCGGCAGATATGATTGTCTCAGGATCCGGGGTATTACAAAACCCCAAAGAGGTTCTTACCCAAACAGAAATAAAACGGCTGAAAAAAGCTAAAAATAGTGATGCCTCGGTATTTATCATTCCTCCCGAGGAGGTTGGAAAAAGAAAAACCCGTCCAAAGCATCAGGGTACTTTGACCTGGCATTATAAGATGCATAATACTCGAGATGTCTCCTGGTCGGCTTCCTCCGCCTTTATCTGGGATGCAGCTCGAACCAACCTTCCTTCCGGAAAGAAAGCCTTATCTATGGCTCTTTATCCGGTAGAGAGTATGGGAGATTCAGCCTATGGACGTGCAACCGAATACCTGAAAAACAGTATAGAATTTTATTCAAAACATTACTATGAATATCCCTGGAAACAAGCTAAAGTGATTGCCGGTGTTGCCTTAGGAATGGAATACCCGGGTATTGTATTTTGTAGTTATAAAAATAAAGGAAAGGATTTGTGGATGGATGTTACCCATGAAATCGGTCATAACTGGTTTCCAATGATCGTAGGGAGTAATGAACGAATAGATATGTGGCAGGATGAAGGATTAAATACTTTTATCAATGATTTTGCCTCTAATTGGTTTAATGGAGGAGAATATAAGGGCGGCTTTATTTCACAACTTCCCCTTCATATGGCCAAAATGATGCCCAATTTTAAAGAGCCTTTGAATGTTCCAACCTATTCTATGGGACTGAATGATTATAATCAGTATTATTTTAAGACCAATTTGGCCTTGCATATCTTAAGGAAGAATGTTTTGGGAGCCGATCGTTTTGATTATGCCTTTAAAACCTATATCGATCGCTGGGCTTTTAAACATCCGCAACCCGACGACTTCTTCAGGACGATGAATGATGCATCGGGAGAAAAATTGAATTGGTTCTGGAAAGAATGGTTTTATACTACCTGGACGCTCGATCAGGCAGTAAAAGGAGTAAAATATGTTCATGGAGATCCTGCAGATGGAGCCTTAATTACGATTGAAAATTTAGGAAAAATGGCATTGCCTGTTAGCCTGAAAATTACAGAAGAAAATGGTCATAAGGAAGAGCTAAAACTTCCGGTGGATATTTGGCAACGAGGAGGGATTTGGACCTTCCGGTATCATTCTACCAGTAAAATTTCGACTATTGTGATCGATCCGAATAATGATTATCCGGATACCAATCGAAATAACAATAGTTGGAATACGCCATAGTCTTGTGCTATAAATAAGTTATTTTTGTGTTTGGAACAAAAAGGGAAAGAGGATGTTTTTTCAACATATTTATGATAAAACACTGGCTCAAGGTAGTTACTTCATTGGATGCCAAGAAAGCGGAGAAGCTATTGTAATTGATGCTAAAAGGGATATCGATACTTATCTGGAAGTTGCAGATGAGCAACATTTAAAGATTACCCATATTGCAGAGACGCATATTCACGCGGACTATCTTTGTGGATCCCGGGAATTGGCTGCTGTAACCGGTGCTACGATATATCTTTCTGATGAGTGTAATGAGCATTGGGAATATGTATTTAAACATCAGGGGCTGAAAGACGGCCAAGTAATTACTTTGGGAAATATTTCTCTCAAAGTGATGCATACTCCCGGACACACACCGGAAAGTATCAGTTTTTTATTGACAGATCATGCAGCGAGTGACCAACCTTTTATGATATTTACCGGTGATTTTGTTTTTGTGGGGGATGTTGGTCGACCCGATTTATTGGAGACTGCTGCAGGAATTAAAAACACCAAAAGAAAAGGAGCAGAGCAAATGTTCCATTCTTTGAAGCGATTTATAGCCCTTCCGGATTATATACAAGTTTGGCCGGCGCATGGAGCGGGTTCCGCTTGTGGAAAATCTTTAGGAGCTATACCCAGCTCTACGGTTGGTTATGAGAAAAGAACGAATTGGGCATTACAATTTGGAGAGAAAAAAGAAGAATTTATTAAAACCCTTTTGGAAGGTCAACCGGAACCTCCCAAATATTTTGCCATGATGAAACATCTGAATAGGGTAGATCGTCCCTTGCAGGTACAAATATCCGAACCATCTGCATTAACTGTCGATAAATTCTTATCTGCTTATCACCATGGAATCAAAGTGATTGACACTCGTCCGGCTTTGAATTTCTACTTTTCTCATTTTCCTAACAGTATAAACGTCATCAATAATCGTTCTTTTGCCACCTGGATGGGATGGATTATGAATTATCAGGAACAATTTGTCCTTATTGCGGATGAAAAAGAAATAAAGGGTTTAAGCCGTAAGCTCATGCGAATAGGGTTAGACAATATCTATGGTTATTTTTCGGGTTATGAAGACCTTCTTTGGGAGATGGGAGAAAGTTCAGGATATACCCGTTTTTTTGAGACTTCAGCATTAAAAAAATGGATAGGGAACGAAAAAGTCCAAATCTTGGATGTTCGTGAGAAATCCGAATTTGATTCCGGACATATTAAAGGAGCGAAGCACCTTTTTGTTGGAACCATGAAGGAGCATCTGGAAGATTTGGATAAAAACCAACCGACCGCGGTATATTGTCAATCCGGGAATCGATCTACTATTGCCTTTTCCTTACTAAAGAAATATGGATTTAAAGAAGTCGTAAATTATGGATTGGGAATAGATGGATGGCTGAAAGACGGAGAAACCCTGGTGAAATAGGAGTGGGCTAGTGTGCATTATTCAAAGAATTAGCTTTTTGTAGCTACGAGGTGAAACATTGAGCGAAGCCATTCCCGGTCATTGAGCGGAGCCGAAATGACCATTGACCGGAGTCAATCCCGGTCATTGAGCGGAGCCGATTGCGGTCATTGAGCGGAGTCGATTGCGGTCATTGAGCGGAGTCGAAATGACCATTGATCTTGACCCAATATAGATGCAAAAAAGGGGTAATAATGCGGATTAGTGAGCTTCTAACCAATTCTTTCCCACTCCCATTTCTACTTTTAAAGGAACCTTCATTTTCATTGCATGTTCCATTTTGTCTTTAATAATCGGTTGAATAGACTCTATTTCTCCTTTTGGTACATCAAAAACCAGTTCATCATGAACCTGCAATATCATTTTTGATTTCCAGTTCTTTTTTCTTAGCTCTAGATCAATAGCAGCCATGGCCAACTTAATCATGTCTGCAGCTGTTCCCTGTATGGGCATATTGATGGCATTTCTTTCTGCAAAACCACGAACAAAAGAATTGGAGGAATTAATATCCGGTAGCCAGCGCTTTCGTCCAAGTAAAGTCTCGACATAGCCATGGGCTTTAGCAAATTCTATTTGCGTATCCATAAACTTTTTAATTGCAGGATATTCTTCAAAGTAATTGTCAATGAGTTTTTTAGCTTCAGAACGGCTGACCCCTATATTTTCTGAAAGTCCAAAAGCACTTACCCCATAAATAATACCGAAATTGACACTTTTGGCATTGCTTCGCATCTCAGAAGACACTTCTTCAAGCGGCACTTTGAAGACTTTTGAAGCTGTGATCGCATGAATATCCTCTTCTTTCTGATAAGCTTCTATCATATGTTCATCTCCTGCCATAGATGCAATAATCCGAAGCTCTATTTGTGAATAATCTGCAGAAATTAAAACATGGTTCTTGTCGCGAGGGACAAAAGCTTCCCTTATCGCTCTTCCTCTTTCTGTACGAACAGGGATATTTTGTAAATTTGGATTATTCGAACTTAATCTACCTGTTACCGTAACTGCCTGATTATAAGAAGTGTGAATTCTTCCTGTCTTTTTATTAATTAATTTGGGGAGTGCATCTATGTAGGTAGATTTCAGTTTACTGAGTTCTCTGAAGGAAAGAATATCCTTCACTATCTGGTGTTTTGGTGCCAGCTTTCTGAGAACATCTTCTCCCGTTTTATATTGACCTGTTTTTGTTTTTTTAGGCTGATCTACCAATTTTAATTTATCGAACAAAACAGCTCCCAGTTGTTTAGGAGAAGCCAAATTGAAGGAGGTTCCCGCTTCTTCAAAAACTTTATTTTCTAAGGCCCGGATTTCTTCTGCCATTGCGACAGAAAGCTTACCCAAATTATCTTTATCCACATTCACCCCTTCAGCTTCCATAGAAAGCAAAGGATAGATGGTTGGTATTTCTACGGTATCAAAGAGACTTTTTACTTTCTTTTCTTTTAATAAGGGTTCAAAAACTGCCTTAAGTTGGAAGGTAATATCGGCATCTTCTCCGGCATATTCAGCTACTTTTTCCGGATCGACATTTCGCATATTCCCTTGTTTTTTCCCTTTCTTTCCGATGAGATCACTAATGGGTTTTGTCTTATATTGAAGGTATTGAAATGCCAGTAAGTCCATGTTACGCCTACCTTCCGGTTCTATCAGATAATGAGCCAACATGGTATCAAACAGCGACCCTTTAATATCGAATCCATAACTGCCGATGACCAGCAAATCATATTTTATATTTTGACCAATAAACAATAATTCTTCTTTCTCAAATACCGGACGAAATTCTTCTAACAATGCAATTACTTTATGACGTTCTTCCGAAACAGCAACATAAAAAGCTTCTCCTTTTTTGAAGGAAAAACTCATTCCTACCAATTCTGCAATATGAGGATCTGTGCTGGTCGTTTCCGTATCAAAAGCAATTTCTTTTTGTTGTAAAAGCTGTTGAATGAGTACCTTTCTTTCCTTTTCTTCCTGTATCAAATGATATTGATGAGGCGTGGATTCCAGATCTTTGGTCTTTGCTTCTTGTGAAGATTTTTTTTCTTTTCCTTCTGAAGAAAACATATCTAATTGTCCGCCTGCAGGGATATTCTCCCGAATAGAGAAATCCTCTCCTAAAATTCTTCTCCCTAGCGAACGAAACTCGAGAGAAGTAAAGATTTCTTCCAATAATTGAGTATTTCGATCTGAGATGACCAGTTTTTCTTCCTCAAAAGCAATAGGAACATCCAGGATGATGGTCGCTAATTTTTTTGATAAAAGGGCTTGTTCTTTATGGGCTCTGACTTTCTCTCCTAACTTTCCTTTAATTTCATCGGCGGAGTCTACTAATTCTTCCACAGAAGAATATTTTTTCAGTAGTTTAATAGCCGTTTTCTCACCAATTCCGGGCACTCCGGGAATATTATCTACAGCGTCTCCCATTAATCCGAGAATATCAATCACCTGATCTACTTTCTCTATTTCCCATTTTTCACATATTTCTTTGGGACCCAGGATGCTTTCTTTATTTCCTTTTCTCGGCGGTTTATACATGAAAATATGGTCAGAAACCAATTGTCCGTAATCCTTATCCGGAGTCACCATATAGGTAGTATATCCTTTCTTTTCAGCTTCCTTAGCTAAGGTTCCGATAATATCATCGGCTTCATAACCATCTTGTTCAATACAAGGAATATTAAAGCCTTTAGCAATCTTTTTGATATCGGGAATGGCCTTTAAGATATCTTCAGGCGTATCTTCGCGATTTCCTTTATAGGCTTCAAAATCTTTGTGCCGTTGGGTTGGCGCATGGGTATCGAAAACAATGGCTATATGGGTCGGACTCTCCTTTTCTAAAAGATTAAAAAGAGCGGAAGTAAAACCATATTGTGCACTTGCATTTTTCCGATCAGTCGTCATTCTGGGGTTGCGAATCAAGGCATAATAGGCTCGGTATATTAATGCCATGGCATCTAATAAGAAGAGTTTTTTCTGCATGTCGCTAAAGTAAGTAATAAAGTCCTTTCTTTGTAATTTATTTCCACTTATTGTGTTGGAATGCTGAATAATTAAGGATTGTTTTATACTTTTGGATTTTTAATATTAAAAAATAGAAGAAAGCGGTAATTCCGATTATGGAAAAAATAAATATAACACTGCCGGATGGGACGGTAAAAACTTATGATCAAGGGAGTACCGGACTTGATATTGCCCGTTCCATCAGCCAGGGATTGGCACGAAATGTACTTGCGGCAGAAGTAAATGGGGAAATTTGGGACGCTACCCGAAGTATAGATAAAGATGCAGAAGTGAGTCTGCTGACCTGGAAAGATGAAGGAGGGAAAAAAGCTTTTTGGCATTCATCAGCACATTTATTGGCAGAAGCTTTAGAAAAGGTCTTCCCCGGAGTGAAATTTGGTATTGGACCTCCCATCGAAAATGGTTTCTATTATGATATTGATTTAGGAGATCGTCAAATAACCGATGAAGACTTGTTAACGCTGGAAAAAAAGATGAAGGAGTTGGCACGTCAAAAGAATGAATATATCCGTAAAGCAGTGTCTAAAAAAGAGGCCATACAATACTTTACAGAGAAAGGAGATGAATATAAATTGGAATTGATTGATGGTTTAAAAGATGGTTCGATTACATTCTATACCCAGGGCGCTTTTACGGATCTGTGCCGAGGCCCTCATATTCCGAATACCGGTTTCATCAAGGCCATTAAATTAACAAGTATTGCGGGAGCCTATTGGCGAGGAGATGAGCATAATAAGATGCTGACCCGCATTTATGGAATTACTTTTCCTAAGAAAAAAGAACTGGAAGCCTATCTTGAACGAGTAGCAGAAGCCAAGAAAAGAGATCATAGAAAACTAGGAAAGGAATTAGACTTATTTACTTTTTCAGAAAAAGTAGGTGCCGGGCTGCCACTATGGTTACCTAAAGGAGCCAAATTGCGAGAACGTCTCCAGCGTTTTTTGCAGGATGCACAAAGAGAAACAGGATATGAACCTGTGATTACCCCTCATATTGGAAATAAAAGTCTCTATATGACCTCCGGTCATTATGCTAAATATGGGAAAGATAGTTTTCAACCCATTCATACGCCACAGGAAGGTGAAGAATATTTGTTGAAACCCATGAACTGCCCACATCACTGTGAAATTTATAAATCTTCTCCAAGATCATATAAGGACTTGCCAATACGATATGCTGAATTTGGAACAGTGTATCGCTATGAGCAAAGCGGAGAATTGCATGGTTTAACACGTGTCAGGGGATTTACTCAGGATGATGCACATCTTTTCTGTCGTCCGGATCAAGTAAAACAAGAATTCTTAAAAGTTATTGATCTCGTTTTTTATGTCTTTAAGAGTCTCGGATTTAAAGAATATACTGCACAAGTGTCGTTGAGAGACCAAAAAGACCATTCCAAATACATTGGTTCAGAAGAGAATTGGGAATTGGCTGAACAAGCTATCCTTGAATCTGTTAAAGAAAAAGGATTGGATACTGTCATTGAATATGATGAAGCCGCATTTTATGGTCCAAAGCTTGATTTTATGATAAGTGATGCTTTGGGAAGAAAATGGCAGTTGGGCACTATTCAGGTAGATTATAATCTTCCGGAACGCTTTGAATTGGAATATATCGGAGCCGATAATCAAAAACATCGTCCGGTGATGATTCACCGAGCACCCTTTGGAAGTTTGGAGCGATTTGTAGCCGTATTAATTGAACATTGTGGTGGAAACTTTCCGCTCTGGCTGGCTCCCACACAGGTAAAAGTCTTACCTATTAGCGATAAAACTAATGAATATGCGGAAAAAGTCGTTCATTTATTAGAAAAAGCTGATATTCGCGCCGAGATAGACGACCGAAGTGAAAAAATAGGACGTAAAATTAGAGATACAGAGTTGATGAAAGTCCCTTATATGTTGATAATAGGGGAGAAGGAAGTCTCAGAAAACAAATGGTCGGTGAGAAAACATCAACATGGTGATTTAGGTACCAAAACTCCTGAAGCATTTATACGAATGTTAACAAAAGAAATAGAAGAAAAAAGTATTTTTGAATAAAAATAAATTTGTAAATCAATTTAATATTTAATGCAGAGAAGAAGATCGAACAAAAGAAGGTTTAAAAGGAATAGAGGTCCCGAACATCGGATCAACGAAAGAATCCGCATCCCCGAAGTAAGAGTCGTGGGTGACAATGTGGAAGTCGGGGTCTATTCTACTGATAAAGCTCGTGAAATGGCGAAAGAGCAGGGATTGGATTTGGTCGAAATTTCACCCAATGCTAAACCTCCTGTTTGTAAAATTATAGATTACAAGAAATTTCTCTACGAAAAGAAACGGAAACAGAAAGAAATTAAAGCGAAATCAGCAAAGTCTGAAGTCAAAGAGATTCGTTTTACTCCGAATACGGATGACCATGATTTAAGTTTTAAAACAAAACATGCCGAAAAATTTCTGAAAGATGGAAATAAGGTAAAAGCTTATGTTCAATTCCGTGGAAGAGGAATTCTATTTAAAGACCGGGGAGAGTTATTGCTATTAAAATTTGCAGAAAGTCTTTCTGAAGTAGGACAATTAGAGAATATGCCTAAAATGGAAGGTCGACGAATGATTGCCATCTTCGCTCCCAAATCAACAAAGAAAAAATAAAGCGATAAGCTTTTTTCAAAATAGTCCGAACCTCTTCATCAAAGAAGGGTATCGGAAAGTTTTTCACTTTGTGTAAAATGACATTCCTGATTCTATTTTTGTAGAGGGTATGGATTGAAGTTCAAGTCATCAATCCATACCTTCCACCTTCAGAAGGAACAATTGGCAGTCTTAAAGACTAAAGAATTGTCCTTGTTGACGGAAAATCGCAGGTTCTTACCGGACAACATTGTTGTTTCTAGGAGTTAAAAGAAGAGATGATCTCTTATCGAATCAAAGTGATACTGCCTTTTTGATGAAATTTCTTACCATCTCTTACCCTTTCATACGTCGCTTTCCATACATAGGCAGCCATGGGATAAGGTTTTCCTGATCGTGTACCATCCCATCCTTTTTCAGGATCATTGCTTTGAAAGACTCGATTCCCCCAACGATCAAAAACTACTAAGTGATAATGAGTAATGGAAAAATAGACTTTGGGTTTAAATACATCATTTTCTCCGTCTCCATTCGGCGTAAACCCGGTAGGAAACAGCAGGCTATTAACACAATAGGGTTCCATGGTAACGTAGGTTGATGCCTTTGCTACACCACAGGTATTTTTTAAGGTTACTTGGTAATATCCGGCTTGTGTGATATTTTTTATAGAGTCTCGTGAGCCATCGTTCCAAAGATAATGATCTACATAGGGATTCCCTACATTGATAGGATAAGTCTCTCCCGGGCATAAGGTGGTATCCGGTGTTAAATGGACAGTAGGTGCCTTTACATTATAGAGATGAATAGAATCTGTCAGTGAACATAACCCTTTTGAGATTTTGACTGAATACCATCCTGCAGTGTTTACTTGTATTGACGAATCTGTTGCTCCGGTACTCCATAAATAAGAAGCTCCGGGGTTCTTTGCATAAAGATCCTGTTGCTCTCCTTCACATAGCTGACTATCCTGTGTACTTAAAGGAGCAACTAAAGGGTTTTTCAGGACTGTTATGTTCTTCTTTCGGGTAATCTCACACCCTGCAAGGTTTTTAATTTGTATAGTATATTCCCCGGCTTGTTGGAGTTGAATAGGGGAGAAGTTTACTTCTTTTTTATCACTGATAAAATGGTTCGGACCTTCCCAATGCATACTTAAGGAACCGGCATCCTTTATCTTCATATGAAAGGGACTACCTTCGCAAACCGGATCGTCAGCTACGATTTTTTTGTCCGGAGGTTCCCATACTTTAATAGGGATGGAAGCAGAAGGGACTCTGCACTTTTCTTTCGAAATATTCCCTTTCTCAGCTACTAAAAATCTATACCATCCCGAGTCTTTCGGCTTTATATTATTAAAATGCAATTCTTTTTGGTCTTGATTGGGAAGCGATGTCCAATTAGATTTATCTTCACTAAATTGCCATTGAAATTCGGGTTGTTGAATTCCCCCATTGGGGAGAGTAGCCTTAAGGTTTACTTTTTTCCCCTCACATACATTATCGCCGTTTTTATACATTCCCGTTACGGTGTAAACTAAAGGAGGCCCACAGATAGAAAAGGTAATATCGTCAAGCACCAAATCATTCCCGTCTCCTCCTTCACCATTATTATAGATTTGCAAAATAACAGCAGAGAGCCCCTGTGGCAAATCGAAATGGATTCCATATTTTTCCCAGGTTGGATTAGCATATCGAGGCAGGTAGCCTGTTGTTGTATCTGCAATAATCGCATTCGTATTTGGGTTTTTAATAACAAAACGTAACGAAGGGTCTTTGGGACCTCCGGCTCCTTTTTTCATCAGGTTAGCTACATAGACCGAAAAATCAAAAGAGGTTCCCTGGCATAAATCTGTAATCTTCTTTTGATAAAATAGACCGGGATCTATAGAAGCATTGACCAACATCATATATCCACCTCCGGTGTGGTCTGTCATGGAGTGCCAGGTTCCGGTATGTCCCTTAACTTTTTTCCGAATACCATAAAATCCATCTTTAACAGGAATATTTTTTGTGTAAGAATACGAAGTAACTCCCGAAGCTAAAGGGGGACCTTGTTCCGGATCAGAGGCCTTTCCTCCAAAATCATCCTTATAAATCGTGTAGGGAGTACAAGTCTGTGCCTTTCCCGAAAAGGAAAAAAATATAAAGAAAAAAAGAAATAATATAAGGTTAAAGATGCGCATGACTCGCAAAAATATCAAATGAACATTTTAAAATCTAAATTAACACTTTCTTTTTAAACAGATTAAAAGAAAGGATTTATTCCTCTTATCTTTCGATTCTTTCTCCACATTATAATAAACTCATTCTTTCTAGTTCAATAAAACTAAAAAATCCTTTTAATTTTACAGCAAATTAAATATCAGAAATATGAAGAAAATCAGAGTAGCCATTGTAGGTTATGGCAATATTGGAAAATCTGTTTTGGAAGCAGTTCAGTCTGCTCCGGATTTTGAATTGGCAGGAGTCATTCGAAGAAGTTCCTCTGTAAAAAACAATCCTTTAGAGCTAACCGGAGTAAAGGTAACAGATGACATTAAGCAACTAGATCAAGTGGATGTCGCCATACTTAGTTCGCCCAGCCGCTTAGTGGAAGATATGGCTAAGGATATACTTGCCTTAGGTATTCATACAGTAGATAGTTTTGATATTCATCCGGAGATATGGGATCTCCGTCAAAGCTTAACCCCAATTGCCGAAGAAAATAACGCCGTAGCAATTATTTCGGCTGGATGGGATCCGGGAAGTGATTCAATGATCCGTGCATTATTACAGGCTGTTGCTCCTAAAGGAGTGACCTATACCAATTTTGGGCCGGGAATGAGCATGGGGCACACGGTGGCAGTAAAAGCCATTGACGGAGTGAAAAAAGCACTCTCAATGACCATTCCGCTGGGAACAAGTATACATAGAAGAATGGTATATGTAGAGTTAGAAGAAGGTTATAATATAGAAACCGTTTCAAAAGCCATCCAATCAGATGCTTATTTTGTAAATGATGAAACACATGTCTTTGAAGTAGCTGATGTGGATCAACTGAAGGATACTGGGCATGGAGTCAATATGATGAGAAAAGGCGTTTCCGGAACCACCGATAACCAGCTTTTTACCTTTGATATGAAAATTAATAATCCGGCATTGACTGCTCAGATTCTGGTGGCTTGTGCTCGTGCAGCAACACGAACAGCTCCCGGTGCTTATACGATGATCGAAATTCCTATTTCAGATTTACTTTATGGAGACAAGGAAACTCTAATTAGAAATTTGGTATAAGTCAGCTAGCCCTTAGCCAAAGATTGGATAATATCATATTTATTTACGATATGATATTGTCCAATTTCATTTTGGGTTAGTACCGCTCCATTGTCTTTATTAATATAGGCCGAAAGCCGTTCTATCGGGGTGGTGTTTTTTACAACAGGGAAAGATGCTTTCATTACTTCCCGCACTGTTTTATCCTTTATCTCCGGACTGTCAATTATTTTTCCAAACAAGGTGTTTTCTGAAATAGATCCAACCGGTTTACCGTTTTCCAATACGGGAATATGCTCTATGCTGTGTTTTTTCATAATGTTTACCGCCTCAGAAACCGTATTGTCAGGGTGTAAAGCAACCAATGGAACTCCTTGTCTGGAACGAATCACATCTTTTACCGTTTGAACATGAATAAATCCACGTTCTATCATCCAGGCATCGTTATAGATTTTTCGAAGATATCGACTTCCGTGATCGGGAAAAATAACCACTACTAAGTCCTCTTTTGTCAGCCTGTCTTTCATCTGCAATAAACCTTGTACCGCTGTTCCAGAAGAGTACCCTGCAAGAATACCTTCTTCTTTCGCTATTTGTCTTGCCATGAGCGCCCCCTCTCCATCTGTTACTTTTTCAAAATCATCAATCACAGACATATCAAAATTTTCTGCTACAAAAAATTCTCCAACACCTTCGGTAACATAAGGATAGGCTTCTTTAATATCTTTTTGTCCTGTCTTAAAGTACTTTTCTAATAAAGACCCATAAATATCTACAGCCCAGTTTTTTATATTTATATTTTTTTCTTTCAAAAAGCGACCGGCACCCGAAATTGTCCCTCCCGTTCCGGAAGCAACTACCAAGTGAGTAATTTTCCCGTCCGTATCTTTCCATATTTCCGGTCCTGTTGTTTTATAATGTACTTCTCGATTGACTAAATTATTATATTGATCCATAAAGACGGCGCCGGGGATTTCTTTTGCCAACCGGCGCGATACAGAATAATAGGAACGTGGATCTGAAAGTTCTACATTCGTCGGACATACAATAACCTCTGCTCCCAAAGCTCTCAGGATGTCTATTTTTTCCTGAGATTGTTTATCATTTGTAGTTAGAATACAACGATAGCCTCGAAATATGGCAACTGTTGCCAGACTCATTCCTGTATTACCTGCCGTACTTTCTACAATGGTACCGCCTTTTTTCAAGGTTCCTGATGCTTCAGCAGCCTCAATCATTCGTTCTGCAATACGATCACTAATGGTATTACCGGGATTGAAAGCTTCTAATTTAGCATAAACAGGACAAGGTAATTCTTCTGTGACTGCATTTAATTTTACGAGTGGAGTATTCCCCACGGTTTCTAATATATTGGAATATAATTTCATTATTCAAATTTGGCGTAAATATAAGCATCTCCTTATAAAAAAATAATAGCTTTGTCCAAATTATTCGTTGAAAACAGAGGAACTTGATATCATGGCATTAATAGAATGTGTTCCAAACTTTAGTGAAGGTCGGAATTCCTTGGTGATTACCAAAATTCAGGAAGCAATAAAAAAAGTAACAAATGTTGTCCTCCTACATGTGGACAGCGGATTTTCCGCTCACCGTACCGTCATGACTTTCGTAGGTTCTCCCGAAGCAGTGATTGAAGCCGCTTTTCAAAGTATCAAGAAAGCTGCTGATCTTATTGACATGAATGCTCATGAGGGAACACATCCCTGCATGGGAGCTACGGACGTTTGCCCAATCATTCCGGTCTCGGGCATAACGATGCAAGAAGCGGTCGAATGGAGCAATAAATTAGGAGAAAGAGTAGCAAAAGAATTGAATATTCCCGTTTATCTCTATGAAAACGCTGCTCGATTTCAAAACAGAAGAAATTTAGCTCTTATTAGAAGGGGGGGATATAAAAAGTTGTCTATCAAACTACAAGATCCAAATTGGAAACCTGACTATGGACAGCCTCCTTTTCATGGCACTGCAGGCGCCACCATCATAGGAGCAAGAGATTTTTTACTGGCTTATAATGTAAACTTAAATACCGACAAAGTGTCTGTCGCTAAGACCATCGCCTCACAGATTCGAACGAATGGAAATGCTAAGGCACGACCGAACTTAAAGGCAATCGGCTGGTTATATAAAGAAAAAAACATTGCTCAAGTCTCTATGAATTTGACAGATTACAGAAAAACCGGTTTACATCATGCTTATGAAGCAGTGAAAAAAGCGGCTCAAGAGCAGGGTTTTCGGGTGACCGGCAGTGAATTAATCGGACTTGCTCCTCTGCAGTGTTTAAAGGAGGCAGGATATTTTTATGTTAATAATAGAAATAAATACAGAGAAAACCAACAAAATGATGCAACTTTGATTGCAGAAGCTATAAAATCTTTAGGTTTGAACAAATTGATTCCTTTTAATCCTCAAGAAAAAATTCTGGAGTATTCAATGAATAATAAGGGTGTGACTGAATGAAACCAATCCCTACATACATTAGCCGTTTTTTGAAATTACTTTTGTATCCCTTGTCCTTACTTTACGGAATTATTACTTGGATAAGGAACCGATTGTATAATAAAGGGATTTTATCCGAAATCGAATTTGATATTCCCACTATTGCGGTAGGAAATTTATCTGTAGGAGGAACAGGAAAAACACCACATGTTGAATATCTTATTCATTTGTTAATGTACGAATTTTATGTTGCGACCTTAAGTCGTGGATATAATAGAAAAAGCAGTGGTTATTTATTTGCACAGGAAAATGCAACGGCATTGCAAATAGGGGATGAGCCCATGCAATTTTTTAAAAAATTTCCGGACATATCAGTGAGTGTGGGAGAAGAAAGAGCCCTGGCACTGCCACAATTATTACAAGATGCACCGGAGACAGAAGTGGTTATTTTAGATGATGCTTTTCAGCATCGGTCGATTAAACCCGGAGTGAATATTATGGTAACAGAATATAATCGGCTCTTTACAAGGGATCATATTGTTCCTTTTGGGAGATTACGAGAGAGTCGCTCCGGATATAAACGTGCTGATTGTATTATTGTCTCTAAATGTCCCCAGGAGATGACGGTTAGAAAAAAAGAACAGATTATTAAAGAAATTCAGCCTCTGCCATCGCAAAAGATATTTTTCTCAGCCATTCGTTATGGAAGAGTGTATAATTTTTTGACCAACGAAACAGAAACCTTATTGCCGGATACCGGAGTAGTGGTAGCTTGTGGCATTGCTAATCCGGTTCCTCTGACCGAACGACTAAAGACCAGGGTAGAAGAAATAAAACTATTGCGTTATGCAGATCATCATTTTTATAAAGAAAACGACTTATATCAGATGAAAGATGCCTTAAGGCAACTGGAATCAAAATATAAAATTATCCTAACGACAGAAAAAGACGCAGCGCGTCTCGATTTATTTAGAAGTAAAATCAAAGAGTTGAAATTACCACTTTTTGTAGTTTCTTTAAATATCTATTTCCTTTTTAAAGAAAAACCTTACTTTGACCAATACATAATGGATTATATGAGTGATGCCATGGCACAACAATTTAACAACTGAAATCAAATATGGCTAAAAAGAAGCAAAAACGAAGGAACTCAAAATCAAATACAAAAAGAAAAAATAATTTTGGAGGAAAATCCTATATCGGCATTTTAGATGTCAATCGCTCAGGAACCGGTTTTGTAATGGTGGAAGGTTTAAAAGAAGATATTAAAGTAAGCCCCCATCAACTCAAAACTGCCCTGAAAGGTGATAAAGTAGAAGTTGCACTTACCAGAATTAAAAAGACAGGAAGGAAAGAAGGGCAAATAACAAAGGTAGTTGAAAGAAAAACACGAACCTTTGTGGGGGAAATTGAATTGAATAAAGGATTTGGGTTTCTGTCTACACGAGAAGAAAATCTTCCTGATATTTATATAGATGAAAAGGATCTGAATGGAGTTAAAAAGGGTGATAAAGCGGTAGTCCGGATCTTAAATTGGGGCAAAAACAGAAAGAACCCCATGGGAGAAGTCATTGCGATTTTGAATAAAGAAGATAAAAATGATACGGCAATGAAAGAAATTCTCATCGAAGCCGGCTTCCCATTAAAATTTCCAAAAGAAGTCCTTCAGGAAACAGAGGAGCTAAAAGAAGATTTTTCATCCCAACAAATTAAAGAGAGAAAAGATTTAAGGGAGGTATTTACCCTTACTATAGATCCGGCAGATGCTAAAGATTTTGATGATGCCATCTCTTATCGAAAGATAGATAATGGCTTGTATGAAGTGGGGGTACATATTGCTGATGTCAGTCATTATGTTCAAGCCGACACCGCTTTAGATAAAGAAGCCTACAAAAGAGCCACTTCTGTTTATCTGGCCGATCGCGTCATTCCCATGTTACCGGAAAAAATATCAAATGAATTATGTTCTTTACGACCTGATGAAGATAAAATGACTTTTTCTGCCATGTTTCAGATCAGTATTTCCGGAAGAGTGAAAGAAGTTTGGATAGGCAAAACCGTCATTCACTCCAATAAGCGGTTGAGCTATGAAGAAGCACAAGCTATTATTGAGGGAAAAAGAGGAGCTTATGCGGAGGAAATTAGAAGCTTGAATAAAATATCACAGAAGCTTCGTAAAAAGCGTTTTCAAAAAGGAGCAATCAACTTTACTTCCAATGAAGTACGTTTCCAATTGGATGAACAGGCACGACCGGTAGGAATTGTTTTGAAACAAAGTAAAGAGGCTAATCAATTGATTGAAGAACTAATGTTGCTTGCCAATAAAGCTGTAGCCACCTATGCCGACAGTATCAAAATAAAAAAGAAACCGTTGCCTTTTCCTTATCGTGTTCATGATACGCCGGATGAAGAAAAATTGCGAAAATATGTCGCTTTGGCTACAAAAATAGGGTATGACTTCAATATTTCTTCTCCTGAATCTATTCGTACATCTTTCAACGAGCTTTTAGAGAAAGTACAAGGGAGACCGGAGCAGTTACTACTCGAACAATTGGGCATTCGAACCATGTCAAAAGCGGTTTATACCACCGACAATATTGGACATTATGGGTTGGCTTTTGAAAAATATTGTCATTTCACCTCTCCGATTAGAAGATATCCCGATATAATCGTTCATCGGATTATTTCCGCTTGCTTAAATGGGAATCCCCCGAAAGCAAAACAAGAAACGGTGGAAAAACAGTGTCGTCATTGTTCAGATCAGGAAAGGAAGGCCATGGAAGCGGAACGAGCAGCTCAAAAATATAAACAAGTAGAATATATGCGACAATATATAGGAGAGGAGTTTGATGCTGTTATTAGTGGAGTTGCTCATTTTGGATTTTGGGCAGAGACAATAGAAACAAAGTGTGAAGGCATGATTGCTTTAGCAGATTTGGAAGAGATCGACGAATTCCTATATGTAGATACGGAATATGCCTTAAAAGGGGCACATACCGGGAAAATCTTCCGAATGGGGGATACCGTCAGAATCAGGGTGGCAGCCGCCCATTTAGAAAAAAGACAATTAGATTACGTATTAGTCTGATTAAGAAAAGATAATCATATTTACATAAAGTATTTATTTAAATAAAAGAACCTGTTTTAAACGATGTATTCATTCGAAGAACTATTAGGAAAAGTCCAAGCCAAATTTAAAGGAAAGGTTTTCCCGGAGCAGCCTGAAAATCTATATCGTCCGGCCAATTATATTCTTCAGCTTGGAGGGAAAAGGATTCGGCCTATTTTATGTTTAATGGGTCAGGAGCTTTTTGCTCCTATAAATGAAGAAACCTATCATGCAGCCATGGCATTAGAGATTTTCCACAATTTTACCCTCATTCATGACGACATCATGGACGAAGCGCCTTTACGGAGAGGGAAACCGACGGTTCATCAAAAATATGGCTCTTCTGTCGCTTTGTTATCCGGAGATGTGATGTTTGTGCAGGCTTATAATTATCTCAATAAGGTAGCCTTAAAGGAAAGCAAGAAAGGACAACTTTTCGATCTTTTCAATAAGACCGCCAGGGAAGTCTGTGAAGGACAGCAACTGGATATGGATTTAGAGAATCAAACGCTAGAAGACCTTGACATGAAGGATTATATTCATATGATTTCACTAAAGACCTCTGTCTTACTGGCGGCAAGTTTACAAATAGGGGCTTTAATTGGAGGAGCAGACGATTACAGTCAAAAGATGATTTATTCCTTTGGGAAAAATATGGGACTGGCCTTTCAGATTCAGGATGATTATCTGGATGCATTTGGAAATCCGGAAAAATTCGGGAAACAAATTGGAGGAGATATTCAATCTAATAAGAAGACATTTCTTTTAATCAAAGCCTTTCAGGAGGCTAACTCAGCAGAAAAAAAAGAGATGATCGCATTGCTGAATGGACAAAACAACAAAAACAAAATTTCTCAGATGTTAACTATCTTTAAAGCCTGCGAAGTGGATTATTGGGCAGAGAAGAAGAAAGAATCCTTCATACAAATGGCGGAAGAAGATTTACAGCAGGTGGAAGTAGGGGAAGATAAAAAAGGAGAATTACAAAAATTGATGCATCGGTTGCTGCATAGAGAAAATTAGTGGAAAGCATAGGGGGAGCGTAAAGCTTAAGAAAACTGTAGATTATTAACCGCTATGGACGCTATGAAGGCGCGGAGGTCGCAAAGCAATCCGATCAGTAATAGGTAATCGGTAGTCGGTGTAAAGCAGAAAGCAACTTAATTCCCCCAATAACCTAATCAACTAATACTCCATTTCCCGTCATTGCGAGAAAACAGTGGGGGTTGGTGCGGTTGGCTTTTCGAAGCAATCTCATTTGGAGCATAAAGCGTAACGCATAAGGCATAAAGCAACCCGATCAGTAATAGGTAATGGAAACCAACTCAATCAACTAATCCCCAATAACTTCCATGCCCGCCGAAATTTTAATGTAGGCGAGATGCTACTCAATAACCTAGTCAATTTATCCCCCACCATTGTGAAGAAATAGCAAGATTTGAAGAAGGAGATTTTTTGAAAAATCTCCTGTAGCGTTTAAAGTCTAATGTATAAAGTAGAAGAAGAAAAACCGTTTAATAACCTAAACAGAGTAGGTCTTATATATTTTGGTATATCTTTTCTATGATTTCATTATCTATTTTTTCATTAAATTTTCTAGCAAATAATTTGCGGCTATTCATTATTTTCTCGTAATCTTCTAACCGCAATGTTTTGGGATATTCAGGTCCGTCAATCCAGTTTATATATCGCAAGTTTTCATTTTCAACTTGGAGTTCTCCTATTAGATTCAGGAGAGTATGAAAAAATATCTCATCTGCGCACCTTGTCCACTTAAAGCGATTGATATATTGGGGATTTCTTTTTAAATACTCAATCATCTTTTCAATGCATTTGTGGGTAAAATTTGCCCAGTTTGTTCCTTTATAAAATTCGTAATCAACTTTGCGAGGTCGCATTTCTGATAAGAAATGAAAAAAAATACGTTCCAGTTTAATAAAACCATTCATCCAGAAGTTACTGCTTCTGCGATTTATCCAGTACTTTGTCATTCTGTCCAGCCCACCATTACCACTCAAACCTGCTATCGGTAATTTTCGTCCACTAATATATTCCTTATTATTGTCATTGAAAAAATCAGCTATTTCTTTATTTGCTTTTATTGGCACGTCTTGTCCCGAAATGATTATATACCTATGATATCCTTTCTTATAAGCTTGCTGCAACAAAAATAACGTGGCCATTATCAGATTAAAATCCCCCCAATAAACTTTGTATTTTTTATAAACAAAAACATGATCCGATTCAGTAATTTCTAAATGAGACCGTTTATCGATATGGACATATATATCGAAATCTTTGGATAAATGATTAATTAGACGTTTGATCTGTTCATGGTTTTTATGAACTGTCATTATCACTGAAATTTTCCTTTTTTCTTCCATATTCTTTTCTATATTTAATAATATTGACTTCAAGATGAGTTTTGCAACAGCCCGAAGTGGATAACCCCAGGTAGAGCTTAACAAAGTGTAAAATATTAGACGTAAAACTTAAGGTATAAAACAACCTCGCTCTGCGTTCACTGCACCACCTTGGCGCACCGGAGACCGTAAAGCATAAAGCAACCCGATTAGTAAGCAGTAATTGGTAAATTGGTAATCGGAAGGCAGTAATCGGTGTAAAGCAAAAACCAACTCAATTCACCTAATCAACTTAATTATCCAATAAACTAATTCACCTAATAACCCAATCACCTAATCAACCCAGACTAGAATGCATTTTCATCTCCTTTAATGCTAAGGTATGCCGTCCGAAAAATAATACGTAAATCTAACCAAAGGCTCCAGTTTTCTTCATACCAAATGTCATAAATGGTTCGTTGTCTGAGTTGTTCTGTTTCTCTAATTTCTCCCCTATATCCATTAATCTGTGCCCATCCCGTAATTCCGGGCTTTACAAAATGCCTTAACATATAATCATCTACTCGTTTGGAAAAAGACAGGGTGTGTTCTAACATGTGGGGACGGGGACCTACAAGTGACATATTCCCTATAAAGACATTAAAAAATTGAGGTAATTCATCCAGATTGGATTTACGCAAAAAATGTCCAATTTTTGTTACCCTGCTGTCCTTTTTAGAGACCTGTTTGGCTTCATTGGGATTCCCGACCCGCAAACTTCTAAATTTATAACATTTAAAATTCTTATTGTCTCTTCCTGATCGTTCTTGCACAAAAAAGACCGGACCGTTTGAACTTAATTTGACTAAAACAGCAATAATAGGCACTAACCAGGACAAAAGGAATAGAATCACACCGGCACTGAAAAAGATATCAAAAAGCCGTTTTTTAAAACGGGCTTCGATTTTTTCCAATGGTTCCGGTCTTAAGGAAAGAACGGGTATTTCTTGTACATATTCTAAATGATAATTTCGATTGACAAAGGAGCGAAAATCGGGAACAAACCTAAAATGAATGAGGTTTTTATTGGCCTTTGCCGCCAATTTATAAATGGAAGGGTTCCTTTCGGGAGAAATCGTTGAATAAATTTCATCTACTTCATTCTCTATAGCATAATCCAGCGTATCTTGGATATCCCCAATGATAGGGTAATCAGATAATTCATGGATTTTATCAAAATTTTCAAAATAGCCTTCCATATGAACCCGTTCCTCTCCCAAACTAAAATAATGAACCAGTTTCTTAGAAATCCGGTTATATCCTATAACAATGACCTTCTTATTAAAATCCTCCTTTTCTCGTAAATAACTCCTGCCTAAAAATATCAATAACCTACTCAATCCGATCATAAAAGCAAAGCCTCCCAAGCTTAATCCTATGAATATCCTTGAATAGCTATAATGATAAACAAACAAAAAAAGTAAAATTACTACCCCATAAAAAAGAAGCGTTTTGAAACTTTTCTTACCAAAATGGGAGAGATGCGTAAATAAGGGATAGATGTACAATTGTGTTCCGAGCGCACAAACCAGCCATGCTATATTGCAAAATAAAATATAAAAGGCATAAGCTTGATTATGAACTACGTCAATCCTATCTATATTGTACATGAGTAGGATATGTACAATATTTAACATGAATAAATCCAAGGTCGTGAAAAAGAAACGTTGAAAATTGTTATTATACTTGGTCATAGGTCAAAAGTTTAAACTGAGAAGGTCTGTGAATAGATTCACCTTCTTCTATATTTTAATGCTTACCTCCTGTGGGGTTGGATAGGCAAATAAAAAAGCGAAAAACTAAAGGGATAGTTTAAGGAACGGGGGACCGGAGTTGGAATATAATCTATAATCCCCCATCCTTGGTTAGGTATATTTCTTTACTTTAATCCGACATCTACATTAGGAAACTTCCTACTACGAAAGAAAACAGCATCAATGTTGATCTTTTTTTTTTCCTCGTTTGAGAAAGACGACACCTACTTCCGGAAGGAGAGAACCGGGCACTATTCAATGTATGAAAATGTTATCCATTTAGGATATATATATCGGGAATTCTCAATTCAATTTTTTCTCATTCATGAAGAGTTCCAGCCTATCATCCCGAACAGGAAATCTTAAAGTTTTATGATTTTTTTTGAGCTATAATAAAACCCATTTTTTTCAAAAATGAAATAGATTCCGTCAGGAAGGCTACTAATATCTATAGTTGTTTGAATCCTTTCCTGGTTCTTCTCAAGTCTCTTTTTTAATTTTACTACACCATTGATATCATATATATAAATATAAAGTTTCCCTCGATATTTATTTTTTAATTTGACATGGATTAGGTTGGTCGCCGGGTTTGGGTAGATCTCATATTTAGAATCTAGGTTTGCCTCCTTTTTATAGGGTGCCGGATGCACTGTAACATTTACTTTGGCAGTAGCACTTTTTTTATCATTATTAGTGACAGTTAATTGAAAAGTGTAGCTCCCTTTTCTCAAACCGGAAACTTTCGTAAGCTTAGCATCTTTCTTTGCAATGTTTGCAGTCGAAGATCCAGAGAGTTGTGTCCAATCCCATGAAATAATTTTACCATCCGGATTTTGGGATGGGCTTCCGTCCAAAATTGTAGAGGATTCCGGTAAAGTTATTTCAATATCTTTTTTACTTACAGAGGCTGTGAGCCCTTTTTCCCTGGCAGAGGAAGCAACATTAGAAGGAGAAGCAACATGAACATTAACTTTCGTTTTGGCACTCTTCCCCTGATTATCCGTTACTTTTAATTGGAATACATAATTACCGGACTGTAAATCTAACACTCTTGTATCTGCCTTCGTTGCATACTCTATATTGGAATTTGAAGGACCTGACAACTGTGTCCATTTCCATGAAGCTATCTTACCATCAGGGTCACTCGATGCTGAACCTTCCAAATACACAGATGAATGAGGTAATTCTATTGACACCGTACTCCGCTTCACTTTGGCTAACGGTGCAACATTAGAAGGAGAAGCAACATGAACATTAACTTTCGTTTTGGCACTCTTCC
>CAZYHV010000015.1:0-25080 GCA_964647485.1 uncultured Chitinophagaceae bacterium | reverse complement strand
AGATGAATGAGGTAATTCTATTGACACCGTACTCCGCTTCACTTTGGCTAACGGTAACTTGTTTGTTTGTGGTCTGGCAGTTGGTGTCTTGGCTGGGGCTACTAGGTTATAATAACCTTTTTTATCTGCTATTTTGATATTATCATAATAAGCGACTCGTTTTGAAACATCAGAAGGTGCTTTATTCCAACCCCATTTGTAAATACCAAATTTAATTAGAGGAAGTCTGCTATTTTGATAACCAAGTGGTCCTTTATAATCCACAACTTTATTTCCATTCTGCCAAACTTGTGCAATGCCATTCTTTTGATCGTACTTGGTATGCATAACGTAATTTACCCATTCTCCTGTAATTGTTTTTCCAAGACCCTTTGTTATAGTCACTTTATTGGAATTATCTGGATGTTTTGATAAGGAATATCTCAAAAGGATTTTCGTTAAACCATGATCATGCTCAAGCGCAACAGGAGGATTCGATGCCCAATTGCCAAGAGTGTCCCAAGAATGAATTTGTGTGGTAATTTCTCCCTGTGAATCGAATGTCCAATCTTTGGGCAGGAACAGACTAAAACCAACCCAAACTTCTTTTGTTTTCATATATTTATATGAAATTTCCGTTCTTGTACTGTTTCCTTCTTTTTTATCTCCATATCTCAGTTCAAACCTTCCCGCCGGGTTGTTATCGAATTGGTTTGAAATGTTGAATGACCATGGTTCTGCTGTTTCTAAGATTAAATTTGACATTTGATAAGAACTATCAGAAAAATTGACAGAAGATTTCAATGGACTTTGTTTGACCTTCCCACCTACTGTAACCCTAAACCACTGCGAGCCCGTAGCCCCATTATTATCTGTTACTGTCAATTCCAAGAGGTATTGGTAACCATCCTGCAATCCTGACAAGACAGTTTTTGCCTCCCCTTGGTTCTCGATTTTTAATCGTGCCCCATAAGGCCTTGAACTTGAAAACATCCAATGGTAGGATACAATTGTTCCATCCGGATCATAGCTACAGGATCCATCTACTGTGATAGAAGTTGCACCTGCCGGCAGGTCGGAAGGCCATTCGCATAACTTGGCAACTGGGGACGTATTATACTTACTCTTTCTACTCCTATATTTATAGGATGGTTTTTCTCCTTTAAAGGGGGATCTGTTATATTTTTTATTTCCCCAAATAGAAAATAGCCCCTCCTTAAATGTATTAAAATCATTGTTATACTCAATTCTAGAAATAGAAATGGTTCTCCCTTTTTCTAATCTCAATAGAGAGGAGGAAAACACTTTGGACGGTATAATAAATAAGGTTAATATAGTTATGAGAGAGAAAAGAACTATCGTCTTTTGTCCTACAAGCTTTCTAAGATTAAAACCTTGATAAAAAATAAATCTTTGAAATTCTAATTCCCTTATAAACATAATTTTGCCAACAAACCCCCTGAATGCCACCTAAAAAATTATTTAATTATATGATAGTTTAAGATGGTTAAAAGGCTAAAGATATCGGCAAAACTAAGGTATATTTATTTTAAATCATATTCATTATTTGTTTTGATTTGACAATTAAAACCAGTCGAAAAAAAAAAAACATTATCTTTTTGACAGTCAATAAAATAGTTTTTTATTTTTATAAATAAGATTAGGACTGTTTAAAAATTTTAACAAATTTTAAACAGTAATTTCCCCCTTTGGTTGATATTTCACATCAAAATGACGAATAAATGAAGAGGTATTATTAATATTGGTTTTAGAAGAGGCTCCAAATAAAATGGATGTGATATTAGGAAGCTTAGTTACATATTCGATAGCTTCTTTTGGAGGAATAGCACCACCGGCCAATACCTGCATGGCGATAGCTCTAAAGTTTCCTCTTTCTAAAGTTTTTTCATACAATTCCTTTCCACCGGACATTCTAAATCCGACTTTATTAATCGATGAGCAAATGATTGGATTCTTAATGCCGGATGCTAATAAGGTATCCAAGAGCATCGGCATATTCATGGTAATAAATCCGGCTTCGGCATCGTATTTTTTTAGTACATAGTCATGAAAGGCTTTTAGTACCTCCGCCATCCCAAGCCCTAATAAGAGATCGGTCACTACATTTTGCAGAAATATAACCGGCGTTTGTATTCCTTTAAACATTTTCATCTCTGCATCTACCATTAATTCCATGATAGATAGATAGTCTTTTGCCAGATAAGCTTTTCCTCCTTTAAATATGGAACCAAAGATATTTCCCGGCACATATTCTTTTAATGTTCCTACGATACCTAGTTCGGTAACGGCATTAGCATATTTATGGGCATAAGGCATGCAGGGATGTATTTTAAAATCTGTATATTTATCTGGGTCGTTTCTAATACTTTTACAAATATCTGCTATTCTATCATGGGTGGTACACATAAAAGTATGAATACCGGCATCTAAAGCGTCGTCCAGCGTTCTTAAAATGGCATCATTAGTTTTAAACTTAATAGCCTGTGCTCTGGATTTTTCGTCAGAGATATGGTTGACAGCGAAGAATTGGTTATCTCCAAAAAGTATTCTTTCCATATTAATTGTTTATACTGTTTCTGATTAATGATATGGCCTGATCGGTCTCCCAGGCACTTTGAAAATTATTGATATTGTTAGGTACTTTTTTTTGAATGGCTTCTATAAAATAATCTACCTGACAGGAATATTCTTCCCCCCGTAAGTAAAAATTGGTAGGAGGAGTGAAGTCTGTTACATATTTTACATTCCACCCGTTGGTATATGTTTCAGGAATATGAGCATCTTTGAAATAAACTTTTAGTTCGCTGGCATCACAAATAATTTTTCCTTTACTTCCGATAACGGTCAAAGAAGTAGACATTTTCCGATAGGTCTCATCGCTCCAATTTACGGAAAGGACACCGGAAACTCCTGAGGATAATCTGAGAAGAGAATAAACAGCATCTTCCACATTTTTAGAATATAAGGATTTCGCAATCGTTCCTTTGATGGCTTTAATGGGCCCCAGGATAGCATGAATCAAATCAATCACATGAGAAGCATAATCCATTAAACAACCTCCGCCCTGTCCGGGATCGGCACGCCAGTTATTTTGTTTTCTGCGTACCACAACAGGACCATAGGCCTCTCCCGTAAAATGTAAAAGTTCTCCGATGTAACCCCGGCTTATTATATTTTTTGCCTCATTAAAAGTACCGACGAATTTATTGTGATACCCTACTTGTGTTACTAATCCTTTTTCCGTTGCTAGTGCTACTAAAGGTTCTCCTTCTTCTACAGTCAGGCAGAAAGGCTTTTCTGAAAAGACATGGATATTTTTTTTCAATAAATATTGAACAATATTTGCATGCAATTTTGTTGGGACGGCTACAAAGACAGCGTCCGGGTCTGTCCGGTCTATCATTTTTTTATAATCTGAAAAACCTTTAAAAGAACCATATTTATTTAAGGCATCCAATATCATTTTGGAAGTATCGCAGACTCCTACTATTTCTACATCAGGGTGTGCTCCCAGTATGGCCAGGTGGGATAACCCCATTTTTCCGGCTCCTATTAATCCTATTTTAATCATTTGTTATTATTTTAATATGTTTAAATATTTATGAAAGTTTCTATTGAGTTTAATAATTGTTTAGAGACCTGTATATTTATTTTATATAAAGGTTTTATTTTTTCACTATTCATCCTCAAAAGTTTTTGTTGTAATTCATCTTCACTGTAGGTTACCTCATTATAATGAAACCTTTGGAGCTCCTTTGCCGTAGCTAATTGATGGTTTGTTGTCACTTCTCCATACTTTTTTAACCGAGGCATTACAATGATAGGTTTATTCAATTCGAGTGCAGAAATAATCGTTCCCGTCCCGGCATGACTAATGATTAGTTCAGCTTTTTGTATATAAGTATTAAATTCTTTAGGAGAAAAAGAGGGAAAGGCATTTATGTGCTTTGTCTTGTAGTTTGAGGTCCCTACCTGTGCTATAACAGCATCGGTATTTAATTAAGGAGTCGTCTGATCCACCGTTCTGATTAATCGATCAAAGGGGAATTGGGAACCAATAGTAATAAAAATCATGATAAAACATTTCCATTAAAAATAAATTTAGCATTAGCAAGATTGTGCCATTGGGAAATATCAAGTAATCGGCTGTTTAGGGTTCAATGAAGGCATTTATCGACTGTAGAAGTTGCTTTGAAGCATATTTGTTTATTTTATGTAAAGGTTTTAGCCCCTCTTGCTTAATAGTCAATAGTTTTTGTTGCAATTCTTCTTCATTGTTTGCAGTGTGGACATAATTCAGTTCACCCATTTTTTTTGCTGTTGCCAATTGATGCTCTGTCGTCATTTCACCATATTTCGTCAGGCGAGGCATCACGATAATAGGTTTATTGAACTCAAGGGCAGAAAGAATTGTTCCCATTCCGGCATGTCCTACGATTAAATCAGTCTTTTTTAAGTAATCTCTAAATTCCGAAGGAGAAATAAAGGGAAGAACCTCCATATTGGATGGTCTATAATTATATTTAGCAATCTGAGCAATTATAGTATTGTCATTTAATTGAGGAGCAATCTGGTCAATAGCTTTAATGAGTCGATCAAATGGATATTGAAGACCAATAGTAATAAAAATCATGATAGAATATTTCCGTGAAAAATAAATTTAGAATTAGCAAGATCCGGCCATTGAGTATATACCCTGCTAGCAAAATATTGGGCTATTCGTCCGCTTGTAGAAACTTTCTCTACATTCGCAATACTATCAACCCAAATTGTTCTTTTACCGGTAATCCTTCCTGCGATAATCCCCATTAGAGCTGGCGCTGACCCCGTTGTAAGAATAACATCCGGTTTTGTTTTATGAATAATTCCGAGCATAAGAAAAAAAGTACGAATTAGTCCTAATATAGCGTTTCTATTCCCTTCAGGAATACTATAAAAAGGATATCCTTTAACAGGTTGAACTGATTTTGGGTAAGTGGAGACATAGGTAATTTGGGAAGTAGATAATGCCTCGGTAATTCTAAGCAATTGAACCCAATGTCCTCCTTTTGATGCAATGGCAAGTATTTTCATTTTTCTATATTGTTTTTATTATTTTTATTGTCTTTGACAGCAATAGGAATATTTTATGAATGGTAATGAAGGATTGCACAATCTTACCAGTAGCATCCTCTTATATATAAATATTAACTTCATATATATAAAGAAAAGTACTCGTTATCGGTATTTCTACAATAGATTTAATGAATATCCACTCCTTCTTTCCAGAAAACAGGAACCTTCAGGTTAGGTAATTTATAGATAGGTTGATTAAATATGATTTCTGAAGACATTTTTATTCGTTTACGTATGAGAGGATAATATTTAGCCAAATAAGATTGATTTTTTAAAACACCATCATGAACGATATTAATATATAGCTTTTCTTTTTTTTGGATAACTTGAAACTGAAGTACATGCAGATCAGAAGCAAATAACTGATTAAAAAAGGCTGTATGTACAATGTTGGAATCAATATCTTTTATATAATTATTGATTCGCCCCGTAATGTCTGGGATTCTAAATAGAGAACGACCACATTCACACCTGTCTTTAATAATTTCTTGCCCAGAGGTACAATCGCCTACGCGGTATCTAATAAACGGAGAAGCTGTATTTAATAAATCCGTTAAGACAATCTCTCCATCAATAATCTCAACCATGCATTTTTCAAAATTTATATGATACCCTGTATGGTGGGGACATTCAAAAGCTTGTACCCCTCCATCATTAGCGCCATAAGTATCAATAACATCACAGTTACAGAATTCTTTAGCAAGTGGCCTGACACTGGGAATAAAAAGCTCTGCTGTCGTAAAGATTGCTTTAAGGTTAAGGTGATAATCTTGTTTTTTAAGGAATTGCAAAAAGAGTAAGACACCTGAGGTGTAAGCATAAATAACTTTAATATTTTTTTTGCATACATCCTGGTAGGCCTTTTCTAATGCTTCCTCCGTTAAATCAAAGGCCGGAACAACCCAAAAATTATTGATGCGATCGTATATTCTTCTTTTGAAGGATCTATTACTGAATAACGCATGACCTGCAATCATTAAGGTCTTGTCACAAGGAAAGATATTATACATATCTAGGGCTCTCCAAAAATCTGGCCATTGGCTCTTCAGGGAACTTCTATTTAAATGATAGGTAAGAGGAGTCCCTGTTGATCCACTTGAATGTTTTGTTTTGGCTATCTCATTTTGAATGGGATAACTGTCTTGATTTTGCCTAAAAAAATCTTTAGACAGAGTAGGAATTGATTGAATATCAAAAGGAGCAGTTTTATCAAATCCCCGGCTTTCTACAAAGTCTTTATATGTAGGATTGTTAGAATAGTGAAATTCAAAAATTTCCCTAAATCTTTTTTCCTGATAATTTTCAATATCTTTTTTAGAATATCGAAATTGATTTCTCAAATATTCTTTGTATAGATCTAGTTGATTAGCTTTTCGATATATATCCAAAAGTTTTATTCTTATCCTATTTGAAAGAGGGATAGGCGTACTTTCATGTTTTAATACTTCACAATAGATTTCACCTAGCCTTGTTAAGACGTTTGAAGTGAAGTGATTCTTAACTTTACTTTTAGAACTTTCTCCCATAACAGGAATAACAGAGGGGGTCTTAATGAGTTTTTTCAGACTATCTTCGATCTGTTGAATATTACCCGGTTCTATTAGAAAACCATTTTCATCATTTTTCACGATTTCCGGTATTCCTCCCACATTCGAAGCGATAATCGCTAATCCATAGCTCATGGCTTCCAATATTGCAATGGGCAAGCCTTCATTATAAGAAGGCAAAATGAGCACATCAGAGTTGGAGAGAAGTTGATGTTTTCGTTCATCATTGACCCATCCTTCAAAGTGGATCCAATCCTCTAAGCTGTTTTTTCTAATAAAATTCTTTAGTTTAGAGGTTTCGCCATTTCCTCCTATCGTTAAGGTTAATTTCTCTTTAAAAAATGCCTGATTTTCTGATAAAACCTTCAATAGATCAAAGACTCCTTTTCTTTTCCCTATAATACCCAGAAATAACAAGTTTAATTTTGCGTTCTTTTTTATTTTCCTTTGGATTCCGTTTGAAGGCGGATGGATAGGGTTGTTAAGAATACACAATTTCTTAATGGTAAAATGGGTATTTAAATATTGATACCAATAATGAGATAAGCAAATGATTACATCTGATTTTTCCATTAAATGTTGAACTGACTTTTTTACCCAATAAGAGCTTTCTTTATAAAACTCTTTAAATTCACTAGCATGGAGATGATAGATTATTTTTTTTCTGAAAATGTATTTAGTAAGGATAAAAATAAAAAACATTCTATAAAAACTTCCTCTTGCTGCTCCATGTAAGTGCACGATTTTAATGGATCTATCAGTGATTAATCTCCAGAAAATTCGAAAGAAGGTGCCTACAAAATAGATTATATTTCTGGGAAGTTTGTAATGAGCATCATAGGATGAGATAAATTTAAAATTTTTTATTTGTCGGGCATATGTAGCCAATACTGCTCCAATTCCTCCTTGGTAATTTTTATATTGAGGTCCAATAAAAAAAACTTGCTGAAATTCATTGTTTGCTTTCATATTTTATGATATTATCTTATAGTTCAAATTGGGCGATAGTATTTTTCATCTCTCCTACAATATTTTCCCATTTGTACTCTGAAACAGATTCTTTAATGAAGCCAGGATTAAAATCTCGTATATTTCGATACATATAATGAAGCCCCAACGCAAAGCTCTTAGGAGTATCATCAGTAATTATTCCGTTATTCTTATTTATTATTTTTTTATTTTCGTATGTACCAGTTGCAATCACTGGGAGACCTGCCATCAAATACTCATACACTTTCGTAGAAGGTTGACAATTAAAATAGGAAGTTTGGGGAATATAAGCCACTCCTATATTGTTTTTTTCAAAATAAGGTTTCAGATTCTTTTGCAAGATATATCCTTCCATAGATACTTTTTCTCCTAAATGGTATTTAATTATCCTTTCTTGGATTAAATCTTTTGAGTTCCCCCACCCATCGCCCACAATGGTATAATGTATATCAACTTCCGGATGTTTCCGTACAAAAATAGCAAGACCTTCAATAGTGTCTTCAATTTTTCGATCTGAAAGAACACCAACATAGAGTAAACTAAGTTTATGTCGAGGATTGGGTAAAGCTTGGATAGGATCAGCTCCTAAAGGAAAAATATGAGCTTGCTGGTTTATTTTTAAAAATTTTTTTAGACTTTCTGAAATAGTACTAATGCTATTAAAACAAGAACTTTCTAAACGCAAAATTAAATTGCAAATTTTTCTTCTAATAGCAGATAGGGAAACATTGCCAGTCATAATATTAAGATGAATAAATTGTTTTCTTTTATATAAAAGAGGGATGATGGCACATCCTTGAAAATAACATATAAAAATACAGTGATATTTATATTTTCTTAAAAAAAGAAGAAGTGTTGTAATAAACCTAAAGTTTCTTGTCACTAAACTCCCTTTCCTAGAGATATACAGGATTTTTACTCCTTCTTCAAACATCCTTTTCCTATTGTAATCCCAACATAAGTACGTGATATCGTAATCCTTTTTAAGATATTTACAATATTGCGCATAGCCAGCCGTATAGCCAAATTGGCTATGACTTGCTATTAAAATTTCCTTTTTCATAAAAATACTATTTTATTTATCTATAAATAGTCTTGATATTTAACTTCTTATAAAAAGTATATATCTTAAAAAAGTGCCCCTTGAATAAACTATTAATTTTAAAGTCCTACTCTTTAAAAACTTAATTCAACTTTTTAATAATTTTAGCAGGATTCCCTGCTGCAATGCAATTGTTCGGGATGCTTTTATTGACTAGGCTGTTGGCTCCGATAATTACATTATTTCCAATTGTTACTCCTTTTAAGATAGTTACTTTATCTCCAATCCATACGTTAGACCCTATAGAAATGGGTAAGGTTTTATACCCCTTTAAAGTCATGGTATTATTTTTAAAATTATAGGCATGGTCATGATCTAATATCGTTACAAATTGTGCAATTGTGACATGATCTCCAATTACAATTTTCTCGAGTGCTATTATCCTGGAATAACTGTTTAAGGATAAATAATCCCCGATTATTAGACTTCCTTCAGATTGTATTCTAGTATGAGTAAAAAGATGAACTCTTCTTCCGAGCTGTATTGTTCCTTTATTTTTTGTTATTAATCGGGATTCTTTTTCGATAACATAAAGCCCTTTTGTTATTAATTGATTCAGAGAAAGAATTTTGAAAATAACAAATCGAACTACCCCAAATATTTGAATACATCTTTTTCTCATTTATAATCTTTTTTATTATTTTTTGTCTAAGAGAATAAATTAATATAAAAAGAATATTTTTAAGAGGGGGTAAAAGCTACACTTAAAATATTAAAATTTATTATATTTTATAAGACATCTAGCAAACAATTTAAAAACTTTAGAGATGCTTGCAAACCTAAAAGTTTTACGGGAGTGATTGATATAAAAAAAGAATACTGACAAACCCAATTGAGAAGCTTTCTTACTGATAAAATAGAATTGATCGGCTACCACAGTTTCAAAAGCTTTCTCTAGATAAAGACCATTTTCTTTATTCTGTTTTTTTAGTAAGACTAACCATTGATAAGCCTGTTTATATTCGTTTATTTCTTTAAAAAGTTGTCCGGAACTAATGCTCCGATGTAATTTCAACTCAGTATTTGAAGGAACAATTCCGATAGTGTTTAAAATTTTTTCATTAACTATCCTATATATATTATTACTCTCAGATTCTTTGGCTTGAGATTTATATTTAGCCATTATACTGGTTTCAGAAGCTCTGTGATGATATAATATTTTATTGATATTTATTACTGGAAATAACAGACTACACCTGAAAACAAAATCATAATCCTCTGCAATAGGAAGGTTATGATCATATCTTAAATGATGTTCCCGAATTTTAGACAAACGGAACATGACTGTAGGATTGGGAATAGAGGGTTTAAAGAACAAAGTAGCCTTTACTAATTCAGAATTGGTATAGCCTGAAAAAATGAATTCTCTTTTCCCGAAATGTCTCATAAAGGATCCACATATACCCATTTCTGTATTTCTTTCCAAGAAATTAATTTGTTCTTCAAATCTTGTGGGTTCGTTCACATCGTCACAATCTGTCCAGGCTAAGAATTCTCCTCTTGCCTTTTCTAAGCTTAAATTACGACAAAAGGGAATCCCTTTATTTTGTTCATTATCGATAAAAACAATTCTAGGATCCTTATAGGTCTTGATTATTTCTACTGAGGTATCCGTAGAGCCATCATTGATAATGATAAATTCAAAATCATTAAAGGTTTGATTCAAAACACTGCTTATAGATTCAGTCAGATACTTTTCGCCATTATACACGGGCATAGCAACAGTTAACGTTGGATTGCTCATATGATTATTTTCTTGATTACATTTTAAGTATTCAGACTACTAATATTATTTAAATAGCCCATTGGGATTAAAGTTTCATTGAGATATTTAAACTGAAAAAGAATCCGATCTTTTAATAAATCCTATTGTTAAAAAAATTATTTAATGTTTTAAATTTAAAATAGATTTTTAAGAGGACAATTATCAATTGGGGAATAGTTTAAGAAAAAAGAATTTATACTTTTTAAATACAAATATTCCTAAAATTAAAGACACTATTCCCAATATTCCCCCTTTGACTACACTGTTTAAGCCGACAGGTATTAAGTTTGCAGCACAATAACCCACTATTAAAATCCCCAATATTTTAGTAAAAAATAGAATTGATAATTTTTTATTTAAGAATTTCCTTATAACAAAAAAGTGTATTATAAATATAATTATTATCGCAATTAAAAAAGCGGCAGACAAAGATTGAGCCCCTCCTTTCGATCCTATCCACAAGATAGGAAGTTGTATTACCGTAGAAATAATAGAAAGGTAACCAAGGATCTTTTGCCGATTTATTGCACTAAGCATAGTTCCCATTAAACTTGTTAGTCCTTGAAGTACAGCAAACCAGGACTGATAGCTGATTACCAAAGAAGAATTTAGATATTTGTCGCTATATAATAACAAAACAACTTCATTTCTAAAGAGAGAAATTCCGAAAGCTGCCACCACACAAAATAAAGTAAGAAGGACAAAGACCATCTTTGCATTTCTTATGAAATTATTAAAATTGGAATAGAATAATTTGGATAAATTAGGATAAACTGCTGCTAATATTGTGCTAACAATGATATTAATAGGGATTAAAATTTTATTAGCAATTTGAAAAAAAGCTATTTGCTCCACTCCGGATCTAAATTGTAGAAAGAAGACCGGGATTTGTACACTCAATAAACTAAGTAAAGCTAAATAATAGTAAGGAAAAGATATTTTAAAAAGATATTTAGTCTCTTTTATTCGGATCTTTTTAAAATCTATTTTAAAAAGTTTATATTTTTTATTCAATAAAAAATAATAAACAACAGCTTTTAGGGCATAAAACAAAACAAATAAAGCAAAAATAGTATGAAGATTTAACCTCTGGACAGGGAAAGTGAGTAAGCTAAAAAGGAATAAAATCGTACCGGAAATATTAATAACTCCTGAAAATTCCATTTTTTCTAATCCGAAAGCAACACTTTCAAATAAATCAAAAAATACTCTTGCAAAAATACTCACTAAGACCAGCAAAAATAACAAGGTATCATATTCTGTATAAATAAAATAGTACAACCCAAAAAAGAGGCTTGCTACCAAGATTCCAAATCCTCTTAGGATAAAGGAGTTAATAAAGATCGCTTGCAATTCGTTTATATTTCGTGCAATATTTCTAATGATAATATTTCTTAATCCAAAAGATGCAATCACCGCAAAAACAGCACATTGAACATGTAATAAATTATAAGTTCCGAATAAGGAAGGAGTTAAGATTCGTGCAATCTTTATGCTAACAAAGAGAGCTAAAAATTGACTTAAGACTTTTGAGAACGCTAAAACAGAAAAGTTTTTTACAATTGTATTTCTCAGAAAGAGACTTTTAATTTGTACCGTTGTTTTCATTAATAACTTACCTTTTCTATTGAGCAATAATCCTCTTCTAAAGGATAATAATTTTTCATTCCAACTAAGTAAAGCGATAATACTGTAGCAGGCATATATCCCGGATCAAAGAGGGAATATCCTGTAAAAATAGTCGTCGAGATGGCAAGAAAATAGGCTTTTATAAAATTATCTCCTTTAGATTTAAAGACGAAGTAGAAAAAGAGAAGCCATATCAATACTCCCGGTAGACCAAAATAATTGTAGATCCCGGTTATTCCAACATCTGAAGCAAAAAAGCCTTTATATTGTGCAAACAATGTAGAAGTCCTTAATGCGCCTTTCATCCCCGGAACTCCGTTCCCAAATAAACGTGTTAAGGCACTTCCTTGTTGCTCAAATAGATAATACTCATGGGATTTGATACGGACATTTTCTTTATAATATTCTGCTTGCGTTTTATTTACCTCTTTGATTCCGGACAGGAGATTGGATTTATAGTACACCCCCAAAAAAACAATGGAAATTAAAATGACAGTTAACCACTTATGTTTAAAACTACTCTTTAAAATTAAAAATAGACTTCCTAATACAAGAGCGATAAGCATCATCCTTGATTGGGTCATAAAGAACAGAAAAAAACCGGCTATAAGAAATAAAAATAAAAATAAAGGTCTTCTTTTAAAATTGAATTTTTCTAAAAAGTAAAAAGCACCCAGAAAAGTAAATCCTTGCCCACTAAAGAAAGTCGTAATTCCTCCTCTTCTTTCTTCTTCTCTATAGGAAAAGAGAGGATGTGGAAAAGTTAGATAATCTATTGCGAAAACAACTAAGGAAACGAAAAAAAGTATTTTGATTAAGGAAATAACTCGCTCTTCCGGTAACTCTAAGAAACGTAATACAAAATATAAAAAAAAGATATAGAAATAAAAAGTACTTTTTATCGAAGTAAGAATGGATTGGTTCCAATATAATTTAGCCATAAAGGCGCTCAAAAAAAAAGATATAATAAATATTAGAACCGATTTATCTAAAAGAACTAACTCTTCTCTTGCCTTAAAAAAAAGATAATAAAGCATAATTCCAGCCAATATCAGGCTTGATAAGAATATTGATTTGGGTAAAAAAGAATGTTCGGGGATAAGAGTAAGGGAAAAGAAATTAAGAAAAACAATAATTATTACCAATAATATAATATCGACGACTCTACTTTTAATCATACATAAAAATTAAAGAGAAATTCAGTTACAATACGATATTAGAAGTGGAACGAATTGCTTTACTAAAAGACTTTACTCCAATCGTTTTTTTTAAAAGGTTCAAATATTTCCGATAGACTTTTTTTATATTTATTTTCTCCGTTTTCTCATCCCTGAAAGGACTCATTTGAAAGTATCCTTTATAAATATATTTAAAAGGATCATTATCTATATAATGCCAGGGTTTAGATTTCCCACTAAAATGAATAATGTAAGGGAGAGGAGCTGTTTTTTCCCTTTCCGTATTGTTATAGGTTTCAGGTAGTCTTTTCCAATTATTAATAAATGTCATATTTAGAATATCCTGATCGTGATATTTTATACCGGCAATATTATCATTACCTAAAGAGATCAACCTTTCAGTAATATTGTCAGTTTTCCACTTCTTTAAATTGATCCACATCACACCGGCATTAAAATAAAATGAAGATTTAAAACCTAATTGACTTATCCTTTGCGCCTCTTCCTCTTCATGTCTATCACTCACTGCGCAAAGGTAACACGTACCTTTTTCACCTATGGAAAAATCAAAATTCATCAATGTTTCCAGAGATTCGGTTACAATCGTATCACAATCGATATATAACCCTCTAGAAACCTCTCCGGGTATCAATTCCCCTAAGAATAATCTGAAATAGGAAGCTTGAGAAATAACTTGAGAAGTAGGATATCTATTAATTAAATCATTTGAAAAATAAATAAAGTCTATTTTAGTTTGATATTTTTCTAAAAAAAAGCAAGATATTCTATGGAGTAATTGAGCGTCTTCTAAGTTATGAATGACATAAACTCTAACTTTAAGATTCTTATTATTTTCTAATAATGAAGTCAAAGAAACAGTAAAGGGGATCACAAAAGGTTGATCAAGACCATAAAAAATATTTAATGATTTCTTTTTAGACATACTTATCTTTTTTTCTATTTAGGATATTCCTCAAATATTGTTTATTATTTTGAAGTAAAGTGTTTTATTGGACCGTCCGTAGTTCTTTTTATGCAGAAACACCTTTTTTAGGCACTTCTCTTTTTACATAATGATAATACGTCTTTCTGTATTTTCTAGCTCCGGCAGATTTAATTCCGTTGAAAATAATGCCCATGTTTTTTAATTTTCTGGCATCTGAATGTTCTTTGAAAGATTTTAATTCTGATTTGGGTGTATATTTGTAACGCACCACAAAAACACTGGTATCGCAGAAGTCAGAAATGTGATACGCATCAGAAATAATATTGACCGGTGCTGTGTCTATGACAATATAATCAAAGATTTCCTCTACACTCGACAATAATTCGGAAATTTTTCCGTTGAGTAACATCTCTGAAGGATTGGGTAACTCTTCTCCTGAGGGAATAAGATATAAGTTGTTATTTTCCTTTTCCGGCCGTATAATAATATTTTCCAATGTCGTCTTTTGAAGTAAATAATCGGAAACTCCTTTTTCGTTAGACGTGTCAAAATGCTGATCTAAAGTAGGTTGATGCAAATCTAAATCGATCAACAACACTTTTTTACCGGTGGATGTAAGATTGATAGCCAAGTTAGCGGCCACAAAACTTTTTCCTTCTCCGGAAATAGAGGAGGTTACCATAATCTTATTCTGATCTGTATTGACCCCTTGCGCAAAAGCAAGAGAAATCCTTAATTGTCTGAATTGTTCTGAAATGAGATTATATTTGGCTTTAGAAGTCAAATAGGGTTCTTTGCTGGATAATTTGGCAATTTCTCCCAAAATGGGTGCATCCAATAGTTCTTTCACTTCCTCTTTTGTAAGAACTTTTTCATTTATTTTCAATAAGATAAACGGAATTCCAAAACCAAAAAGTAGAACCATTCCCATAACCAAAGGTTTTTTAGGACTTACCGGGTAGGGGCTAATGACCGCTTGATCTATTATTTTGATGTCGGAAACCTTCGCTCCGGAAGACAAAGTAGCTTTTTCTTTCTTTTCCAAAAGGAAATTATATAAATCATTGGTATTTTTTTGTTTCCTATTGATTTCGAGCAAGGTTCGTTGTTTTTGAGGAATGGAACTCAGTCGGGCATTGTATTTTTGGGTAGAAGATTGTAAGTGTCCTTTCGTTATTTCTAAAGTGCTTTTTCTATTATTAACATATTGTAGAATAGTCGGTTTGATTCGATTGATCTGATCCTTCAGCGACAACAGAGTCGCATTATTTTCAGCAGTCGTTTTCTTTAAGCGATCATACTTCAATTCTGCCTCATAGAGCTTTTCTAAATAGGAAGATAACACTTGATCCTGATCAGATAAGGCAATGATTCCCGGATTTCCTCCATTCCCATTGACATATTCTTTTATTTGCTCTAGCGTAGCAAGTTGCACATTTATTTCACTAATTTTTTGATCATTTTCAGACAAATTATTTAAAATTAACTGACTCTGATTATCTAACCCCACTCCACCTTTACTTGATTTATATAATTGAAGGGTATTTTCTATCGAATCCATTCTATATTTTACCCTTTTGATCCTTTCATCTAAAAAACCAATCATATTGTTGGCTAATTTATTCTTATATTTCAGATTATCCATATTATAATAAGAAATGAGGACATTTAATATATCTCTTGCCCGTTCAGGGACTCTATCATTATATTTCAATTGGATAATACTGGATAACTTCCCGGAAGGTTCTGCATTGACCCCACCAATAAGACCATGGGCTATTTGATTAACGCTAAGTAAAGAAAAGTACATCTTTTTTTCATTTTGACTCTCTTCCGAATCCTCCATGGGTTGATATTCAGGATTAGGAATAAAGCGAATGATACCCCAAGGAGAGGATTCCCAAGTATTTAAGGGATAGCTTACCCCTCTGACAGTAACTCTATCATCATGATATCTAAAATATATCTTATTCTCTTTTTGGGGAATTATGATGCTATCCGGATACTTTGCCTGTACTTTAATCGGAGAAGAAACATAAGCAGATTGATTTCGCAACTTTCCTTCTACAGTAACAGGAGCATATAAATCCAGTTTTTTTACCACTCGCTCCATCAGGTTATAGGAGGTCAGCACCCCCGTCTCGTTTTCCACTGTTTTTTGAGAAGAAAAGACATCCAACGGACTAATATATTCATTATTTGCGCTCCTACTACCATTGTCCTTTATCAGAAGGGTAGCAGAGGCTTGATAGACCGGCGTCTTAAAATGTAAATAGAGAACTCCCAGGATGCTACAAATCACTAAAGATAATAGGAAATAGGGCCAATAGGGAAGATTCCGTGTAATTAATTGGCTCAATTCATCCTTTTTGGGAGCCTTTCTTGTATGATTGGTATTTGACATTTTAATTTTTATTTAGTGTCAATTAAATATCGAAGGGTGATAATTACCAGAGACATCCCACTAAACAAGATGGGAAGTATCACATTGGATCGACCGGAAGAAGCCACTTTTGCTTTATTAGGCTCTACATAGATCACATCATTATTTTTTAAATAGAAATAGGGAGAATCAAATATTTTACTGGAGTTTAGATTGAGCCTTCGGGTCAACTTATCCCCGTTGGGTTTTATTCTGACCAGGAGCACATTATTTCGTTCTGCATAAATCGTTAAGTCTCCCGCTTTTCCAATAGCCTCCAATAAGGATATTTTTTCATTTTTAACGGGAATCACGCCGGGATCCTTTACTTCTCCCAAAACGGTCACTTTAAAATTCGTCTGTTTAATACTGACAATAGGATCCAGCAGGAGCTTTCTATTTACTAATTCATTAGCAATTTTTTCCTGCAACTCCTCTCGTGTCAAGCCCTCTGCTTTTATTTTTCCCAAAACAGGGAATTGGATATATCCTTTTTGATTGACCAAATATCCAGGTTGCTCCTCCGGGTTAGCAGGATGCGTATCCGGTAGGTTGTAGGTGGCGGAGGCTTCCGGATTCATGCTACTCACAATAATGCTGAGAATATCATTGGGTTGAATTATTGGTCTCGGAATCGGATATTTTGAGGCCATCAGGGTGTCACCGATATTATAAAAATAAGTGGCTTTTTTTGTATTGACACAAGACTGATTCAACAACATCGGAAGAATGATGAGCATGATCCAGAAAAGATTTCTTTTTTTCATGTTCGATATTTTCAATTTTAAAGGGAACTATTATTTTTTATCATTGTTGTCCGATAAACCTCATCAATGAAGTTTATTAGACAGATTTTTCACTTCGTTCAAAATAACCTTGAATATTTTGTGCTCGGGAGAGGGGGCAAGACTGCCAACCAGCCCCCTCCTCCCAAAAAGTTACAATCAGCTATCTTTCAGCGAAGCGAACTTGCCGGCTTTTGGAAGGGAAGCTCATCACTTTAACCGGACAACAATGATTTTTTATTCAAACTGCCATTGCAACTTTATAGGGGTTAAACCTAGACTTTGCTTCGGTAAGGGTAGGAGAGAGGCCTTCTTCATTGAGATAATTATTTGTGATTACTTCGGAAGTAACTCGCAAAGACAGGGCTGCTTTTTCATAATGGCATAGGAAGAAGATAAAACTCAAGCAGTAGCAAATACCTCTCCGGAGGATTCAATTTTTTCTAGATTTCTTCTATCTACGGTTACCAATAACGCATATCCTAAACTTGGAAGCAACACCTTTACTTTATTATGCATCACTTCCATCACCTTTCCTTCTTCTGAAAGCAATGGCCCTCTTAATATCCTTACCTCATCATCAACATTAACCCTGGCTTTCTCCAGTTCTACTCGTTCTCCTTCGTTTAGAAAACGTTTAATAGTTTCAATTTCCTCATCTCTTACGACAGCCGGTTGTCCCAACCAGTATAACAGGTTAAGAATACCTGTGGTCTTTCTTACTTCGGTAATGTGCCTTTTGGGAATATGAACAAAGACATAAGAAGTAAATAAGGGTACTTCTATCATTTTTTTCCGATCACTCCATTGGCGTTTTTCTTTTTGTAAAGGACAGTAGTTTTCTATCCCTTTTCTTGAAAGGAGTTTGGCTACTTTCTTTTCCCAACGGGGCTTGGTGTAAACGACATACCATTGATAATCGGCATTCCAGTTGTAAGTGTTTTTCATAATTGACATTTATAGGTTAAAGACGGCTTCGCCAACTGACTCACATTAAAACAGGTAAGTTCGAATATAAAAGCCTAGTTTATTAAAAACTACATATACAAAAGTAAGTGGTATCTTTTAAAGAAAGGAGGTAGTTTTAGCCATTGCGAGAGTTAAAACAGGCAACGCTTAATATCTTCTCGTAAACGCAAAATTGTTTTCTAAGGACTTTCGCAATTAAGAAAAACATGAATATAAAATACTAATAATGACATAGTATTAACTCCTTGGTTTGGGAATAGATTAATATTGCAGATATTTACGTAAGCTTCATTCAACGTAGTGTACTAAATATATACAACTGTGCAATGGGAAGCTACGTTTACCTGGTTCGGCTGAAGACATCAAAGGGAAAAATAAGAAATCAAAAAGGTGTAGTGCTATTAATCCGATAAAATATCATTGTTTTATGAGGGATTTATCAGGAAATACAGATCTCCATTTCTTTTTGCCTTTATTATAATAGTACCAAATGGGTTTTATTCTACTGAATAGGAATTGGTTCTGTTCACTTTCTTTCCTTCTGTTTTTATAATCTAATTCATTTAACTTGTTTAATAAAATTGTTAGCTCCTTATCTTTTTCTATTATCTGTTGAATCTGTGGAATTAGGGATTTAAATTCTTCAGAGAATTCTTCTTTTGGTCTAATCGAACTATTTCCCTGTCTAGCTTGCTTTCTTGTTCCGGCACTGCCAAAAAGATGATGATGCTCCTTTTCCCAAAATCTTTTCCGATCCGAAGTGTATGCTTGCCCTGTTATTTCACAAAGGAGTTCAATTGTTGAATCTGGATAATGAACCAGTTCCTTAAAATCTACTGTATAAGCATTAAGTCCGGCCTCAAAAAAACGCGTATAATAAACTTTAAACTGATGAATTGCTTCTTTTATTGTATAATTTCTTTTCCAAAAGGAATAACAATAATTCAAAATCGGCTTATAAAGTAAGAAGTTAATGATGCTAATATTCTTTTTGTTTCTTAAGGCATGACAGCTATCCATGACCCAAGGTAAATCTTTAGAGGAATCTATGATATATCTTACATCTAAAATTTCGAAAGATTTCACAAAGAGATCCTTTTCCTTCAATTGGATAATTTTCATCCAATAAGGACATTGGGGATTACCACAGTTACAATCTATTGAGAAATGATGTGGTCGATGTGGTCTAAACAAAGCATAAACTTCTCCCATAGAAAAAGATTGATTATCATTTCCCATTATTAAATCTAACATGGTAGTTCCGGATCGTGAAGTTCCTAAAATATTAATCAATGTTTTCTGCATATTGATGACAAATGACTTTATTATGAATAATCTTCAACCTCATCAGATAGGTTAAGGAACCTTAAGAAACTATAATAAATGATGTACTAGTTCCACCTTTTCGATATGCAAAATTACATTATCCCCTATGCAGGATGCATTCTAAACTCGTAAAACAATTATTTTTCTTCGTAAAAGGCTTCTTTTACAAGATAAAAGGATAAATTTGCCTTGAATTCATAGAAAGTAAGTCCTTATTTAGTATATTGCTAAAAATAGAATGTTGTATATATAACATGAATTATGGAAACAATAAAGGCTGTTATAGCAGAAGATACACTCAAAGATATTAAAATATTGCAACTCATCCTGGAAGAACACTGTGATAATGTAGAAGTGGTTGGAGTCGGACGAACAGTAGAAGAAGCGTCAACCATCATTAAGAAAACACAGCCGGATGTGCTCTTTTTGGATGTTGAAATGCCCCCGGAAAGTGAATTTGACGTGCTCAACGAATTTCCTGAAGTCCATTTTGACGTTATTTTCACCACCGCACATGAAGAATATGCCATTCAGGCGATAAAATTTGCAGCCCTAGATTATATCTTAAAGCCTCTTCACATTGAAGAAGTAAAAGCTGCTTTACAAAAAGTAAAGCCTCATCGTAATCCGGATCAAACCAATGAATTGATTCCCTTTTTGAAGGACTATTTGCAAAACAAAGAATCGGGAATGTCAAAAATTGTCATTCCGGAAGATGAAGGTTATAGTCTGGTAAAATTAGAAGATATTATCTATTGTGAAGCGAGTGACAGTTATACAAAAATTCATCTGGTCAAAAAGAAAACCTGTCTGGTCTCTAAACCTCTGAAAGAGTATGACAGTATGTTAGGAGATAAGGGCTTCTATAGAACGCATAAATCTTTTATTGTTAATATGAATCATATTTCCAGGATTTTAAAAGGGGTAGGAGCCGCCGTAATTATGAGTAATAATGAAATTATTCCTATTGCACTACGAAAGAAAAATCACTTCTTTAAAATATTGAATGGGGTAATAGATATATAAAAAAGCTACTTCGACTCTTCATTCCAAAAAAGTAAAAGTAGCTTAAAAGAAAAGGTTAAAAAAGGTTAAAGTAAGTTACTATTATAGGTTAAAGTTCTGTATTCAAAGGTAGGATCCTTATTTTAGATATTTTTGCAATTTTATGTTATCGTTCTGTTTGAATTAGGGAACGCAGAATATTGGGCAGTGAACGTATAATTAATGTATAAATAGATCTTACTTATTTTAGACTGAAACTATTTTAACTGATGTCTGCTAAGAAGAATAACAAAGAGGATGCAATCCTTCAATTACCCCTCCATCATATTTTGGAGGACAGCAATACAGGTATTCTCATCACAGAAGAAACAGACACCATCTGTTGGATAAATAAGATTCTTTTGACCCCACCCCATGGCAGACCGGAGCTGAGGCTCATGGTAGGCAAGAAGTTGAGTCAAGGACTTGAGTTATTTAAGGAATTTCATCAACAACCCGATAAGTTTAAACATAGGATCCTCACCGTTTCCAAGAGAAGAGAACCTTGCTTTGGCATAAAATCACTTCTTATCAATGAAGCCTTTTCAGAGACAAATTACATTCCTGTTTTTTCTGATACCGGTCGTTATATGGGAGCCATTTGGCAATCTATTCTCAGTGATGAAAAGGAGGACTCCGTCTCAAATATAAAAAATTCTGAAAGTTCATTTATCGAAAGCTTTGGATCCCCGGGGCTCCTTTGTTGTCATGTATCCCCTCAAGGAGATATAGTAACTACTTCTTCTTTATTTAACCGCTTTATGGGCTATCCGGAAGAATCTCTCACAAAAATGAATCTTTTGGATTGCTGTTATTTTGGAAAAGAGAATCTTAAAGAAGAGCTTTTAAGGACTAATCCTATAGGAAGTGAAACTAATAACCCGGAATTAGGATTAAACACCATCGAGGGAATAAAATGGGTTCGCTGTACTGTTTTGCATGATTATGAAAAGAAGTACTATCACAAAAAAGTGGGGCTCCTTTTCACAGATATAACAGCATATAAGGAACTTCAGGAAGAATTGGAGAAGGCTAAAGAAAAGGCAGAAAAAGCTCAAATAGCTCAGCAACAATTTCTCGCCAGTATGTCCCATGATATTCGAACACCACTCAATGCTATTATTGGGATGACCATGCTGATGGAAGAGAACTCCCTAACAAAAAAACAAAAAGAAAATTTTAAAGTCCTAAAGAATGCCTCAGATATCCTTTTGGGACTACTTAATGACATTCTTGATTTCGCTAAAATCGAAACAGGACAACAAGAAATTCATGAAACAAAATTTGATTTACACCGGCTGGTTCGTGCATTGGTAGATACTTTTTCTTTCCGATTGGAGGGTAAGCCCATCGCACTTAATTATAAAATTGATCCCCAAATCAAAGTTTTTCTTCTAGGAGATACTTTAATCTTAAATCAAGTTTTAATGAACCTGCTCACCAATGCTGAAAAGTTTACAGAGAAAGGAACCATTCGTATTTTAATAGAGCAAGAAAAAAAACATGAACAAACTATCTGGATTAAATTTCAAGTGGAAGATACCGGAATAGGCATATCCAAAAAGAATAAAAAGAAAATATTTCAGGATTTTAAACGAGTAAGTGATATCGCTTCTACTTATGATGGATCAGGATTGGGACTGTTTATTGCTAAAAAACTGGTGGACTTAATGGGGGGCAATTTGAAAGTAGAAAGTACCTTAGGAGAAGGATCCTCCTTTTATTTTTCTATTCCCTTTGAGAAAACATCTCAGCCTCTACAAGAAGACCGAGATACCCTTTCTACCCAATATTCTTTTAAAGAAAATGCACGATTGTTGGTCATTGAAGATAATCCCATGAACATCAGCTACCTTTCTGCTCTCCTGGAAAAAGAAAATCTGTCTTTTGATATAGCAGAAAATGGGAAGGAAGGGGAGAGGTTGTCGAGAAAAAGGAAATATGATCTTATTCTTACCGATTTGAAACTTCCGGGGATGGATGGGATCGTTCTCACCTCTTCAATAAGACAAAAAACAAATCCAAATCATTCCACTCCCATTGTTCTTTTTTCGGCAGTTGCACTCAAAGAAACGGCGGAGCAAGCTCGCAAGGCCGGGATAAACGACTTCTTATCAAAACCGTTTACTCCTCAACAATTACTTCAATTATTACAACAATATTTACTTAAGGACTCTCCCGAAGAGGATCAAAAAGACACCCAAAAGAGCTTTCAGTTTGATGATGCACTGGATACTCCCTATCTGAATAATCTTTATGCAGATAATTTAAAGTATGCTGAAAATCTATTTCGTATTTTTCTAGAGGAAATAGATACAGATATAGAAGAACTCTCTCAAGACTTGGCTCTAAAGGATTGGAAAAAGCTTAGGGAACTGGGGCATAAGATCAAACCTAACTTTTCAATGGTAGGACTCACTCAAATAGCACAAAAAATACAAAAAGGAAATGATCAGATTAAAGCGAAGGAATATCATCTTGCCATCGACCTTTTTACTCAAATAAAAAAAGAAGTAGCCGAATTTCTACCACTTATAAGGAATGAACATCGGCGTTTAGCGACTTTTCTATCTCTCGACTCTCCCAATGTTGAGGGAGCTTGACAGTAATCGTTGTCCCTTCCTCTACTTTTGAAGAAATGGCTATTTCGCCATTCATCCTGACCACCGCCTCATGTACCACAAATAATCCGATACCTGCTCCGGCTTGCTTATTATCCCCATGAAAGAATAATTCAAAAATCTTTTTTATATCTGCTTCTTCAATCCCTACGCCATTATCAGAAATACAGATTTCCGTTCCTTCGTTCTCCACTTTAACAGCTATATCAATGAGAACATTCCCTCGATCTAAATTTTTAAATCGAATGGCATTCTCAATCAAATTTTTTAATATGGTTTTGATACGAAACACATCTCCATAGCATACTTGATCTTGTTGAACATTCACCTGAAAGTGTACAAGATCTGAACTAAAACTCTTTACAAAATTTTGAAGAAGGTCTGTAAAATCAATCTCATTGTATTTTAAGAGGGCGTCTGCATTTGTATAATAGGCAATCATTTGTTGCGTAAAATCTTTTAATCGATATAAGTTTTCCCCTAAAATATCAAAACTCTCCTTATTCCCATTGAGAGACTGATCTGTTTTCATTAAATTAACAATTCCCAAAGAAGACAGGAGAATTCCCCGCACCTCCTGTGAAATATGATCAATAAACCTCTTTCTTTCCTCCTTGTTTTTCCGTAAACCTCTAATCTGTTGATTTAATTCTTTTCGGGTTTGATAAATTTCATAAGCATTGGTAATGGTGTTTCTTAGATCATAATATTCCCAAGGTTTTTTAACATATCTATAAATCTCTCCTTTATTAATAGAATCTATAATCGATTCAATATCAGTATAGGCCGTGATAAGAATTCGTATAGCATCCGAACTGGAGGTTTTGATAGAATTGAAAAATTCCACCCCTGAAGTCCCGGGCATTCGCTGATCAGCGATAATAATAGGTATGGTACATTCTTCTAGAATCTTACGTGCTTCTGTAACTTGAGAAGTCGTATGTATTTCATAATCGCGTCTAAAACTTGCCTTAAAAGCATTCAAATTATGAACTTCATCATCAATATATAATAAAGGTATTCTTTCCTTCATTACGCAATAGGTTTAAAGTTAAGGAGAACAAAAATAACGAATTTTTACGTAATAGAATAATACAAAATATCGTCAGGAAAGAAACAAACTTATATTAATCTCATCTTAAATTAATATATAATTATATATTATATATATTTAAATCCTTTAATAACTAAAATGAATTTCTAATTAACAAGGGTTTTTTCTGAAAATTTTAACTTTTAATAATAAAATACTTTAGATTCTAGATTCCCGTTGGTCGGAATGACTAGCAGTTTATTAGGGATAAGGTATGAACCTCTTTGAACTTGTTTGAGATTCCTCCCGTTGGTCAGAATGGCCAGCAGTTCATTAGTGATAAAGCAAGAACCTTTTTGAACTGTTTGAGATTCCTCCCGTTGGTTGGAATGACTAGCAGTTTAATTGTGATAAGGCAAGAACCTCTTTGAACTTGTTTGAGATTCCTCCCGATGGTCGGAATGACTAGCAGTTCATTAGGGATAAGGCAAGAACCTCTTTGAACTTGTTTGAGATTCCTCCCGATGGTCGGAATGACTAGCAGTTCATTAGGGATAAGGCAAGAACCTCTTTGAACTTGTTTGAGATTCCTCCCGATGGTCGGAATG
>CAZYHV010000014.1:0-101115 GCA_964647485.1 uncultured Chitinophagaceae bacterium | reverse complement strand
AAATAACACTTTATACCCATTTATCCTACTCGACAGATGAATTTTTCGGGTTAACACGAACATCATCGTAAAGTTACAAAACCCTTCTTATACTTCACTACTGCTCCAAAATAAGAAGCAATCACAAGAAAGCAAAACGACAACAACCCCTATTTACTCACTATAAGTTGAATTAAGTTGCTAAATTCCGGAGATTTGTACATTTTTTCCCCATTATGCCCAATTCCCTGAACGATCTTTTTTGAATGTTTATTTTCGGGAAAAAACTCATTCATAAACGCAAACATATGTTCTCCCCTCTTGAAGCGAGTAGAACCAAGAATAGAAGAATGACAATTGTTACTTAAAGAAGGATCCGGCTGGGTTCCGTTTCCTAACAAATAGATCACATTTCTTTCCGCAAAATGCTTGTTTAATGTATCATGAGCTACATCATTCAGATAAGCAGGAATATCCCCATAATACCCAAAAGGCCAGTCATTAAAAGTAGAGCAATCCGCTTTAGTGGCTTTATAGAATGTACCACTTCCCTCATCATACCGATAATCATTGGGATAATAGAAAAACTGGCTGTTGGCAATGATATATTCAAAATCAATATCCGGATATTTCGCATCGGAAGTATTGGAAGCAGCATAGACATCCGTAAAGGCTGCGCCGGAAGAATGCCCGGTAATTATTATCGTCTTCAAATTGGGGAAATGTTGCTTATCGGCCAATCTGCTAATGATGGTATCTATAACCGAAAAAGAAGATATTCCCATGGAATTACTAGAATTTTGTCCCTCTCTCCAATTACTGGTATTCCAATACAAACCATTAGTTCCAGCTTGAGAATTGTCCTGAAACCAGGGAGCAACCAAAACAGTACTTTCTTCTAAATTGTCATTTATCAAAGTAGAAGTGAGATAGGAAAAATAATCGTCTGCATTTCTATCTACTCCGTGAACAACAATAATAGCGCTTGTCAGATTTTCTAACTTTGTCTTTTCCTGTGCCAGAGGGTAATTATTGTACATCTCAAAATTGACGCTACCATGTTCGGTTGCAAGATGTAGTTTCCCTTCACAACCTTCTGTGCATGGTTTCAAAGACCGGATAACATCTTCATAGGCAGTAGTAAAAGACACTATATAGGGCTGCTCCAACTGTTCGGAATGTGTTCCTATTTTCCCGGCATCCACCTTTAAAGTATATTTCGTTCCATGAGCCAGGTGCGCTTCTATCAATACATTATTCGGAAATGTATTTCTAATTGTTATCGTAAAAGGAACAATCCCTTCCTCCGATTTCATAGAAAAGGCAGACTTAAACGCATCCTTATTTAAATTCTCATTAAATGTCAAAGATATTTTAACATCCGTAGGGACATTTTCTCCTCCCTCCGTCAATTTCAGATCATTCACATAGGCTGAAATAACTTTCATATCTGCCGGATGTGTAGCTTTCTTCTTACCACATCCCAACCAAAGGAAGGAAATAAAAAGAAAAGAAAAGAACTTGATATACCTGTCTTTTATATTTAAATCATTCATTGCTTTCTTTATTTTATTCAAAATTAATTACAAAGGGGATAGACACAATTTGAACTTGCATTATCCTGAGTTGCATCTCTTGAAGTACAGCCAACGCCTCCAAATATCCATCTACCATCCTCATCTTTATACGCCCAGGAGCCCGTATATTCCCAGGGCATATCATAAGTACCTTCCTGATAAGAGGCAAAACTACGATCCCCAAAAATTTCTATCACCTTTCCATCCTTATATAGTTCTATCGCATCATTTCCGTTTTGCGTCGGCCTTTCTTTACTGTCGGTTATATTATATACCTTATCAAACTTGCTAAAACAATCACCAAAGTAAGCAGATAACGTTCCGTCCTTATCACGGGTAATTAAGATATTGTCTCCCTTCTTTGCAGAAACCTCGGGGAAGCTATATCGTTCTCCTTTGGAGCCATCTCCGTTGCTTGCAACGCCATAGCCATAAATGCTCAGATCCGGTATATCCTCGGTAGCCAAAAAATGGATCGCCTTACCGTCCGTTCCCGGCAGATCAAGCCCGGATACGGCCAAAACACCTTTCAGTACTAAAGCTTCATCATTGACCTGACTGATTAAAATAGTGGCTTTCTGCGGAGAGGCTTCCGTGGCTCCTTCTACGTCTCCAATCGTAATATTCAATTCCTCCATTCCTTTAACATCACTATTTTCAGTAGCTTTTAGCGTGATTGATCCGGAGGTTTCACCTTCTTCTATGACGATTTTATCATCGGATGAAAAATCGACATCATTTCCACCATCTGCAAATCCTCCAAAATTCAAACTTACGACCACTTTCTGAGTAGCCTCTTTATCCAAATCGGCAGTTAGCGTTGTTGACTGCCCTTCTAATAGCTGGTCGTCAGCGGTTGTTAATGTGACTACAGGCGGATTATCATTGTTTTCGTCATCATCATTGCCCGAAGCATTCGCACTGCCTTTAAGTTCCAGGGAATAATCGTCTTTCAGCGTTTCTCCATTACTACCGTATCTTCCTGAAGATATAGTAAGGGTATAAGTCTCAGTCAGATCAAGTTCGGACAAATTCAGCGTGGCAATATTCCCCGAAACTTTGAAACTCATATCGGGGCCGTCAGGAGCGATAGAAATACCGGCTGCTAAAAGAGCAGCATCCACCTTCCCGGAAAATTGTATATCCAGACTGAGTGCATTCTTATCAAAATCAATTTCATCTGCAGCAACCTGGTCGCCATTGACAGATAAATGGGTAACCGTTAATGGTTCCGCAGGAGCAGACGATTTATCATTCTTTTTACAACTCGTAAATGTAATAAACATCAACAAAAGAATAGTCATGGCATAGGATAAATGTCTCATGGTATTATGGTTTAATGGTTTGATGGTTAAATGGTTAATAAAAAAATAGATTTCGTTACTCTTTATCTTTTTTTGAAGAAAAATATTCATCTACCACCTGGTGTATAAAACCGGCATTGTTCTTCATTAAGATAGCTAAGTACAGTTTTTCCCCGTTTTTATCAGTGGTAGTTACCCGCTCGGGGATTGCAGAGGTACTATCATGAGTAAAGACCGCATAAAATATGCTTGCAATAAGATAACTCCCAATATTAGAGGGATGCGTTTCATCCGGATGAAAGAGCCTGAAATTAGGGCGTAGGTTTCTTACCTCCTTCCAGATAAGCCCCACCGGAACGACGGTTGTTCCCGTCTTTTTCGCAAGTGTCGTATACGCTTTAGTAACCTGTTTTTGCATCAGGGGATTATATTCTCGTGCCCAGGTAAGATACAACATAGGCTTAGCACCGGTTTGTTGCACCAGATGAACCAGTTTTTTTCCATACTTTAAAAACTTGTTATAATTCTCTATCGCACTCATACTGTTATTTTGCAACACAACAATATCCCAATGCCCATTCGCTATTTTTTCTCGGGTTTTCAACCCTCTTTTATCATTCCAATGCTCTTCCCAATAGGCTCCTCCGACCGTAGATTTTCTGGTCATAATAATTTTGTCCTGAGAAGCGGCCATGGCGCTGACCAACTCGGGCATATTCCAAAAATAGGTATAACTGTTTCCCACAAAAAGGACTTTGAGCGTATCTTTAGATTGGGCATAGACCCCCTGGCTTACTATTAATAGGAAGACGGTAATACAAAGGGACCATTTCCCCTTTTTAAAAAATAATGACATGTTTTTCATTTTAATTTGTTCTATATATTTATTTGTTTACGGCAGTCAGGTGAAAGAGGCCGGGTAAGGGCTCGGGAACATTATCGTTGCGGTCTATCTCTGATTGTGGATATAGAAAGCGTTGCGGCAATTTATTCCCCTTATTCGGTTTGACTGGCACCCTTACTTTCGTTTCATTTTGTGTTCTTCTCATATCATTAAAGCCTTCAATCTGAGCAAATAAAGTCACATAGCGTTCTTCCAAAATTTCTCTCAGTAAAGCATCTTTTTTTGCAATACCGTCCTGATTTTCCATCCCTCCATTCTCGAAATCAGACGAAGAATAAGCATCATACCGCAGATCGGCTGTATTTACATTCCTCATATAGCCACCTGTGGTCATAAAAGCTCTGAAATCATTGAGCTTTTCCAAACCGGTTTGAAACCCCTGGCTTCTCAATCCTGCCTCAGCTAATATTAACAGATTTTCTGCATAAGTCACGATCGGAGCCGGAGCGTCTTTTGCCGCAAAGCCATCGTCAACATTAGGCTGGATACCAACAGCGTTTTTATGAAAATAAAAATGATATCGGGCCGTTTCATCCGTTTTGGCATTTCCTCTATAATTTGCAAAATCCGGGTTTTCTCCCGGATCAGGTAAAATCAAACTGGCCATAAAATCAGATACAACCAAATCCGCCTTTCTGGTCTCTACGTCAAACAACTGATAAGTTAAATTAGCGTTATCCTCTGCCGTCCCATGAGGAGCATACATAGCATGGCTTTTCTCTTTTATCCCCTTTTGTGCGACCGTATAAGCTTTGTCATACTCTTTCGTATGCATGTAGAAACGTCCTTTCAGAGTATAGGCCACTTCTATCCAGGATTGAGGATCCCCGTCAAAATATATATCTGTTCCTCCCGATGGCCGGTCTTTATTTGTTTCTAAGTTGACAATAGCACTATCAAGCAATAACTGTGTTTTTTTATAGACCTCTTTTTGGGGCTCAAACTTTGGATTTTCTATCTCTATATCTGCTACCTCATCAAACGGAATATCTCCGAACAATGCAGTTTCCGTCCCAAAGGTTAAAGCCTGAAGTACCTGAGTAATTCCTCTTGTCACCCCTCTTACACCGTCATATTCGGCGGTATTCTCTGCTTCTTTGGCATTTCTTAAAGCGTTTATAAATCCCTCTCGCCAGTATTTATCAAAATCACTACTCGTTACTGCATACTCGCTATAGCCCTTATACTGTCTTTGAATTCCTGTGTAATAGTTACAAAAAAAACTGGCCATACGTGCAGTTGCTCCGGTTTGGACAATAATACTTCCTACTTCTGCTCCGGTCAGTATATTTCCATAAGGCGCAGATGTAGGACTATTCGGATCTTCATTGATCCCATCCATGAATTTATTACAGGCCGATAACGCCAATACACTCCAAACAATTACTATTATCTTTTTCATAATCATATTATTTAAAAATTCAACATAAGGGTAAATACATATGATTTAATCCCCGGATTGTTAAAATAATCTATTCCTCTGGCCACACTAACACCATTGAGGCTGGTATTAGGATCATTGCCTTTAAAAGGAGACCAGATAAACAGATTTCTGGCAGTAAGAGACAGGTTAACCGATGATAAGCCTACTGTTTTTAACCAGGGCTGATCCATTGTATATGCCAGTCTTAATTCCTTCAACCTTGTCCAGGAGCCGTCCTCAATATAGAATTCTGTATTTCCGCCTCCGAAATAGCCGCCTTCACTGGTGTACCATGCTTCCGTCAGGGCCACAGGTCCGGCACCGAAATCATGCACTATCCCTCTAAAAGTAGTTCCTTTCGGAATCGTATTCCCATTAAATTCTTTCAGATCCTGCGGAGCAACAGATTCTATTCCCGATTCCTTCGCTCTTCCCAGGCTATAGAGCACAGCCTCCGTCCCCGAATAGATATCGGCTCCCTGTAACGTGGTCAAAAGGGCAGAAAGTGTAAAATTTTTATAGGAGAAGGTCGTAGAAAAAGAGCCTTCCCAATCCGGATTGGGATCTCCGATAACTCCTTCCTCTTCATCTTGTTTTGGGAAGCCATTGTCATCAAAAACAATGTTCCCCTTGTCGTCTCTCAATATCCTGGAGCCCCACAATACCCCAAGCGGATACCCCTGTACAGCTCTATCATTTACCGCAGCCAGTCCTCCCAAATTAATAGATTGTGTTCCGGCAAGATCCAAAACCTTATTTCTCACTTGAGAATAAAGCAATTTGACCTGCCAATTGAAGTTTTTTCTACTAATCACATCATACCCGAGATCGATTTCAATCCCGTTATTCTGTAATTTTCCACCATTTGCATATATAACATTATATCCACGAGAATTAGCAATGGGGAGATCCAATAAAACATCCTCGGTTACATTATGGTAAAAAGTACCGGAAAACGAAAGCCGGTCCTGCAAAAACCGTAAATCGGTTCCTATTTCAATTTCTTTCTTACGTTCCGGTTTAAGATTAGGATTCCCTCTGGAAACACTGGGAACAAATCCACCATTGCCATACAGTGCTACACTAAGATTTCCTGCCAATCCATCAGAATAAGTTGGAGATACGAAGAGGTTATCCGTCTTGTACCGGGCAGGCTGAACACCAACTTCTCCATAAGAAACCCTGAGCTTCCCAAAACTAAAAGCATCTGTAGTGCCCATAAGTTTACTAAACTGCCAGGCCACCGACAAAGAAGGGAAAAGGAAGTTATTGTTCGATTTATTCCCGAAGGTAGAAGCCGTCTCCGACCTTAATGTTCCATTGATAAACAACATATCATAGGCGGACAGGTTAATGGATGTATAGACTGCTGCGGTACGTTCCTGGCCAAAAGTACTGGAAACAGTCGTATTCTCCGGCAAAGCATTATTAATGTCTCTCGTCCCGCTCTCTACATCCGTAAACTGTATAAAATTAGAAATATCCGCTCCTTCTGTTACTCTTTTCTTCGCATTATAATTGAATCCGACAAGCAAAGTTCCGTTAAAATTTTCTCCTAAAGCATGGGTTGCTTTAGCGATATAATCCATATTAAATACGGTATTGGCAGCTAGTTCGGGGGTATAGACTCCTGTCTTATAAGCCCCCGAAGCAGCCCCCGGTGTATTAAACTGTGTTTTTCTCTCAGTATAAAAATCAATACCTGCTCTTCCTATTAAATCCAACCAGTCCAGGGGCGTAAAAGTTAACTTCAAATCATTGATAAAATGATTCACAACGGCCTTATTCTCCTGCTCATTAATTGTCCAAAGCGGGTTATTATAAATCGCAGAAGCACTCTCTCCCAAGGGGGTTCTATAGGACCTCTGCCGATGAGCAATCGGAGCCGAATTAGGACCGGGATAATAAACTCCTTTATAGCCCGAATTATCAAAATCCGGAGGTGTTCTTAATAATCCGAGATAAAGCCCTGAAGAACTCGCTCCTCTGCGAATTCTGTTTTGACTCGTTTTAGTGTATGTAAAATTATCAGAAATTTTAAGATTTCTAGAAAACTTATGCTCACCATTAAATCTCAAGGTAGTTCTTCTATACCCAGAATGATTTCTAATTATCCCATGTTGATTCAAATCACTAATACTGAAAAAGCCTTTATTATTTTCGTCTCCGGCACTGAGACTAATATCATTTTTCCAGGTATGACCATTATGAAAAACTTCATCAAAGTTCGATTTATCATAAATTTCTTTGGAATTTTTTTTCAAAATAGGGAACCATTTTTTACCCTTTTGATCAATAAAATATTCTCCTGTAAGATTCAATAAATCAGAGGATCCGCTTCTATCCTCTATTTTATCACCCCAGGAATCACGTGATTTAGCATCAAACGCCCCATTATTTCCTCTACCAAATTTAGTTTGAAGTGGATATTTTCGACTAATTTGATCAATGGAATAACTGGATTTGTATGAAATTTTCAATTTTTGATTATAATTACCACTTTTTGTCGTAATCATAATAACTCCTCCAAGTGCCTTCGTCCCCCAGAGAGCGGCGGCCGATGCCCCTTTCAACACATCCACACTCTTAATATCATTGGGATTAATATCATTCAATCTCGATTGTTGTGCTATCCTGCCGTCTCCATTTCCTCTTATATCATTACTCACCGGTACCCCATCAATGACAATCAAAGGTTGAGAACTTCTTGTAATAGAAGAGACTCCTCGAATTTGAATATAAGCACCTGCTCCGGGATCACCTGAGTTTCTAGAAATCATTACTCCTGAAGCTTTCCCCGATAAAGAGTTAATCAGTGTGGTTTCCGTAGATTTGGCGATTTTATCCCCTTCAATTTTAGAAGTAGAATAACCAAGCTTGTCATTACTTTCCTCAAATCCTAAGGAAGTAACCACCAATTCCTTTAACTCTTTTGCACTTTTAACCAGCGAAACATTGATTGTCTTTTGGTCACCAACCACTTTTCTAACAGTCTTATAACCCACAAAACGAAAAACCAGGGTATCATTTGCATTTAACTCAATGGCATACTCGCCTTTCTCATCAGTTACTGTCCCGTTTGTAGAACCAAATTCCAAAACGGAAACACCGGATAATGGTTCTCCATCCTGTGCATCCGTAACAGATCCATGTATCCGACCTTGAGCTAATCCTTGACCATAAATCGACATACTCAATAATCCCAAAAAAAATGTAAATATTTTATATTTCATAATACATACAATTAGAAAATGAATAATTTATTTGACCAATATTTATTTCCTCAAAACATAAAATTTAAGATCCCACTCCCAATGGTTAAGAGGAGTTAGTTGAAGATGTTTCCAATTTTCGATCTATAACAACCTTCTTATATACATCCATATCTATGGCATTCTCACTTTTGGCAATAATAAAGCTGGCAAGGGAATTACCAATCACATTAACCATAGCTCTACCCTCACTCATAAAACGATCAACTCCTATTAATAAGGCCAATCCTTCCATTGGTATGATATTCAGTGCTGCTAAAGTCGTAGTAAGAATAATAAAACCACTCCCTGTTACCCCCGCTGCGCCATGACTCGTAATTAATAACACCCCGATAATCGTAAACTGGTGCTCCCAAGACATGTGCATATTGAAGAGTTGTGCCAAAAATATCGTCGCCATACTCAGATAGATACAGGTCCCGTCAAGATTGAAACTATATCCGGCAGGTACGATAAGACCAACGACCTTCCGGTCACAACCTGCCTTTTCAAGTTTTTCCATCAAATTGGGCAAAACCACTTCACTGCTACTCGTTCCCCACACTATAAGAATTTCCGTTTTTATATAACCTAATATCTTCCATAAACTAAAGCCAAAATACCTGGCTATTAATGCTAAGACAACGAAAATGAACAATATACCTGTCACATAAAAAGTAAGCATTAATTTACCGAGCGCTAAAAGACTGGAAAAACCAAATTTCCCTATAGAATAAGCCATCCCCCCAAAAGCTCCTATGGGGCTAACCCTTACAATCATATCTATAATCTCAAACAACACCTTATTGATCTTATCAAAAAGATCCATAACAAGCTGTCCGGCTTTACCTCCTAATTTTCCAAGACCTATACTAAATAAAATAGCAAAAAATAATATTTGTAATATATTACCTTCTGCAAAAGCATGGACGATATTTGAAGGAACAATATTCGAAATAAAATCTGCCCAGTTCATCCCTCCACCATTACCGGAATTAAATTGTTGTGCCGTATCAGCACTTATTTTTGCAGTTGACACCCCTACCCCAGGCTTAATTATATTCCCTGCAATTAAACCCACAATCAACGCAATGACAGTAACTATTTCAAAGTATAATAGCCCTTTTCCACCAATTCTCCCTACTTTTTTAATTTCACCTGCACCGGAAATCCCTAGAACAATGGTCAGAAAAATGACCGGTGCAATTACCATCATAATCAGGTGAATGTAGGTATCCGCAATTATCTTACCCGTAGATGCAAAAGATGGAAAAAAGGCTCCGACCAACACACCTAATATAATGCCTATTATTACCTGTACATAAAGTATCTTTAAGTATTTAACTATTTTCATATTCTCAGTTACTGTTTATACATAAAATTTTGCTCTTATTTATATCCACTATTTTGACTTTGTGGATACAATTTTAAATAGATAATTTTAAATTATTCTACTTTTATTAAATTTTATCAAATTTTATTACTTTTTATTGGATATTTTCAAAAAATCAATAAAAACACGCTATTTTCAAGTCTATAGATGAGGCGTATCGAAATATTATTTTTTTTTAGGACACTCCAATCCAATATATTTGTATCGGGTAAAGGATGGCGTTTTATCAAAACATCAATGGCTTTATTTTAAAAAATGACAGAGTTTTATTCCATATTTATTGGTAAATTAAAATTACTCTACGGAAAGTACGACGAAGAGAAAAAAAGATTTGAAAAGATCAGTAACTCAGAAGCTGCCAGAGACCTTGGTTATAGTGACGCCCAATTTTCAAGGTTAATTCATCATTCTGCTACACAAAAAGAATATCAGAGATCAATACAAAATATTGATAGAATTCTAAAAATTAGACGTTACGAAGCAAGAGTAGAAAGAGACAAAAAAAAGACCATTGGTGATTGGCAGAGGAAACCGCTGTGGTTCATCTTAACCATTCTTTTCTTTATAATTGCCATGTACGGGATATTTTTTAAACCGACTTTATCAAATACAACCATTACTTCCAGCACTCCAAATCGGGATTACACTCTAAAATGGGCATTTGAAAATTCATTTGTTACACCTTATATAAAATTAAATCAATTACCCAAAAACGGATATTATCCAACGTACAAATATCAAGGGAAGTGGGAGTTGAAACAACCCTATAAATTACCCATATTCAGAGAAAAAAACGGCTTTCATTATTTAGCTACAAATGTCATCATGTATGCATATAGCATAAGTCCCTATATTTTAAAAGCATATGAATACCAACACCATGAGATATGGTATGACAAGCTTCATCGACCTATAGACTCTTTTCTCTCTAATCAATATCAATTAAAAAAATCCTATGAACATCTTAGTTTTAAAGCTGATTCAAATTTTGTGAAGGTGGCGGTTGTACATACCTTATTACAAGATCAATTCAGAATAGATTCAAATAAGATCTACCGCAGAGGAAAAGTCATAGGTAGAGATTTACAATTTGTCCCTACGAAAGTACTGCAAAATTCTTCTCTAAACAACCAGGAGATAGAAGATCTTCAAAATTCTCTGAACGAAATCAGCAGAAACGTCTTAGAAGATTTTTCCCAGCCCATATCCTGTATGCCGGCCAAAGTTCCCAACTCGGATTTCAATAAGATTAAAGACGGAGATACCATGAGTTTCACTTGTCAGTTAACTACCCACCGATATCCTCTCTATTATACAAAGACCTTTTATTTAAAGAACCAGTTTATACAGACCACCTATAAGCCTTCTAAAGAAGTCTCGGATTCGCTTTAAGCAAAGTCATAAAATAGACTTATCTTCTTTGCATTTCTATAATTCTCAAAATGCTTTTAAACGATTGCCGGAAACAGCTCAACTTTTTGTAAATTTCATATCGAGGTATTACTTTACATCTTTATGGAACTTACTGCAAATCTGAACTACTTCCGACTTATTAAGCAGACTCTAATTAATACATTGAATAAGACAGTTTTCCTGTATAACACGATTATTATCAAATCTTGGAATCTAACAAAAGTATCAGGACTCTTTTATAATGATACCATTGCAAGGAATTCTTTATTCCTCTATAATCAAAGTCTGAATCGAATGCGGCAAACTAACTACTTTGGCCGCCTCTCCTTTTATGCAGAGATGATAAGGAATTTCATCCTCACTCCTGTTTAATACGATAACAGATAATTTTCCATCCTTATTTTTGAATGCCGTCGTTTCCAGTTTATCCCGGTTAGAAGAAGCAATAATTCGTTGATCTCCCGGGCGAACAAACTTAGAAAACTGACCGATGTAATAATAGCTGTTTGTATAATAGATCTCCCCGGTATTCGTATCTGCAATGACAGGGGCAAAGCAATAATTGCCCACATGATTGGGACCTCCTTTTTGATTCAACAAAATATTCCAATCGGTCCATCCTACCGTTCCAGCATTGAAATCATGCACCATAGAATAAGCATACTTTTCTCCTAAAGACCAATCATCTATCTTGCTTATGTCAAACTTCTCAACCGTTCCTTCCGTAAAAATCAGTTTCTTTTCGGGGAAAGCCTCATGCACTTTTCGAATATTGTCAAATTCCATATTGCTGCCGGTCCAGGTTTCATACCAATGATAGCCTAATCCCCAAATGTATTTTGAAGCCTCCGGATCATTAAAAATAGTCATCGCCCGCTGATAAGCCAGATCCCTGTTGTGATCCCATACAATCAGCTTTTTATTTTCCAGGCCTGCTTTATGTAAAGTCGGCCCCAGGAAGTTCTTCACAAAATCGCGTTCTTCTTTTGCGGTATAGACACAAGATTCCCATGTCTGAACAGCCATAGGTTCATTTTGAACTGTCAGCCCCCAAACGGGCACGCCCAACTTCTCATAAGCATGAATAAATTTCACATAATAATTAGCCCAGGATTGATAAAATTCCGGTTTCAGGTGGCCGCCATGCAGCATGCTGTTATTGTCTTTCATCCAGGCAGGAGGACTCCAGGGGCTGGCATATAATGTAAGTTTTCCTCCCGCTTCCCGGGTTGCTGCTTTTATTAAAGGAATTCTGTATTTCTCATCATGCTTCACATTAAAACTTTTCAGAGCAGTATCATTATCCTCAACATAAGTATAGCTATCACTGGAAAAATCGCAGCTGTTTATTTGTGTACGGGCAAGCGTATAACCGATCCCTTCCGTCGAATCATAATAGGCCTTCAGCAGTTCCTGTCGTTTATCCTTCGGCAGTTTGTAAAAGGTTTCAGCAGAAGCATCCGTAATGGCTCCTCCAATTCCTAAGACGGTTTGAAAGGTATGTTCCGGATCTACAAATACGCAGACCTGTGTTTCCTTCGGCTGCCCCATATCACTAAAGCTTAAAGTATCTGTAACAGCTATCCGGTCCGTCGTATTTTTAGCCGTTGTGTAAACAATCCCCTTTCTGTTGGTAACATCATTGCTGTCTTGTGAATCTGATGAGGTGTTACCGGCTTGTTTCGTCTCGGGATTCGATATGCAAGCAGTTAAAAACAATACGGATAAAACAAATATTTTTTTCATTGTATTATAATATTTTTTATTTAAAGAGTGCGTTTATAACATGCTTCTGTTTTACGCAATTTTCAAATTTATAATTATCTGCCAGTTGCATCAAAGTATTATATGCTTCTTCCTCAGAAGGTTTATTGTCATTTCCTGACCAATAGTCAAGAATATGCTGAAAACCGGACGGCATTATTATTTTCATCGGGCAGTTATCGGCTCCTATCTTTTTCACCGGCCAAAAGGACCAGCCTATGAGATTCCGTTCCATTAAATCAACCATTTTCCTGTACCAGTTGTCATTATTTTCCCCCGTTTCACCACACCATAACGGAATATTATATTGATCTCGCATATCCAGAAAGTTTTGTATTTCTGCTTCCGTATTTCCTTTATCGCCCTGATATTGATATCTGTGAAAACTAATCACCATATTATCATCCCAGGGGCCGGGAAATCCATTATAATTGTTAGCCCATCCATTTCCTTCTATAAAAATAATATGATGAGGATCTACCGTACGAATAGCTGTAGTAATATTTTTTAATAAGGTCCATAACGGTTGGTTATCTCCTCCACTATGTGCATCCTGATTATTCAGATCATTAAAATCAACATTGGGTTCATTTAACAAATCATACCCGCCGACCCACTTATTCTCCTTATAACGCTCCGCCAACTTCTTCCACAATGCGATGGTCTTTTCTTTATTATATTGACTTTGCCAAAGTAAGGGTTTGGAGGGATCCCGGTCGGCAATCGGTAAATCGTTGCCTTGTCCTCCCGGAGCGGCATGCAGGTCAAGAATGGCATAGATGTGATGAGCCGCACACCAGTTTACTACACTATCCAAAAGTTTAAACCCTTTATCCAACCAGGTATTATGTGTTTTAGGCTGTTCTTCGTCCACCGGTAGCGTAAAAAGATTGTAATGCAGGGGTATTCTGACCGAATTAAAACCCCAATCTTTCAATTGTTGAATATCTGCCTCCTGCACCCCATTGCTAAGATAAGCATTATAAAATTCATTTGTTTCTTCTTCTCCGATTAATTCCTCAATATGATTCCTGATATCTGTTTGATTCGTCATCATATAGGCCTGTAACATATAAGGTTCCTGAATCATCCATCCCCCAATCCCGATACCTCGCAAGATGACAGGCTTATTATCACCGTCTTTTATCACCTTCCCGTCTGTATGCAAATACGGAGAGACAGATGTTCCTCCATCATCACTATCATTCCCATCATTGTCATTTTGTCCCGGATCCGGAATTTGTGAAGATCCGGGGTCTATAGGATCATTTTTTGTACATGCACTCAAAACAAAAAAACATACAAAAAGGATGGATAAAAATAGAGCACCGGTTCTGAAAGGCAAGAAATTATCTACTCTTCTCAAACAACGCATCAAGTACCTCATAATTAACGACTAAATTTTCAGTTTTATAATTTGCAGCCAGTTGCATTAAGGTTTTATATGCAACTGCTTCCGTCGGTTTTTCCCCTTTTTTATTCCAATAATCAATAATCTCTTTATATCCTATCGGCATTTTTACCATAAAAGGATTATTCCGACCTATTTTTTTCAATGGCCACCAACACCAGCCTATGTCATGGCTTTCCATCAGATGGATAGCATCCCGATACCATTGGTTATCATTTTCTCCCGATTCCCCCAACCATAGCGGGATATCATATGTATTCCGAAGCTTTAAATAAGACTGAATAGAAGCTACATCATTTTTGTTCCAATATTTATGAAAACTAATGACCATATTATCATCCCACGGTCCCGGGAAACCCGTATAGTTATTAGCCCATCCGTTTCCTTCGATAAAAATAATATGATGTGTATCCACCGAACGGATGGCTTTGGTTATGTTGGTAAGCAATTCCCACAATGGTGTGTTCAAAGAATCGGATGTCCCGTGATTATCTTTATCCTCCGGATGTTCAAAAGACCAATTTGTTTCATTCAACAGATCATATCCGCCAATCCATTTTTCATCTTTATATCTGTCTGCCAATTTTTTCCATAATGCAATAGTTTTATCCTTGTTAGCCTTACTTTGCCACAAAGAGGGTTCATCAGGATTTCTATCGGCAATCGGCAGGTCATGTCCCTGTCCTCCGGGAGCAGCATGCAGGTCGAGGATCAAATAAATATGGTCTTCCGCACACCATTTTAAGAGACTGTCCGTGAGCGCAAAGCCTTTCTTCAGCCAGGTATTTTCTCCTTTTACAGGCTCTTCACTTACCGGCAATGTATATAAATCATAATGCATCGGTAAACGGATAGAATTGAAGCCCCATGATTTTAAAGAATCCACATCCGACTTTTGCATACCGTTTTCCAGCCAGGCATTATAAAATGCCTGTGTCTTTTTTTCTCCGATTAAGGCTTTGATTTTAGAGCGAATTTCCTGCTGATTTTTGGCTACTTTTGTCAGCTTTAACATATATGGCTCCTGCAACATCCAACCTCCGAGACCAATGCCCCGCAACAACACTTCTTCTCCTGTTCCATTGACCACCTTACTTCCTTCTGTATGAAGAAAGCTGTCCCGTATAGCAGGCATATATCTCCATCCGTTTTCAAATGCAGGAGAGAAGGCAGGATCATCAGCGTTCGTCGTTTTTAAATGTGCAGAAACATCAAAACAAGTCAGAAGAGAGATTCCTAAACAAACAAATAAAAAGCGTTTTCTCATTATAAATATCATATATTGTATTTTTACTATACATATAAACCGATTCAATTTAAAAAACGGGATCCGTTAATTCTCACAATCCAGGCATCTCCATTCTACAATCCCGTCATCTGCTCCAAATCGAGCCACCGTATATTTCTCCATATCAATTAAAAAACCCACTCCATTCGCATCTGCGTTCACGGTACAACAGCCATCACAATCCGCATCTGCACATTCATCATACACCTTTGCCTGAATGGTTTTATCTCCTTTCTTTATTTCAAAAGTTTTGAGTGCATACTGTCCTGCATCTCTGGAATGAACGGCAATAATATTGTGGTTACTCACCCATTCTTCCGATTTTTGATCCTCTACAAAGGCAAACATTCCTGCCCATTTACATCCGTTATATTTTATACATTCTTCGCTATTCGGATCGGGATAAGAGGTAAAATGGGTCAGATTAGCCTCATGCCATTCTCCCCCGGACTCCGAATCATCAGTAGTTACCATCGTAAACTGCTCCCATGCTCCAATTTGATCCTTGTTACAAGTCATGCTTTGAGTGCCATTTTCAGAAGAAATGTATTTCCCGTTATTTCCTTTCAATGAAATTGTTCCATTCTCATTTTCAACGAGCTCAAATTTCTCCCAATCTTGTATTTCCGAACGATTACAAGTAATCGGAGACGCTCCGTTTTCGGAAGACACATATTTTCCCATGCTTTTCAACGCAATCTTTCCATCCCCGGCATCAACTACCGTAAAGGTTTCCCAGGCCTGAGGCTGATCTCTGTTACAGGTCATGGGTGACTGGCCATTTTCGGAAGACACATATTTTCCATTCACTCCTTTGAGCCAGACTGTTTCCCCAATGGGGAGAGGGTCATGCGGAATAAAATTTTCTGTTATAGCCTGAATTGTATTTGAATTAGCTATACAATTCTGAAATTTTATACTTCCCAACACATTTGACATGACCCCGGCTCCATCTGTAGGATAATACCCTCCAATACGCATCAATGCAGCATTTTCCCCTACATCATGTCTTTTATAAGTCCAATGCGCCCATCCAATGTCGTTATCTTCTAACTTTTGAATATTCTGGCTCATCCAGGCATTCGAATTTTCGCCCGTTTCACCAACAAATACCGGTACATTATATTGACTGCGAAAGTTTAAAATATTGACCAGCCGGTTAATTTGGTTAGGATTGGGATCGCTTACATAATCATCCGACGGATTAATACCATATCGATGAGCGTTATAAATTAATCCCCAATTAGGAGAAAAGGTAAAGGGTTCCAAGTAGTCATAATTATTACCATATCCATTTCCTTCTACCATAAGCATGTGATTATCCCCATTATTGCGAATGGTAGTAATTAAACGCTGATATAAATCATGAATGGTCTGCCCTCCTCCCGGAACATGATGCGGTTCGTTGATCAAATCATAAAATGCGATCCGGGGCTCATCGAGGTAACGCTGTGAGATACGTTTCCACAGGCGGGTGGTCACATCCCGGAAAACGGAAAAGTCCCATAGGTTATTGGGGTAAAAATTATCCGTAATGTTAGCATCCGTTCCCTGGCCTCCCGGAGCACAATGCAAATCCAATATTACGTACATGTCATTATCGGCACACCAGCTCAACAGATTATCAATCACTTCAAAACCTGCCAAAGAGGGATCGTTAAATAATTCATCATCGTCATACCACCTCTGCAATGAATCTTTATACCGGTCATGTTTTATCCCCCTGTCCGTACTATTCGCTGCAAAAGCAACTGCATCGCGAACCGATCGCTGTGACGGGGTTAAAAACAATTCATAATGCAAAGGGAGTCTTATACAATTAAACCCTAAAGAAGCAATATAATCAATATCGGCTTTCTGTATAAAATTGTTGCGCCAGTCCTGATAAAAAGATTCTATCTCGCTTTCTGTCTTCCCTGCCTGAAAATATTTTCGTTTCATTTTCCATTCATTCGGAACCAGATTAGGATTTTGCGGATTCATCATATATCCTTCCTGTTCCAGCCAGTACCCCAGGTTCACCCCTCTTAAAAAATAAGGTTGTCCTGTAACGATATTCACGATATGATACCCACTTGCTTCGAGCCAGTCGGCCGACCCAGATTTACGCGCAAATGCATTCCCGGAAGGAACTGCCTGCTCTCCCCGATTCTCAATTAAGGAATTTCCTCTGACTACTTCATTTATTTTCCGGCTACATGCAGACAGGGATATCATTAAGGTACCCATACCTAATATTACAATAAATGTCTTGAGTTGTCTCATTTTAAATATTTTTTCAGCATTTTATTCCAGATGGCATATCCCTTTTCATTCATATGTAACATATCCTTTCCAAACAATTCCGGGCGGGGTTTCCCGTCTTTAGTCACCATTTTCGAATAAATATCCATATACCGGACATGAGGTTTGCCGTACAGGAAATCTTTAATAAGCGTATTTGCTTTACGTTCTTTTGCCCAGTATTGCTCTCTCACCGGGCTCGGCTTCATGGAGATAAATACAATTGGAATCTCCGGTAAGCTATCTCTTAACAAGGCATACAGGTTTTTAAAGTGATTCAGAATAGTATCCGGAGTTTCTGCTTTATTCGGAACATCATTCTCCCCTACATAGATAACTAACTTCTTCGGATGGTACGGGAATATGATATCATCCGCATAATATATCATATCATTAATAACGGCTCCTCCAATTCCCCGGTCAATGATAGTATGTTTACAGAAAACCTTCTGTGGGTTAGGCCACTTTCGAATAGACGAACTCCCTATAAATAAAATCGGATCTTCGGGAGGAGTATAAATCCGGTCGTATTTTTTAATCGTTTGTACATCATTCCAAAAAGCATGTTTCTCCTGTGCCAATAATATCATTGTCGGAGTGAATACAAACAGGAAAACGAAGAAAGTGATCTTTTTCATTTTTTTATTTTTTTATTTTTTGAATTATTCGAGAATTATTTTTTTCTGATAAACGTTATATCGCTTGCAGTAACCCCTGCATTTCCCAAATCGGCTCCTCCACATTTAATGACAATATAAACGGTTCCTCCGGAAGAAAAAGAAACAGGACCACCCGAACCAATACATCCGACTTTAGATAATTCCCCGTCAAACGAGCTACCTCCACATCCGCTCCACGTATTTAATCCCAATATCTGGCTTCCATAAGCATCTGTATAGTCCTGTCCCTGATCCGGTGCTTTCGTACCTACCCAGACCTCAAACCAGCAGTCCGTCATTCCCGATCCTTTGACGTGTAAATCAAGGTCATAATCCACACCGGCCTTCACATCTACAGCCTGATAAGCCCCGACCTGGTTAAAACCTCCGCCTCCGGAATAAAACAAGGCTCCATTGTTGTTTATATCCACCGTAACATCATTGTTATTAGAAATATTAAGTTCCGTCCAACCGGAAGCATCTATTAAATTCTTCGGCGGAATCAGAGCGAGCAATAAATCATCTACATTGCCATAAAGTACTATTCGACTCAGGCTGTCAACAACAGCTCCGTTAGAAGGCTTGGATAAGCGGAGTCCCACAGCAATCGTTTTACCCGCATAATTATTTAAAGCAGGTATTTTGACGGTTACGACAACCTTTCCTTTCATTAGATCTTCTCCGTCGGGAATGGTATTCTCATTAGAAACAGTATAATCCGACTTCTCCAAATCGACCGTATTGGCCGGTAGTTTCGAATTCTGAATCAATGCATCAACAGAAGAATTGTCCGTTTCTACTTCAAAGGTCAAAGAATCTTCATTAACAAAACCACTTTTATATACCGGTATGGCAAAACTGGCGGTATGGGCAGAGGTATCAATGGAGAAAGAAAGATCATCCAACAATGAAACTAAATGATTCTCATTCTTCGCTTGTGAAAAATAAATTGCATGAGCCGTTTCGGGATTATAATGTTCTAACTTGTGTCCATGAATAAACTCTTGTTTACAACCCAGACCCACTAAAATAATCAATACAAGCAAGACAGCCGGTATTGCAATTCTGTTTTTTATATTTATATGTTTCATATCGGTCATTTATTTTTTGTTGTTTACCAATCAGGATTTTGTGTCCATCCCGTTTTGTTTATTTCATTTTCAGGTATCGGGAACCAGTCCATTTTCTTTTCAAAAACGCGTTTTTCCAACGTCTTGGTTTCATACCGGAAATCACTTCCATTTTTTGTAATCTCCATACGCGTTACCGGCTTATTAAAGTAGGTCGTTCCTTCTTCCCATCGGCGAACATCCCAAAAGCGTTGGTTCTCGAATCCCATCTCTACATTTCTTTCATGTTCTATACTTTTTTGATTCAATTCGGAAGCGCTAAGATCAGGCATTCCCACTCTGTCTCGTATTTTATTGATAGCATCAAGCGCCGTCATTCCATAGGCTTTCGGATCTGATGTAGCTCCATAAGCATTATACATTGCTTCTGCATAATTGAGCAGAATTTCACCATATCTGAAATAACACCACGTATGAACCGTTTGTGTATTATTGACCAGATCAACCGCCTGATTAACCCATTTGGCCAAATAATAGCCCGTCTTTGTCGCATCAGTAATAGGGAGACCGCTGCTACCTCCATTGTAAGTCTCTATCTGTTTGGAGGAAAAGATATCTCCATTATAAACCACAGTTGCATAAAAACGGGGATCTCTATTCAGATAGGGGTTGACAACATCCTGGGGATTATTTATATCAAAATAATGAGAGCCCGTCAAATTATTGTTATTGTCATAATCTAAAATTTCAAATTGTTCCACAAAGTTTTCGGTAGGCGTAATACTGCTTCCATCCGCATCCTGAAAGCCAATAGGATAGTTATCAAATTCTACATTATTAGTGTTACCATAACGACGATAGAAGATAAACTCCTTTGAAGACGCATTTTGTTCATTAAACAAATTGGAATAAGAGGCATCTAATTGGTATTTCCCCAATTGGATCACATCATGTGCAGCCTTTGCCGCATCTGCCCATGTAATAGAAGAACCGTTATTGGTATATAAGGGACTTGCCGCATAGAGAAAAAGCCTCGATTTTAATGCCATAATTGCTCCGTAAGTAACTCTTCCATCTTCATACCAGGAATAGGAAGACAAATTTTGGGGAATAATGGCTGCTGAAGAGTCACAAAGATCAGCAATATATTGAATGCATTCATCCAGAGAATTACGAGGGATATCCTCGTAAGTATTCGGATGATGAAAATCCAATGACTGGTCAAGAATAGGGACGCCTCCATACCGTTTAACCAATTCAAAATAGAAAAAAGCTTTCAAAAAGAGTACCTCCCCCCGCATGAACTTCACATTATTCTGCGCATTAAAATATTCTGTAGAATCAGTAGATACTATCCTTCCTTTAATATAGGAGATATCTACCTTATCTTTATTCTCAAGATATAAATTCGCTTCACGAATACCCTCAAAATAATGATCCCACACATCATAGGGATTGTTATATTGATTCCATATTCCGTTATTAAAATCTTGGGAATTAGCTCCAGGATTTGTAGCCTCAGCATTATCCGTAGCAGCTTCCATATTTAACTCATCCGGAAAACCATTCGGCAGATAACTGTATATATGCCACACGGCCTGTTGAACATAACTATACTTCGCATATAGTTCATCCATCGTCACATCAGTATTAATATCCCTGACATTCAAATAGTCTTTCTTACAAGCATAAAAACTACTGAAGATAATGGCTACAAGCGTAATACAAAAATATCGTTTCATAGGTAAATATTTATAATAATATAATAATCTAGAATTTGACTTTCAGTCCGAAACTGATGACTTTCATCAGAGGGTAACCCATCGAGAGCCTTTCTGCCTCCAGGTTTGCAATCTTATCCCATGTAAATAAATTGGTACCATTTAGATAAACTCTGAAGGATTCCAGTTTTTTTAATATCCCAACTTTAGGCAAGGTATATCCGAGTTCTACGCTACGTAATTTAAGAAAGTTCCCGTTTCTTAACCAAAAATCGGAGGGTTGGTCATTATTAGGATTAGCCAACGTTGAAAGACGCGGAGTAGTCGCCGTCTCTGCAGTAGCCGGAGTCCAGCTATTTAGCGAAAAAGCAGTAATATTGTTGTGGTATACAAATGGATGAGTGTAATTATAGGCATCATCCAACAGGCTTACTGTACGATGCGCTACCCCTTGTAGAAATGCACTAAAATCGAAACCCTTATATTTTAATTTTATATTTAAACCGGCGGTAATTTCGGGAAGATTACTATAGTCTAAAGGGATCATATCATACTTATTAATTACTCCATTCCCATCCTGATCTTTAAACTTCAGATCCCCCGGCTGTACATTGGTGTAGGAAGAATTTGCCAAACCTGATTTCAGATTCCCCTGAGTATCAAAATCCGATTTCTGATAAAACCCTTCAAATACTAATCCTCTCATCTGCCCAATCCGATATCCTCTTTCATAAAGATAGTCCTGAGGCTGTGGATTTTCCGATTTCTTAATAATCTTGTTACGAGCATAGGACATTGATCCTCCTATATAATATTGAAAATCATTGACCTTGTTTTCATAAGAGAGTACAGCTTCAAACCCTTTATTATTTACTTCCCCTGTATTAAGAAAGGGTAAGGGAAAACCGGGGAAGCCGGGATAATCCGCTATCGGAATTTCCAAAATTCCGGTACGATCTTCATTAAAAATATCAATCGTTGCAGAAAAATGTTTCCAAGCCTTCAAATCTACACCAAAATCAAATGTTGTTTTCTTTTCCCAGGTGGCATTCGGATTACTAAAACTACCTTCTGCCATTCCACCTTTTCCTGCATTATCCGTACCGGCGACCCAACCATCGGCATCTCCCGCACTACGGATATATAAAAATCGATGTGCTTCATCAATATTACCGGTCATTCCGTAAGAAGTTCTTAATTTTAGAAAATCTATAGAAGAGCTATTATCTAAAAATATTTCATTGGAAGCTACCCAGCCTAAGCCCACTGAGGGGAAAAAGCCATAACGATGACCGGGGGCATAACTATCCGCCCCCATATATCCTCCGGAAACATTGACAATATATCTTTTGTCATAATCGTAACCTACGTTTGCAGAAAGCCCCTGGGTTCTTACCTGATACACCTGCCCATCATGGCTATAGGTTTGTTTATGTGCTAAAGCAACTACAGTAAGATGGTTTCTACCAAAAGAATGGTTATAATTTAACCCAACTCTGGCAGTAGTTCTGTTCCAATGATGGTTTCCTCCGTCATCAATACTTTGGCTTTCCTCTCCAATCTTTTTGTACACAATATCTCCATCAGCATCTCTAACCGGTTCATCATCATTATTTTTAGTAATCTCATAGGAAGGCACTTGAAAATGTTTCTGGTAAGTTCCTCTGTATAAATTACTAAAAGACAATCCTCCTCTTACTGACAATCCATTTAAAAGCGCATCAAGTTTTTCATTAAACGTAAAATTTGTTTGTAAGACTCTTGTATGTGAACTATAGATACCAAATCTGCGTAATCTCTCCACCGGATTGAAATCATATACAGAACTATTTCCCCAGGTACCATCAGGGTTTTTAACAGGAAAAGCAGCTGCGGGAATATTCATTAAATGATCAAATAATTCATCCGCCGTAAATCCCATTGGGGTTTTCCTATCTTCCGTCAGTCCCAAAAGATGGGCATTTACCGTCAAACTTTTGCTTAATTTTAATGTTACGTTTGCCTTCAGGTTAATCCTGTTATATTTAGCATTTGTTCCAAAGTCCTTGTCAATAATATCTGCTTTTCTGTATAACCCTTCAAAAGCATCATAATTTCCCAGAACAAAATATTTGGCTTTCTTTCCACCTCCGCGAAAAGAAAGACTATAATCCTGAATAGAAGAAGTATTTCTCAGAATTTCATTATACCAATTCACATTCGGATGGAAAGGATCAGAAGACTGAGTATATAGTTCGGGTTTGGGATATTTAACAGGTAATCCGTCATTATGAAGTGCTTTATTATACAACTGCGTGTATTCGTAAGCATTTACACTAGTGGGTAACTCGATTGCGCTTTGAATACCATACCGAGCATTAAGGGTAATTTGTGGTTTGAGAGTTTGTAACCCTTCTTTCGTTCGAACACTTAAAACCCCCGAACCTCCAACTAATCCAAACATAGCCAGGGCTGCAGGACCTTTAAGCAAGGTTACTGATTCAATCTCATAAGGAGATAAAGAGCTCAAAGCATCTATATTTACCTGAAAGCCATCCAAATATATCAATAATGTATTGCCTCCTATATTCCAGCTACTTTGTCCTCTAACATATAAAGTAGGATCATCATATCCCGGTTCTCCTGATCCGGTTACAACGGTCAGACCGGGAAGGCGTCCCTGCAACGTATTCAACAGGTTTCCGGTAAACATTTTTTCCAATTTCTTTCCTGATAGAGTGAAAGTAGCTCCAACATTTCTCCAATCGGGACTTTTTGTCAAGGCTTTATCAATAGTATGATTATTTATTCCTTCCGTACTTATTGAATCAACAATGTTAATATTTGTAGATTGTCCATAAGTCTTATAAAAAATAAGAATAAAGAAGATACCAATTAAAAATCCAATATAGTGTTTTTTCATTTTTAGACTTTTTATAATATTTTAAAGAGGATTACCAGCCGGGATTTTGTCCATTCCAAGACTCGCCATCTCCCAAATAATTTTTACTCACTTCATCATTGGGAAAAGGAACGTAATAATATTTCTGGGGGAACACCCTTTTAATGAATGTAACAACCTTCCAATTTCTTTCAAGTTGACCGTTTCCTCCCTTATGGGCAGTTGTTCGGACACCATGCAGGGTTTCATTTAAAACGGTACCGGCTTCTAACCAGCGAAGGAGATCATTATATCGAAGCCCTTCATACGCAAATTCGATCGTCCGTTCATGATGAACCGCTTTTCTAAAGCTATTCGGGTCGCTCGGGTATTTGTCCGGCATGCCGGCCCGCTCTCTGATTTTATTAAGATAGGCGGTAGGATCACCAGAGGGACCCTGATATTCATTTAATGCTTCAGCATAGCTTAAATAGAATTCCGCAAGTCTGAAAACCGGCCAGATAATATGATCTTCGCTTCCATTTCCCACGCGCCCAATAAATTTGTACGTTTCAAAAGCATAACCATCTACACCTGCATCACTGCTTGATAAAGAACCATCCGAATAGCCATCCCCTCCCCTATAATAATCCAAAACACCTTTGCTGCTATTATAGTGCATTCCGTCATAAGCAATAGTTTGATAAAAACGAGGATCCAGTTTTAGCCCTTCAATATAGGTGGGTAAATCTTCACCGGCCTGTGGCATAGTCCAGGTAGTACCATCCCTTTTTTCATATTGTTCCAAAAATTCTAAGGGGATGTTATTTTTTACGGCCCAGTCTCCTATATATAGTTTTGACGACAAATACTGTCCCCAGTCCGTATTATTAAAAGAACTGCCTGCTTTTACCGGCGTATGCGTACTCGCCAAAATGATTTCCTTATTAGCATAAATATTCCAAACCGCCGCATAATCGCCTATATTGGCATTACTGGTCCAATCAATAGAAACCGGTTGTCCGGTATTATAAAGCGCTACTCCGGCAGCGGGAGCATAATCAATAACATCTTTTGCCGCATCGGCAGCTATCTTCCATCGATTCTTATCATAATTCAGATAACACAGGACGCTATCTCGTTTATCTCCATATCGGGCACCGGAAACTAAGTTTTCCATATCTGTAGGAGTATTATACAGTGGGCTGGCCGCATATAATAATATTCTTGCTTTCAATGCTCTTGCAGCCAACTTTGTTACTTTCCCAAAATCTACATCAGAACGATTAGCAGGTAATAATTTAATTGCCTGGTTACACCAACTGACAACACTATCAACGACTGTTGCGACAGAGCTGCGCGGAATTTTGATAGGATCCTCACCATTAAGAGGTATAGTCACAATAGGAATGCCTCCATAATAACGAAATAATTCAAAGTGTTGCATAGCTCTGCAAAACAAGGCTTGTCCTTTCACATCCTTTTTCCAATCTTCATTGGCATCTTGTACCATATGGATATCTTGAAGAACTAGATTTGCCTGGCGGATTCCGGCGTAATGATCATTAAAGGCGAGATGATCACCGTTTGCCGGATCAGAAAATTGATAATCACAGCTGCTGCTCGGGGTCATATTCCCGGTAATATAATCTCCTCCATTCACAGCCAAAGCGGCCCAATCGTAAGTAGGATGAAGGATATATATTTCATCTGTAATAACCTCCGGCCTACAGCTCCAATAACCATAAGGGATATAGCTCCTAATACAATCATTATACATTTGTGCTACTGCATATTGTGCCTGTTTCTTTGTGTGAAATATTGTATCTACAGTAACACTTCCTCCTTTGGGTTTTTGCAAAAAATCTTTATTGCAGCCGGTTACTATAACTCCTAAAGATAGAGCTACTATCAATAAGAAAACGCTAATATTCTTCATAATAATTTTCTTAAGCAATGAATTAAAACTTAATATTTATACCAAGGTTGAAAGTGCGAGTAAGCGGATAACCAATAAATCCGAGATTTTCGGGATTCCCCCACAACTTGTTATGCGTAAAAGTATAAAGGTTATTTCCGTTGACATAGAGGCGGGCAGATGTCATTCCTATTTTTCTCAAAAAATCAGGTTTAAAGGTATAACCAATCTCCAGGTTTTTCAGTCTCAAATAAGAAGCATCTTTGAGAAAAAAGGTATTATTGGCAGCTGCCTGATTATAGGCTGCAATAGGAAAATAAATTTCTTTCCCTGCATTGTATCTTTCTTCTGTAAAACGCTTCCAATCTACTTTAAAAAGGGCTTGCTGCTTATTGAAATGTAATTCCCGCATCGCAAACTTTGCGACTCCTTCAACTCCCTGTAACAATACCGATAAATCGAATCCTTTATAATTAAAACCAAAGGAGATCCCGTAAGATAATTCGGGAATTTCACTCTTCCCTGTTCTAACAAAGTCCTTATCATCTACGACTCCATCTTCATTGTAATCCACCAATCGCACATTGCCTGGTTGTAATGGCTTACCGGCATAGCCTAAATCTTTCTGATATACCGGATTGCCCTTTCCGTTGGTGTAAGGTTCTCCTTCTTTATTCAAAGCCCTAACAGGTTTAGAAAGGATAGGATTTCCATTCTTATCCAATTCATAAAGATCTCCCCATGAAGTATAAAGTCCATCATCAAGCAAATATAACCCCTGTCCAATCCGATGTCCTGTCTGTGCTTGGTATTTTAAACTAGGTAAAATAGCTTCATCCCGAAAAACAATTTTATTTTGATTTGTAGATGCATTTGCTTTCACCCAATATTTAAAAGCTCCTGTACTTTCCTTGAATTTCATTTCAATTTCATTTCCCCAGTTATCAACAACACCCAGATTATATGGGGGCAATTCTGCCTGCACAATGGCCGGGACAGTTCCCCGATAAGATAAGATATCTACTCTGTGTTCATAGAAATAATCATAGTTTACTGACAATTTATCTTTAAACAAATGGAATTCTATTCCCAGGTTCTTTTTAGTTGCTGTTTCCCATGTAACATTCGGATTACCAATAACATCTTCCGAAGCTCCCTGAACTTTATGTCGAAGGTTTTTTGTTCCAAAATGATATCCATCATCATGACCACCAGTTCGGTATTTCCAAGTATCAGGCAAATAAAGATAACGAGCTCCTCCGATTTTATCATTTCCGACCTTACCCACAGAGCCTCTCAATTTCAAAAAAGTTACTATTGAGTTTTCCGGGAAAAAGGGTTCCTGGCTAATAATCCATCCGGCAGATATCGCCGGTAAAAAACCAAATCTCTTCCCTTCTGGAAAGTTTTCGGATCCATTATAACCGGCATCAAATTCGGCTAAATATTTATTCGCGAAAGCATAGGTTACCCTACCCACAAATCCTTCATAGGCATGTGGTAAATCAAATGCCAGGCTCGGATCATATCTTTTTTCCCTTGTCGCCAAAAGTAGCCCCGTAACATGATGCCTCCCAAAACCTCTGTCGTAATTCAAAGAAACTTCACCATATAATTTGCGCCATTTATAATTATACCAATTATCCCATCGTTGGGGCGGCGAATTCTCATTTAACTGCACTAAGATAGGATCCAACGGATCTCCATTGGGATTAGGACGTATTCCATATCTTAACGGCGTATAAGAGCCTCCCGTACGACTGGAAAAATAACTATCATAAGCTCCTTTAGCATGTACCGACAACCCGGGAGTAACCGCATCAAGGTTATAGCTCAGACGAATGGTGGAGTTTAAAGTACTATTACTCGTAATATTATAATTATTACTGTTGACGATAGCTAACATTGGATTTTCCTTATCGTCTTGATTATTAAATGGAAGAACGAACTTCCCGTCAATTAATCCAGGGGATCCTAATGGAGTTGCCCATAAAATACGCTTCTGCCAGATATAAAAATCATTATCCATACCTGATATGTTTACAAAGCGAGAAGCCAAATCAACAGATATTTTGAAGTTCTTAGTGACATTAAAATCAAAATTCCCTCTCAGATTATAACGCTTTTTACTAAATTCCATCTCATCAGAGAACTTCATGTAGTCTGTATTAAACAAGCCTCCTTGTGAAAGATAACCTAATGAAACAAAATATTTTACCGAGTTAGTTCCACCGGTTATGTTGGCATTTACTTGACTCTGTGGCGTATATTTTTTAAATATCTTGCTTATCCAATCCACATCGGGATAAAAATAGGGACTATAATAGGGATTAGACTTACCATTAGCTAAAGTTGGGGTATGCGCATTTTTATAATATTTTAAATCTTTAGGAGAATAATAAACATTTGCTTCACTTACCCAATTCGCATTTCTTTTTGTTACAAAATCACTCCAGGAATGTATATCAGGATCATTCGCATGATTGATCCAATAATTCTCAAAACTCCTCTCGTTAAGCAAAGTTCCATATTGATAGGAGTTTACATAATCCGGCATATTGGCAAACTCTGTAATAGCTGTTTGTGCCGATAAACTTACTTTCGGAGCCTGGTTTTTACCTCTTTTTGTCGTAATTAAAATAACGCCATTAGCACCACGCACACCATAAACAGCAGTTGCGGAAGCATCTTTTAAAATACTTATGGAGGCTATGGTATTAGGATCAATATTATTGAAACTTTCCCGCTCCACACCATCGACCATCACCAGGGGTTTGTTTTCTCCGGTGTAGGTACCAATTCCGCGAACGTATAAATCGGATGCATCTGCTCCCGGTTTTCCCGACTCCTGCAAGGCCGTCAATCCCGAAAGTCGGCCTGCCAGGGCATTACTGATATTTGCGGTAGGAGATTGTACTAAATCTTCTCCCGAAATGGTACTAATAGCAGCGGTGACGGAAGATTTTCTCTGTTTACCATACCCAACAACAACCACCTGGTTTAATCCTGTGGTTGCAGAAGCCAAAGAAATACTAATCCGATCTTTCCCATTTAGGGCTATAGTTTTTGAGGCATATCCCAGATAACTGACTTCTAAAATCGCATCATCTCCTACTATCAAATTAAATTCTCCCTTTTCGTCTGTTGTCGTTCCCTTGTTGCTCCCTTTTACTTTAACGGTTACTCCTACCAAAGGCTCTCCTGTCGTAGAATCAACTACCATCCCTTCAATTTCTTTTTGAGGAAGTACTTGGTTTTTCTGTTTAGAAAGAGGTTTTGATTTTACAATAATAATATTATCCTCAATAGAATAAGTGAGGTTTTGATGGGCAAAAGATTTTTCTAAAACTGTTTTAAGTTTTTCATCCTGAACGTTGAGGGTCACAGGGGTTGCTTCCTTCATCGTTTTATTAGTATATATAAAATTATAATCCGTCTGTTTGCGGATATCTTTAAAGACCTTTTTTAGCGGAATATTTGTTCCTACAATAGTTACTTTTTGTCCAAAAGCGGTAGCACTTACTTGTAGGCAAACTGCCAACAATATAATTCCCGTAAATTGCATAACCAATATTATTTTAGGGATACGAATACAAACCTTTCTTGGATATGCTTTGAAATAAGCATTCAAATACATATATTTGTTATTGAAAAAATGAAATAAATAATAATCGATCTGGTTGTTATTTTTATCTGCCAAGGCTTTGGCGGATTATTTTTTTACAGCCTCTATGCCCGTAGAGGCTGTTTCTCTGTGTAATTATGGACTCATCCTTAAATTTTATTTTTCTTTATAAAGTAATAATAATCGTTTTCTTATCTTGAATTTTATAATGAATACTCCCTGTCTTTTGTAAGACTCCAATCACCTGAGAAAATGCTAATTGTCTTGGAATAGAACCCGTAAATTGATCAGAAATATCGCCTTCTATCTTGATGTCTACATCGTACCAACGTGCCAATTTTTTCATTACTTCATCTACATCATCATCCTCAAACCAAAACAGGTTGTCTTTCCAAGCTGTCGCTTTATTTAAGTTCACATTTCCTATCAATTTCATTTCCCCGTTTCCTTTACTGAGCTGAAGCTGTTCTCCCGGTTTCAAAAGCTGAGATTGATGTGTGGCTTTATCTGAAACTTTTACAGAACCCTCTAATAAGGTAACCCTCATAGCAGCCTCATCCTCATATGCCATCACATTAAAATGCGTTCCCAATACCTTCACTTCTGTCTTTCCCTTTTTAACAATAAACGGCTTCTTTGCATTTTGAGATATTTCAAAATAAGCCTCTCCCGTCATTGTCACTTCTCTCTTATTCCCGGCAAATGCTGTAGGAAAACGCAAAGATGAAGCTGCATTCAACCAAACTTTACTCCCATCGGGCAGAACCACTTCATACTTTCCTCCTCGCGGAGTAGAGATGGTATTAAAAGTAACTTCCTGTTTTTTGCCTTCCACGCTCTGCTTTTCACTCTCGGTTTTATATGACAATAATCCCTTATTCAATTTTAATATTTTCGTGTTCCCCTGCATCGATAACACCCCCTTATTTGAGCTGTCCAATACTATTTTCTGTCCGTTTCCCAAAGTCAATACTGCTTTATTTCCTCCCGGTTGAAAATCCTCTTTGATTTGTTTCTCAGCTACCTCAAGAGGCGCCTCTCTTTGTTGAAATAAAAAGTAAACCGTTCCCGAAACCAAAATCAACATGGCTGCAACAGCCACCCACTTATATACTACCCTGCGGGCAAATCGTGGATACTCCTCTTCTTCAAAGGCTTCCGCTTCTCTTGGTTCTGCTATTCTTTCCTTTATTTTCAGCCAACTCCTTAAAAAGGAATTCTTATTTTCTTTTTCATCAAAACCCATCTCCAGGGTATCAAATGCATCATACCATTCTTCCACTTTCTTCTTCTCTTCTTCCGTTGCTACCCCTGAGAGATACTTTTGAATAATTTCTGTAAGTTGTTTTTCTGTCATGGTTGATTGACGGTTTCATTTTAGTAATTGCATCAAAAAAAGAATACCGCCATACAAAGCGGATTTTTTTTAGGTGGGAGAAAATTAATCAACCATTTCGCAAGTATCAATGCCTCCTTTCTCAATAACTAAAAAAATAATGAGGGAAAATTTAATATTTATTAATTGATCATAAAGCAATGATATTAAAAAACATACGGTATTTTATAATTCACAAGTTTTAGTAAAACTTAAGTTGTTTTACATTTTTTTTATAACTTTAGGAAAATTTCTTGCCGATGTCAAATGCTTTTACTTCTTTTTCTGATCAAGAACTTTTACGACTCACCCAGCAAAAAAATGAGCAAGCTTTTGCCATTTTGTACGAGCGATACTACCTCTCGCTTTATAAAAAAGCATATTTGCGTATCCCCCATCAAGCGCGAGTGGAAGAAATTATACAGGATGTGTTTGTAAACCTCTGGCAGAAAGCAGAATCACTGGATACAGAAGGAAATATAAGAGCTTATCTTTACGCTACCCTAAGAAATAAAATACTCCATGAGCTTAGGACTGAATCCAATCGAATCTTTTATATGAAAAAATTAAAGGAACTCGGATTAGAAAGGGAAAAAGACAAGCCCACCCTTCAAAAAATCTATGCAAAAGAGACTGAGGCTACCATCCAAGAAATTATCATGACCTTACCCCCTCAATGCAGAAAAGCTTTTAAATTAAGCCGATTTGAAGGATTATCCTACAAAGAAATAGCTGAACAAATGCAAATTTCTGTCAATACGGTAGAAAAACATATTGGAAAGGCGCTACGGGTTCTACGAGCAAACATTCGTCCCTTTAAAAGAACATTGATTCTTTTCATTTTTCTATCCCATGCCTTTTTATGTTTTGGATAAAATTGCTCCTAAGGGATGTACTCCTTCAAATAGTTTTCGCTCGCTAATGGGACGCTATTCCTATCATCTTTTTGAGCGACAGACCGGTAAAGGGATAAAATTTTTTAGCAGGAATATATTGAACATTAACCTTAAGAAGACCTGAGGTAAAATGAATGGTCTTTGCTGCTGCTTTCGAAAGATCTATCAATCTTCTATTATGTTTATTCATACGATCATTAATTCGTACCACAACCCAATACCCATTTTTTAAATTAGTCACTTTCACATACGAATTTAAGGGCAATGTATTGGAAGCCGCAGTCAATTCACGCTGATGGAATCGCTCTCCCGTAGCCGTTAACCGTCCTTCAAAACGATCATGATAAAAACTTGCTATCCCATTTCTATCATATTTTTGGGGTTTCTTTGTAATTTTTCTCTGTGCTGAGGAATAAACAGAGATTCCACATAATAAAAAAGAAAAAATAAATAAATATAAGATAGAAAAATGCTTCATTTACCTGTTTTTTTTATATCTTACCCAAGCAACAAATATTATACCGTAATACTACTTTTCTCTATGTCAGATGAACATTCTAATACAACAAAAAAAGGGGGAAACCCCTCTATTTCTCGTCGCAAGGTATTAGGAGCTGTTGCTTCCCTCTCTGCATTAACGGCACTTCCTTCTCTTTCAATGGGATCTTCCTCTTCTATCCATCCATCACAAAATTTACCCTCCTCAATCAGTACGATTCAATCTCAAGGAACCTCCTCCCAATTTACTACTTTTGATCTCGATACCAAAGAAAAAGCATATCCTATCCAACCGGGAGAGAAAAAAAATATTATTCATTACAGAGGAGCCGGAATTATCACCAGAATGTGGATGACCATTTCCGGATGGTTTTGGATGTACTGGGAACCTGAGACTTATACAGATCCGACTATTCTGAAAAAACTTATTTTGCGTATTTATTGGGATGAAAATGATTATCCTTCTGTAGAAGCTCCCATCGGAGATTTTTTCGGAATCGGACAATGTGAATACAAGCCCTACCTTTCGCAGTTTTTAGGGATGTCCAGTGGGGGTTTTTATAATTACTTCCCCATGCCTTTTTCTAAAGGAGTCAGAATAGAAGTAGAAAATCTACATGATAAAGTCGTCCCTTATGTATTTCTGAATGCCAACTATCAAGCTATAGATGAATTACCGGAATCGGAAGGACGATTTCACTGTTTGTATAATGCAGGAACAAATCCGGGGCAAGATCCCACACCTATTCTTAAAGCTAAAGGAGAAGGCCATTTCGTCGGCTGTTGTCTGTCTATGCAAGGAAAAGAGAAAAATTATTTATCTTTTCTGGAAGCTCCTGAATATTTTTATATTGACAAGGACAAGAAGGATACAAAGCCTACTTTCGTAGGTACCGGGCTCGAAGATTATTTCAACGGAGGATGGTATTTTCGCAATGGAACCTTCAATGGACCTTATCATGGTGTCCCCATAAAAGACAGTTTACGTTCTATGATCAGCATGTATCGTTTTCATCATCAGGATGCCGTTCGATTTAATAAAAATATCAAAATGGAATTTCTCAATCCCCGTAAAGCGTCTCCTTTTAAATTCTCTTCTACCGCTTATTGGTATCAAAAGAAAGCTGCCAGACTAGCTTTTCAATTACCGGCAAAAGGTAAACTGGTAGATTGGTATCGGATCAGAGATACCGACCATCAGTCTATTCCTTAATTTGAATTCTTTTTATTTCTGTTTCAACTGAGCTTTCATCAGCAAAACAGTATAAGGATTCCAGGTAGACATATTAAAGTAAATGGTTGTGGTAGATTTTTTTTCGGCAGTGTCTCCAATAGCGAGGTAGCCATATTGATAAGGACCATATTCTCCACCCCATTCTCCTTCTCTGTCCGGATCCGATAATCCATCATTACTATCTTTGACATGCATAAAATGACCATAACCGCCATCTTTGGAAGGATCAAAAATAACCTGAGGACTCGTCCAGGGACCCCAAGGTTGTTTTGCAGTACGCATATTAATCCCTCTGGGTTCACCGGCATTATATAACATCACCCATCGATTGATAAATTGGTTATAGGTAACAGATAACTCCCCTACTTGAGGTTGATCAAACAAAGGAACTGCATATTTTTCCTGGTTCACCCATATGGGTTTATCTTCTTCATTCCATCCTGCAAAATATCTCAAAGAAGTTTTCTTTTCGATTTTCTGTGCCGGCTGACAGGCCAGATATACATTACTGGCTCTATAATCTCCCGAACCAAACATCATCAGTACTTTTCCGTGCATTCCCTCCGGCAATTCATTCCAATCGGAAGATGTCGTTTTTACTACAGAAACATTTATAAAATGTTGAGAAGATAAAGTAGAAATAAAATCAAAAGTATGTCCCTCATCGTAGGAACGGGCAAGTACTGATTTACCCATGGTTTTCCGGTCACTATGATTCGTGGTAGCATAAATATACATTTTATGGTCTACCGCTACCCCTTCCATAGGAACTTCAAAAGCACCTAAAGACACATTAGGAATCGTTACAGGCAACCAGGTTTTATTATTATCATGTAAAAAAGTAAGAGACAATCCATCATCGGGATTTGTATCGGTTGTATAAGCTATTGCATCTCTATTCCCCGGGATTCCGCCATGTGTATCTCCAAATAGGATATAGGTTCTGTCTTCAAACCTAAATGGGGCACCAAGATCTGTCTCTTTCAACCGGTAGGTACTCAATGTTCTATTCTTCGTTGGTTCTTTTTTCTCTCTATCGGAATCTCCAACCAATTGACTTATTTTTTCTCCTCTTAATATAATATCTATGTCCGGAGAAACTTCAGGAGGGATCTTTCCTATAGTTGGATTGGAATTCCCATTTCCTGAGGAATCTGAAGATGTTCCGGACGAATCCTTATCCTCATTTGCCGGATTTTGAGTAACCACTCCATCTTTGGAACATGAGGCTATCAGACTACAAATCAGCAATAAACAAATCCAATACCTTCTCATGATAATCCTCTCATCTTTTCTTTTTCTAAAATTAATAATTAATCTTCATGATTCGATTATTTGTCAATCGATCAAACTTTGTAAATGAGCCTATTGCCAAGAATGCATTTTCGCTAGGTAATTGTAAAAAGCCATTGATTAATCCGGAAAAATTTTGCCCTCCGGCAATAAGACCTCCATTCGTATTATAACTATTATTCATTGTCCCATCATGATTCAACACAACAAAACCATTCCTTATAATATCATTATACTTCACAAAGAAGCCGGACACTAAAACTTCCCCACTCGGCATCACCCCCAAGTTAAACACAGGACCGTTAGGTCCTTCCCCATCAATTTCAAAACTGTTATCAAAAGACCCATCCGCATTTAGACGTGCTATATGCTTAACTCTATTATTATCAAAACTATTAAAATTTCCTCCAATTATCAGTTTCCCATCGGATTGTCTTACCACATCATAAATCTCTTGATCGGATCCTGCTCCCGGTTTGAAGGTAGGATCAAGACTTCCATCTGTATTTAGTCGTGCAATTCTATTCACTTTCTCTCCATCATATTTGGTAAAATTTCCTGCAATAATCAATTTCCCGTTGGGTAAAAGGAGCGAAGAATTAATAGGACCATTCGCTCCTGACTTTCCTCGATTAGCAGCTTGGTCAAAATGATAAGTTTTGTCTAATGAGCCATCCTGATTAATTCTAACAATATAATTCACCAAAGTAGAATCTAGATGTAAAGAATCTCTGCCATCTTTAGCAGTAAGATCATAATTTAATCGCACATAATATCTAAAAAAACCGGTAAGAATAATTTTTCCGTCATCTTGTACATGCATGCCGTTTACCGATCCCAAGACCCCGCCAAACAAGGAACTCACTTCCATGGTATCACTCGAAGGAAGGTCTACAGTCATCGTATCTAAAGACCCATCATAATTTAACCTTGCAATATTATAAACATGATTATAACCGGAGAATCGACTAAAATTTCCCGCAACAAGATAAGCAGTATCTTCTAAGGAAGCCACACAATTCACGATAGAGGACGTTCCGGTATATTTTCCATTGAGCTTTTTCCCATAATCAAAATTATGATCCAAAGTTCCATCATGGTTAATACGAGCTACCCGATTAATTCCTCCGGAAATATTGGCATTGTCATAATTGGTAAAATCCCCTACGATGATATATTGCCCATTGGTCATAGAGGCGATATCCATAATTGTACCATCAGCACCACGAACACTTGGAAAGGATTGATCCACTTCCATATCTCCATCTACCCTAAATTTAGGCCCGAAAGAATATTCTTGTTTTACTCTGGCATTGATATTCCCTGTGCTCGCAAAAGGAGGAACAATAACCTCTGCAGAGGTATCGGTAGCATTCATAATTTTTGCTTTTTGACCATTGAATAGAATAGAAACTTCATCAAGATGCTTAGCTATTCCGGAACCAAAAATTTTTATGGTATCTCCTACTTTTCCATGAGCAGGCAGTACTTTGCTTTTTTCAAGTCTTACGGCCGGTGTAATCTGGACTCCATAAGGGTCTTTACCACTCCTTGGAACGGCCGTTTTAACCGTACAGCTTGAAAGCCCAACAATAAGGCTCATCATAAAAAATAATATTAACTTTATCTTCATAACAAAACGTTCTTTACTACTTTATATTATATCCGTCTAACAATAAATATTGTTCTGCCATCTGGACAAACCGATCTGACTGAAATCCCAATACATAATTTACATTCAACACATGCAAAATACCATTTGAAGCCTGGATATCTGAAGTCATCACCGTCACTGATGGGCAATCCTTAAAATGATCCGGATCAGAAGTGATATCAGTCAATCGAATAATCCGGGCTCCTACATCTTGCACTCCTTTATAATCTTGATAGACTCTTCCGATATTGACAATAAAGCCCTCTGAAGTAAAATAATCTATTCCCGGATAGGCATTCACATTATCAGGATCCACTCTGGCAAAATCTTTTGCCATAAATCTCCCTTTCAAAATATGCATGGAAAGAAAATATTTCCAAACTTCAGGATCTATATCTTGTAAGCGAACGGAATCTTCCACATGGGTATATCGATAATCATTTAAACGCTCCATTACTCTTTTAACCGCATCATCCGTAGGCGCAAAGAAGGTTATACTATCCTTTTTAAACACATCTGTCATTCCGGATCTATCAATGATGTAAGTAATCGTATCAAACCAATATGGGTTAGAGGATAAATAGTCATAAATATTTCCCTGATACTGGGAGTCAGACAAACCTCCATCTTTAAAATAATCCTTTTTACTACAAGAGGCAAAGACTATACATCCCAATAATAAAAGGGCAAGGTTTCGCCATATTTTATATTGTTTCTTTAACATATTTCTCATTTTTATCCGTTCAACCAATAAATCGTTTGTTTCACATGGGGATTATCATTAATTGCATTTTGGGGTATAGGCCAAGTCCATGCCCCCTTTTCAAATTCATCTTGACGCAAGTAATCAGTCGTTTCATTAGGATCTAATACTTTGCGAGTTCTTACTAAATCATACCACAACCAACCTTCCCCCATTAACTCTCTTCGTCTTTCATTAAAGATTGCATCCAATAAGCTTTGTCCCCCTCCTCCATTATAATCACTTAATCCGGCGCGATGACGAATAGAATCCAACAAAGCAATAGAAGTACCTGTCTTATTCAAATGGGCAAGCGCTTCAGATCGTGTAAGTATCAATCCTGCATACCGAAAGAATATATAATTAGCATCGTAATCTCTCGATGTTTTATTTGCTACTGAAGAAAACTTTAAAAACATAGCCGATTGGGGATTAGCAGTAGAATAGGGATCATCAAACCAAAATTGGAAGCGCTTGTCCGGTGTTCCACTGGGATACAATTTATCTAACATGGATTTTTTGGGCGTAATTTCGCTTCCATCGCCTCCATATAAATTAGGGTCACTATGAATATACGGTTCATGTAAAGTCCATTGGGCAATAAGGTTATGGGAAGAAACTCCATAGTTTGCATTAAAAGACAATTCAAAAATTCCCTCTTTAGAACGGCCTTTAAAAATCTCTTGCATATCTTTCAAACTGGAATAGGGAAGTAACTTATAGACGCCCAACCCCATGACCTGTTCTGCTAAATCGGCAGCTTGTTGCCAACTCTTTTTCTTTTCGGCTTCGGAAGTTTGAAAGCCGGCTTTCCACATATACATATTGGCCATCAAGGTCAAATCAGCTCCTTTGGTTGCCCGTACAGCTCTATTCGTCGGATCTGCATAAGACAAAGGCAAATCGTTTTTGCTCTTTGACAAATCCTGAATACAGGTATCCATAATCTTCTTCATATCCATACGAGACTTTTTCGTCTGATCATAAGGATCCCATTGGAGGGGAATATCCCCATACAACCGAACCATAAAAAAATAGGTAAATGCTCGAATAAATCGAGCTTCGGCGACTAATCTTTTCTTGTCTTTTTCACTAAAATCAGGATCATCAATACCGGGGATTCGGTCTATACACAAATTGGCAGTGGCAATTACTCTATACAGTCCGGTCCAGGAAGTTCTCGGATCTGCCGTATTATCCTGTGCATTCAAATCCGGACTTAGCATTTTATTTTGCGCCAATGTTCTCAGATTCAATTTATTGAACCAGTTCCACCCTCCTGCACGAAAATCGCCATCGTTATACAAGGTAGAAAAAGAAATATGATCCAAAAGCCTTCTATAGGCTCCATTAATGGCATCTTCTGCATCACTTTCATCTTGCCAAAAGTTGTTTCCCGACAGTTTATCTACCGGTTTGACATACAAAAATTTCTTACAGGAAGTGGACATTCCCATCACTAATAATATGATATATATACTATATTTCATTTTCATAACCAATGCTTATTTTAAAACTGCGTATTAAACCCTATAGCCACCGTACGAGCTGAAGGATATCCATTAATATCGTCTCGTCCTACTGTAGTTACGGTTTCCGGATTAGGTCCTGAAAAGCCTGAAAATATTCCCACATTATATAAAGTAACATACACATGCAAAAGATTCATCTTCATTCGTTTCATAAATCCAAAATTTCTAAAATTATAACTGAGTGTAATTTGATTAATTTTAAAATAACTCCCATCTTCCTGAAATAAATCCTGGTCTGAACGATTGGGATCTACCAGCCTCCCATGATAAATATCTCCTACTGCAGGATATTTAGCATTGTCGCCGGGTTGTTTCCAATAATTAATTTTATCGAGATCATAAATATTCACCGGGCCTTCAGTTGTTCCGGTATGATATAGTTCCCAAGGGAACTGTAGTCGTCTTAACCTTCCTGAAACAGAGTTACTCAAAAGACTTCGATCCATGACATAAGAGCAAAAGATATTCAGAGAAAAATCTTTATAAGTAAGCGTATTCATAACCCCTCCTGTAACTACCGGTTCTGCAGGATTTCCTGTCACCTGATAATCATTGGTTCCTCCGAGAATATAATCCCCGTTCACATCCTCCCAAATCGGATCTCCTCCTTTCAAATACTGTAGATTATTCCCGGTAAAAGCCTTATATCTCACTCCTCTTACCGGATCAACAGGAACATCAGCAGTTGATTTATAGATACCTTTTGTATGATATAAATAATTACTAATAGGCGTTCTTCCCACTTTTAAAATCAGCGCCTGCCAGGTAGGAGCTCCCTGGTCATATCTATATTGTTGAACTCCATCCGGTAAATGCGTCAATACACCATGGTTAATGGCTCCATTAATACTAATGGTCCAATGGAAAGCCTTCGGATTACTGGAATAAATGGGTTTTCCGGTCACAACAAATTCATGACCATAGTTGACTACAGCAGCTCCATTGACCATTACCTGATCAAATCCTGTAGAATTAGGCAGATTTTTCCCTCTCAACAGATTGTAGGTATTCTTATAATACGTATCATACGTAATTTGCAATCTTCCATTAAACAGCCCCAAATCAACACCAAAATCATATTGATAAGATTTTTCGGTTTGTATATTCGGATTCGGCATCAAACCAAAATCAGGCAAAATACTCGGGGAATTATTGTAAGCACTATAACTACGATAGAGCCCCAGAGTATTTGCAATATTGGCAGAGGAACGGCTATTCAAACCATAAGTCATACGGATAGATCCAAAATCTAGCCAGTCACTTGATTTAAAAAAATTTTCTTTTCCAAAATTCCATCTCAAACCTATGGAAGGATTCTTTGTATATGGCCGTTTAATTCCCGAAGCTGAGCTTCCATCTAATCGGTAAGAAAGGTCTATATTATATTTCCTTTTATAGTTGTAAGAAACCATCCCGGCCCACGAAGCCTCATGGAGCTTAGAATCCACGTGGGTTCCATTATCATTGATTTCCTCCGGACGATACCAAAGATTTCCTTTATAATATCTTGGCGAATAACCTCTGGGTCCCCAATACAGATCACTGGGTCCATTCCTCATATCCCGAATATGAACAAGGTTTGATCGGGCATTGATTTCACTAAAGAAATTCACCAAAATATTATGTCCATTTTCTGCATTATCCGGATCGGAACTGAAACTGTATTGAAACCCATTTCGAGTATTTAACTGATCTCGTCTTCCTATATACCCATAGATTTCCGATTTATCATCGTTCGTAAAAGCTTGTTTAAAAAAGTCTCTGGTGTCTGTAAAATAATCATAAGAGGTCGCTGATGTAATTCTAAAGTTATGAAATAATTCATAATCTATCCCTAAATAGGCTCTAATATTGACGGTACTATTATCATCCGTATTATTCTCATATCCTGAATATTCAGGAACCCCCACAAAATGAGAAGGTCCGGGGAGTAGAGAAGAGGTAAAAGCGTTCCCTGCTCCATTTCCTGTCAAGCCTCCTCCGTTTCCCCGCTGTTTCTCTCCAAGTCCTCCAAAGAGCTGAGCATTTATTCTCAACCGGGTATTGGGCTGAACATTCAGTTGCATATTCAAGCTATATCTGTCAAATCCTGTATGCTTAATGACTCCTTGATCCAACTGATATCCCAGATTTGCTTTATAATTTAATTTTCTGTCCCCACCACTTATCTGGATATTACTATTGGTATTTAAAGTCGTTTGATAAAACAGCCCTTGCCAATTTGTAGATTGATTGTAAAAAGGATTTAGACTATCCGTCAAGAACTGTGCTCCTGCAATGGTATTCCTGGCTTCTCTTATATTTTTAGAAGTATTTAAGATAGCATTCATCCGAAAACGCCGCTCTAATGTGCCCCCCCAGGTAGGTCGAAGCTTAGGAGCAAAATTAAAGAATGCGCTGCTATTAAAATCGATAATCGGCTTTTTGGAATTCCCTCGCTTGGTTGTAATAATAATCACTCCATTGGCTCCTCTTGAACCATATAAAGAGGTAGCCTGTGCATCTTTTAATACCTCAATAGATTCAATATCATTAGGAGGGATTAATGCTAATGGACCTGTAGCTGCTCCCGGTTGTAACATGGATTGGGTAATACCTCCATCATAATCAACCGGTACGTTATCAATAATCAATAAGGGGCTACTGCTTTCTAAATGCACCTGATCCCCATTGCCGCTCAAATTCAAATTAGAAATTCCCCGAATAGCCACAGAACCTCTAAACCCGGGGGCACCGGTGTTAATTTGAACATTTAACCCCGGGACTTTCCCCTGTAACAATTGAGTCACATTGGTTACCGGAACATCTTGTAAATCTTTTCCATCAATTACTGATACAGCTCCTGTAACCGTCTCCTTCACTCTTTTTTGATATCCAACAATCACGGCTTCTTTCAAAGAGGCTGCAGTATGCTCCAATTTAATAGTAAGTTCAGCGTCTTTTTTAGCTTCAGTAGAGAAATCTTTATAGCCAATAAAGCGAAATCCTACCAGGGTACCTTCTTCCACCCTGAAGTTAAATTGTCCTTTCGCTCCTGTAACGGCGATCCCCTTCTTCGTTTTCATATTAAGAATACTCACTCCTGGTAGTGGTTCATTAGACTGTGCGTCAATAACCTCTCCCTTTATTGTCACCATCTGTTGTGCTATAGTGCTATAGACAAACATCATACAGATGAATGTGAATAATCCGGTTCGTAGTATTTTATATATCATAATCATTCCTTACTTTTAACTCATTTTAGTCATCCTCAAACTTGGGATTAATCCTAAATTTGTATACTAGCTCCCATTCCCCAGGCGCCATAATGGCAAAAACAAAATTTATATTTGCCCGCACTCTCTTTCCAAAGGAGACTCTATCATATCTAAAATTAATTTCTGCCCTCGGAGAGAAGCCTGAAACTCCCAACAAGACCGGGAAAGGATTTGGAATATCCCAAGTCACGGAAGTACTGTCATTATTCATTCGACGATTAAATCCAAAAGGCACCTCTTTCCCTGTCATATTGCTATAATAAGTCAAACTATCCCATTCCATTTTATTAAATTTTGACAATGGAATAGCTTGTCCGTCTTCATCTTCGAACTTAATGGTTAATGTATTTTTTGCAGTTCCTGTTTGGTGAAAAGAAATATCTACACTATCAGCAGGCATGGGTCGACCTAACCTATCTTCAACACCATTCATATTGGATGGATGGATAATTCCTCCCTGTCTTGCCGGAAGCCTTTCTCCTGTAATATCATCATAATTATAAGGTTCATAGGGATGTGCATTCTTTACGCGCATGGTCATATGATACACCTTCTGTCCTCCACCATTACTCACTTTCACATCAAAAAAATATCGTCCGGGAGGAACTACAGAAGCATCGGTTCTCCAAAAGAAAATATCTCCGGAATGAGGACGAATATCCAATACCGGTCGTTCCGCATCATATTTTTTTGCATTGATTTCTTCAATCGATTTCTCTTTTCCACTATAATAAGTACTCCACTGAGATACTTTTATTTTTTGTTGTAAATACGGAGCAGGAACACTATCTACTCTATATTTAGTAGAATCTGTAGTAAGATAAACGGTATCAGCTCGCTCACAATTTAAAATAACAAAATCCAAAGGTTGCGTAGAATAATCCGGGTTAAATCCATGTAGGAAGACATTGGTTTGTCCAAGCTTTGGATCAAAATCTGTACGATTAAAGCTGGCATCGTTGCTAAAATAATCCTTTTCCTTAGGAACAAGTTGCTTGTAACATCCTGCCAAGAAAAAAACAGAGGTCGCCATTAAAACCAATACCGACAATTGTATGTATTTCCTCTTTATCATATTTATTTAATATTAATCTTTTACATTTAATTTTGTTCAATAGTCAGATAATGGAAACTATCCGGATCAAATTCAAAGGTGTCCATACCCTTTCCTTTCGAGACGAATTTTCCTTTGATAATAGCCGTACATCTGGGTTGAACATCATATTTAGAATAATGGGTATGGAAAACATAGTAATAATGTCCTTCCCTATCTTGAAACATATCTCCATGTCCGGGACCATTTTCTTCAATTAAAGCTTTACTTAATACTGGGTTTTCTGAATATTTACTCCAGGGACCATAAGGATCGTTAGCAGTTGCATATCCTACAGCATAGTTCGGACTTTGGTAATTATTGGCCGAGTAAAAAAAGTAATACGTTCCTTGGTGTTTAATAACTGTTGGTCCTTCAGTAATAGGCGTAGATTGATCTACATTTTCCCAAGGCTGAGGATCATTAACAGCATTAATACAAGAAGTAGCCGTTCCCGGAACAATATCCGTTAAATCGTTATTTAACTCAGCAGCAAATAACCAATTGCCTCCTCCTAATCGATCATAATATAGATAGGCCGTACTATCCTCATCAAAAAAGACATAAGGATCTATATTCTGATATGTTTCATCATGCACCGGGGCTTTTACCGTCTGTTTAAATGGACCTAGTGGGCTGTTACTCTCTGCAATCCCTATTTGTTGATTGGCGGCATAGGCCATATAATATTTCCCGTTATATTTAAATACTTGTGGTGCCCAAAAATCATCTGTACCAAAAACATCCTTTTTAGACAAAACCAATCCTTTATGTCGCTCCCAGTGCTTCAAATCTTCAGAAACAAAGACTTTAAATCCTTTGTGTACCACATCAGAGCCACTCGTGCCATACAAATAATATTTATCAGAATCTTCATCATAAAAAATCGTAGGATCCGCCAGTGTAATTTTTATATCCGGCTTAGGTTGAGGCACATAGGTGTCACTTGTATCTTCAGGAGATGAATGATCAACCTGAGTATCGTTGTCTTTAGAACAAGCTCCTAATACTAAAGCAATAGATATTATGTATATAAACATTGTTTTCATCATCAATCACTGTTTTATAAATTCATAAGCAGCATAATTAAATCCCATGTGATCCACTACGAATTTCATCACTTGTTTGCCGGCATCAAGATTCACAGTAGTTTCAACTATTTGATAGCTCGTATATCCTCCTGTATTAGGGACGGCTACCACCCCTGTCTTATCCTCTTCATTAAATTCAATATGAAACCTTCCTGTAGCGCTGTTGGAGGATACTTTTACTTTAACTTTATATGTACCCGCTGTTGTTACATTCACCGTATACTTTTGATATTCTCCCTTAAAATCCCAACCAATATCCGGTTCATTGGGTACTCCTGTAAAGCAACATTCCATATCGACTCCATCCCCTCTGTCATGGTCATTCCCCATATTAAGATTAGGATTGGTATCATTAAATGCAATGCCCTGCCCTCCATCATCATAGTCTGCAGCTCTGATATATCCCGGGATTGCAGCAGGCGTTCCTCCAATAGGAGTTGAAATAGGGGTATCTATTTTAATAATATCAAAGGCTTTGTAATCATTAGCCCAATCTGTCTCAACCACTTTCATCACTTGCACTCCTTTATGTAAATAAATAGATGTATAACACCAAGTCATGGCTTGATAGTCTAATTGAACAGGGTTAGATCCTACCGTACAGGCAAATTTTCCATCAAAATAGATTTCTTTTCGATTCCAACCATTATTAAAAATGGTTCCCGAATAGACTCCAAACTTATACCAGCCCGTTTCCGCTACATCTACCGTAAATTTCTGCCATTCTCCATTGTTATTCCACCCTATTTCATAACCCCCGGTATTATGTCTAGTGATATCCACTCCGGTAGAGCGGTATTGTCCTCCAAAGTTTTGTGGATCATTATCATGATAGGCTAAGCCTTCTCCACCAAAATCAAAATCCACTGCCTGTATTTTTCCGGGAATCGGCGCCGGAATACCGGAATAAGGCTCTAAATGAGGAACCGTAGATTCCGGAAAAGCCATAGGAACAAAAGCATTAAAGCCAAACACATGCTTACTTTCTAACACATGAACGACCCCATTGGTCGTCATAATATCAATGGTTTGGGTATTAGAAGTGGACCAATCCTTCACAAAGCGAGAATTATTCATATCGCTATAACTAATCTGAAATGGCCCCCCATTTACTACCCCGGAGGCATTAGCTTCTATACGCTTGCCATTAATTTTATAACCATAAGACAGGGTGGTTAAATCCACTCCGTCAGCATAATTCAAAGAATCTGAATTCACGATTCCTCTGACCATATACCTTCTTAATAAAGTATCCCAAACTGCTGTAGGGACGCTATCCAATGTCCAAGTAGTCGTTTTCCCAAATTCTTTTCGGGTTACATTGATATTTTTCAAAACAGTCATGATGCTCTTATCTTGTGGCGCAAAAAACGTCACTTCACTATCTTCTAAAGTCTTATCAAGTCCTGTCTTGTCTAAAAGATAGACGAGAGAATCATAGACGTGATTTTGTTGTTTTAGAAAAGCATAAGTATTCATTGACACTTCTTCTACCGGCTCTACCTTTCTATATTTATCAAAGGATTTTTCACAAGAAAAACTCCCCAGCAAAAGAATTCCAAGCCAACCCCAAATACCTGCTTTATAATATATCCTCTTCATAATTCAATAAGTTTATCTATTCCCAAAACGGATTTTGAGTCATTGCTTTATTTAAAGAAAGAACTTTGTTAGATACCGGCCAGTCTACTGCTCCATTATCCACATCCCCTTTCGTCAAACTTGTATAGTTTTTTACTTCCCCAAACCTGACAAGATCAAACCATCGCCAACCTTCTCCAATCAATTCTCGTCTTCTTTCTTTCAGTATCAACCCTAAGACGACTTCTTTATTTCCAAAGGTTTCACTCAGCTTAGACAAAGAGCGTTCTCCTCTCACCACATTTAAATCATCAATAGCTCCGGGCACATCTCCGGTATTAGCCTTACACTCTGCCCTCAATAAATAGAGCTCTTCATAACGAAAGACAATAATGACCGAAGTATAGAATCTTAAAGTAGGGTTCTGAACCACGGTATTGATTTGTTTTGTTTTTGTAAATTCAGGATAAGTATCATTCATTTGACTAAAAAAAGCATCCTTTCTTTGATCATGGGTATTGCTATAAATAGACTGTATGCTATCTTTAGAAACATAAATAACAGACTTATCTTTGGGAATATCCGGGGAACGCAAGGTCCAGTCTTCCAATTGTCCTGTAGTAGAGACTTCCGCATGATCAAAATTGACATCAACCTGCCAGACATTATTAAAAGTCCTTCCGCGGAAAGATCCGGAAAAATCGGCATTTTGAGTTAGTTCATCTACTCCAACTAACCTGTATTGCGTTTTAGATTGATTATTAACTATGGTATCACAATAATGTAATGCCTTTGGATAATTCCCTTGCCAAGCATAAATATGTGCAAGCAAATCTAAACTAGCCCCTTTCGTTGCAGCAATACTTCTAAAATGACCAACGACCTCCTGTCCTCTGTATTGACCCTGCTGTTCGGGCCATTCTCCATTATACTCCCACGGTAGGCCATTAACTGCTCGTCGTGCATCTCGTGCTGCCGAATCTAAAACGACAGCCTTATCAACTCTTCCTTCTTCTTTAAAACCACCATCTGTTGAGTGTAAAACCAAAGGCACATCCCCCCAAACTTTGGACAAATAGAAATAAAGAAAAGCACGAAGATAATAGGCCTGGGCTCGATCCAATTCCATATCCTCCTTAGAGTATCTAAAATCCCTTTCCACTACCTTAGGAAGGTTCTCTATCACCAAATTACATTGCCCTATGGCTGCATAAAAGCGTCGCCAATCTCTCCATTCGCTCATGCTTGCGTAATCTGCAGTTAAGTCATTGGATCGTAAAGCTTTTAAATCATTTCTTGAAGTCACTGAAAAATCACCGGCTCTTAATTCCCCATATACCCAATACGCATTTTCATTATACAATGCTGCTCGAGTTAAAGCATAACAAGCAGAGAGCCCGGCTCTGGCATCATTCATCCCACGCCACATATCTTCGGAAGATACTGCTCTTTTTGATGGAATATCCAACATTTTCTGGCAGGCACTCATGCCAATTAGAACCAGGCAAAAAATCAATATTTTGTGTAGCTTTCGCATAATCTTCTTCTTTTATTTAGAACTGGAAATTGAGACCTAAAGTAAAGCTGGTCGGGAAGCTCCAATTATAAGCTCCTTGATCGTATCCAAAGTAATCTATGGCTCTCGGATCTCCTCCCTGATAATTGGTCCAGGTCCACAAATGATTGCCCGTCACATATACTCTTAACAAGTCGATATTGGCTTTCTGCATCCACTTCCCATGGAAATCATAAGAGAGAGTAACAGAACGCAATTTTATATAATCGGCTTTCTCAAGGAATAAGGTTTGATTTGGCTGATATGGATTTACAATACTCCAGGGATTATAACGTGGAATATTGGAATAATCTCCCGGAACTATTTGCCAAAAAGTTACATCCTTGATGGATTCAGCAGAACGTTTCCCTTCACGATTCGCAAAATCAAACCGATTTGCTAATGCTTGATTAATTATTTTCCGACCAAAAGCATAAGAAAATAGAGCACTTAGAGAAAAGCCTCTATAATGAAATGCATTAAAAAAACCACCTCTTACCTTAGGATTAGGACTCCCTTCCAATACTTTGTCATTATTATCAATAGAATGATCCCCATTGACATCCTCCCATTTTGGATCACCGGCATGCATGGGAAAACCATGATAATCCATCGGTGCATTTGTGGATGGATTCGTAGGAATGTCTGCCTCTGAATCATAAATCCCATCATTGATATAAACCCAATATTTATCAATAGGTTGACCCACTTTAAATAACCGGTTATTGATTATGATTTGGTCTAGACCATTCGGTAAAGCCAACAATTTATTCTGGTTGCCATATATTCTCAATCCTGAAGTCCAGTTAAAATTATTTTTATCGACAATAGATCCACTTAACTCTACTTCATAGCCTTCATTTTTTACATCAACCCCATTTTTGATTACTCCGGTATATCCATATTCTTCTGACACAGGAATAGACAACATCCGGTTATGATCCACTTTTGAATAAACATCCAACTTCATATGAAGCCTTTGTTTAAACAAACTAATATCTGTTCCCACATCTGTTTGTGTAACAAAAGGCCATTCTGTTCCTGAAACGATAAAACCTGTTCCAAACGAACCATTTAACACAGGATAAGAATTATAGGTAGAGATATTAGGATTTCCATTCCATCCGGCATCTACATTATATAAAGGACCGCCCTTATAAAACTCATTCATTACCATTCTTCCGATTCTTCCCCAGCTTGCACGAAGATCCCAATCGTCAATCACCGAAGATTCTTTCATAAAATCTTCCTTTGAGAGTTTCCACTTTGCCGATACGGTCGGAGAAAACAACCAGCGGTTTTCAGCAGAAACATTGGAACTACCATCTTCTCTCAAATAAAGAGACAGAAAATATTTCCCCACAAAATCATAATCTACATGGGCATAGAAAGAAGCCAAATTGGCATGCGTATAATCTTTATAATTGAAAGTCAGTCGGAAATCATTTGAGGCACCGGCATTACTACCTCCGGTGGCAGGAGCATAAATTTTAATATAATCATTATACCCTTTATAAGCTTTACTAAAACCATATCTCCATTTCATCCACTGTTGATACTCCCCAACGGCCACACTCAAATGATGCTTATTATTGATCAGGTTTTCATAGTTCATCGAATTATCCAATACCAATAGGCGATTTAACCCATCAAAATCAGAAACGAAATTATTCCCTTCACTTAGATCAGAAGGAATAAATAGCTGTCGAAAATTTTGCTTATAATCAATACCAAAGCGGGAATTAATGGTGAAATGATCAAAAAAATCATATTGTAAATTAGCTAATACCCGTATAGAGTTATTTTTATTTTTATCAATCCCATCCTTTAAATCATGATAATACTTTTTCAAGGACAACTTATTCGGAGCCGGTGGATTTGTTAAATTAAAGATATAGTCTTCATCTCCAATCCTGCTCTGCAAAGAGTGATTCCGCTCCCTTTTCATTGTAGCCGCCTCAACATAAGTAGTCGCTTTAAAATTATGAAAAGGAATAATATTAATACCAAAAGACACATTATACCGATTCATTCCTGTTTTATCTGCTACTCCGTCTTGCGACAACTGCCCTATACTAAAGCGAAAAGCAGCCAGTTTATTTCCTCCGCTTGCCGAAGCTTGAATGCCATCGCCAAATCCATTTTTATAATACAACCTATCCCAATTGGCAGGACCAAAATAATTCATAGAAGCGGAATCACTTAGATAAACCGGAAAATTTCCGTACTGCTCTGTTCCGGCATATTTATCATAGAAAGGCATTCTAAAACTCCGCTCCCAACGTGCATTCACAGGTTTTATCTCCGGATGTATTAATGTTTCCAAATAAGAATTAACTGACACCTTCATTTTCCCTACCACCGGACTCTTTGTCGTAATACTTACTACTCCATTTGCAGCCGAAGGACCGTATTTGGCGATGGCAGCAAAATCTTTCAATACTTTAATACTGGCAATGTCATTGACATTGATAAAAGAAAGTAAATTAGATTCTGTACCTAAACGATTAAACTTAAAACGCTGAATATCATAAGCAAAAGGATGATCCAAAATAAGAGGAACCCCATCTACCACATATAAGGGTTGGGCATTCATGACATCTTTCTCATCCAATAAAAAAGAAGAGGTACCGCGGATAAACAAACTATTTCTTTTGGCAGGTTCAGCAGTTGGCGTCCTCACATCTGTACCCGTAACACGCCCAACCAACATTTGATTAATATCCAAATAAGGCAAATTCTGAACGATATCCATATTCACTTTGGATATCGCTCCTTTCTCCTTTTTAAAAAGTGCACTATTCGGATAACCAGTCTGAGCTTTCAATACAACTCCTTTAGGTTGCAATTGCCCACTACTATCAATATTGGTTGAATCCTGATGGGATTTATACAAAACCTGTTGTGCATTTACTTCATTTATAAATACAGTAACTGTACCTAACAAAAAAACCAAGAAACCCTTAAATAAGAAATGGAGTAACATGTCATTCTTCATATAAAATCTTTTATAAAACACTCAACTACCCTAGAAATTCAAGCAAGCTTTAAACGTTTAAGCATTTTCCGTATTTTTTTAATATCTTATATTCATAATACGTTTAGAAAAAGAGAATCCTCTGCTTGAAATTTATTTTTTTTATACAATTGTTATTTTTTGGGGCTTAATTTCCCCATAAGCCACATCCAATGAAGCTTCCCCGTTTTTGAATTGCACCGTACCAAATCCGGTATTTGTAGAAAGAAAAGCTGTAAAGTCACCTATTTGAGAATCAATGAATAAAATTTCCTCTACCGCATCATAACGAAGACCTGTCAATCCCTGAATCATCCCATAAGAAGACATGGCTCTGGCATACCAATTTCCACATTCATATTCATTAAAAGGGTTTCTGATATCTCCTTTATAACGATTTCTACAAGTTTTCACAATATCCAACCCTTCTTTCACTTTCCCTTTTAGCATCAGATGACTTGCTACCTGATATTCAATACCGGTCCAAACCTCATCACTATACACAAATGGCAGATCCAGCTTCCCTCCTTGCGGCCAGGTACACAAGAGCAATCCACCCTCCTGTCCCAAAGCATAAGCCGGTCTCTGCGGATTGGCATGATCTTCCAATGTATGCTTTAAATTATACTTATGAACAGACAATAGATGGCTGACAATTTTGTCGGTAGATACCGGATCTTCTAAAGCACACATAGCCGTCATCCACGCCCCCAATATACCATCCGATAAACATCCGGTTCCATATTGATATTTTGGACCTTCTTTCTCTAGCAATGCCAAGGCTTCCGGTGAATATTTTCCTACATAATGTTTATCTTCGGCTTCTTTTGCAGGATTAGCAGCATTCAGATGTTTATACTCTATCTTTTGAAAAAAATACTCCCCATTAAAAAGCTCATTTTCAAGATATTTTTTCCCTTTTTTATATAACTTTTTGTACTTACCAATATCTTTATTCAGATATTTCCCCATCTTGATAAAAGCTTTCAAAGCGCCCAAATAAAAGCTGGTACACATGCCGTCCGGTCCCCAAAAGTCGATATCATAGGTATTCTGATGCGGTTCTTGTAGAATTCCCAACTGCCTTGGATCCCAAGTATCTATGCAATAATCCAAACTCTTTTTGACCATGGGAAACAGCTTACTCATCCAGGAAGTATTCCCGGAAATTCGCCATTCTCTATATATTTTCATAATGCCACCCAATTGTCCATCAGCTGCCGCTTCAAAATCATTATGCACCGGTCGAATAGGTAAATCTGACCTGAACATCTGATGTCCATTTGCACTTTGATCTTCACAAAATTCCGTTTCCCTAAGACTGCGTTCCAAGGAGGGGAAAAGATGTGGAATAGCCTGAGCATAATTCCACACATGGGTACAGGAGCCATGACAACAGCCATTACTATCACTACATCCTTCAAATGCCCACAGCCGTCCATCGGCCTGTCGAAGTACCGTAGGGGATTTCAGAATGGTAAGATTAGCCGCAATAGCTTCCATGACTTCATCGGGGAGCGAACTGGCATAAAAAGCTTTTCTAAAAAGATCAGAATCATGATATAGGGAATCATAATGAGTTTCCCAATAATCGCAAACTTCTTTTACATTTTTAAATTTACTGACATACCAGGGCTGATAGGTCGAGCCTTCATACTGATCATCGACAGGGATACCCAGCACTGTCGGAGAAGTACAACATCCTGAATCCGGATTACATCCGGCTTTTGCCTTTCGTTCTTCCGGTGTTGCATCTTTTCCCAATCGAAGATTGGATTTTGGGACATACCATGTCATCTTCACCCGAATTGTTTTTTTCTCTCCCGGCTTTAGACTAAAAGGAACAAATAATGATCCTCCCGGTGCGTCTTTTGGCACAGCATCCCTTTGTTTTAATTCCCCTTTTTTAATAGTCTCCCAAGCCATAGTCAAGGGATCCCACCAACTTCCCCGAAACCAACAATAATCCGCCACCGTTTGATCATCATCCGTAAAAATCGCAAATTCTCCCTCACGCCAGGGTTCATTTTCTGTTCCTTCCCGAAACAAAATAAGCCCTTTCTTCATTTCTTTAATTCCCCCCTGATGATTGGGAGGCTGCATGAACCCTTTAGGGTTCATAAAATTCTGTGTATTAAAAGAAAAAACTGCTTTTTCTTCCTTCTTTCCTTTATTTTCAAAGGAATAAGTTATTGCCCCTACCGGCAGGCTGGAATTATCTTCATCTGTAGGAATAAACGGACTCCATCCCTCTATTTTTACCCGAAAAGGAATTTCCTTATCCTTCAATTCCAGATCACAAAAAGGGAAGCGTGCTTTAAAGTGAGCCTCCTCAAAACGCGGTAATCCGTAATTCGTTCCTACATCCCCATTTCCCGAGCCCGGCATTCCAAATTTTTTCCAATCAGGAACCGGTCCCTCCAAAACCTTAGCTCCTTTTTCCAAACCTTCTATATAAAGGGCGGCAAAGGTGTTGGGCTCGTTAAACATTTCAGGATGATGGTTTACCGACAGATGAGAAAGAGCTCCTCTCCCTTCCATACAAAACATTCCTGCACCGATGCCTCCAATGGGAAAGGCAATCCGGTCGAGATATTTTCCGGAATAATTACCATTAAAAACATGGGTTCCATCAATGGGCTTTGCTGTTTCGGGTTTTAATACAGGAACTGTCTTGGATACCGGCTTCAAGATTGCTCCCGGAGCTGCTGAGATACTCAGTCCCCCAAGAGTTATCTTTTTTAAAAACGAACGGCGATTATCATTATTCATAATTGATGGTTATTTATCTACCATGCTACTTAAATGCATTTTTAATGCTTTCGATAGAAACGCCTAACAACTGTTCTGAAATATTATTCAAATCTTTTTCATTTCCCGTAAAATGAAAAACGCCCTGTTTGTGAGATAACGAGGCTCCGGGATCAAGAAAAGCCGCCGGAGATACACTTTCCATTTCATAAAAAGGCCCCATCTGGGAGCCATCTTCTAAAGGCCCATCATTATAAGCATTCAAAGCATCTCCATCAAATGGTGCACCGGTAGTATCCCATTTCTGATACAGATAACGCGCATCAGCATCCACTGCAGTGGTCAAAATAGTCAAAGCATGATTGGCCGCATCATAACTTCCTTCTATTCCTTTGGAACGATAAGGAGGCAATCCCAGTTTTCCTCTGGATTTCCCATCTGCCTTAAAATATAAAATACTATCTTTAAAAATCAGCCGATCAGAAGGAATCTCTCCAAAATAATCTGTGGTAGCAATCCTTTTGCTCGTATCTTTCAACGGATGAAAAGGAATCGCAATAACCACACTCGGAGAGGGAGTAAACATATCCAGAATCCAGATACAGGGCATTCCTGTCTTTTCTGTCCAGGCAAAATCTCCCGTATTAGTTATTGATTGATCCGTTTCATAACCAACCATAGACACCGAATCATTTGTGGTAATTCCCAACTGCTGCTCAATTTCATTTTTATTCAACAAAGCAATTTTCCTGTCCACTCCTATAGAAAGATTCGAGCCTCTATAATTGAGAAGACTCATATCTTTATGCATGGTTACCGATGTTCCTTTTTTCTGAGAAGACAAACTCCAGGATTCTGAATCATAAGCCGGTGGGGTATGCCAATTTTTAAATACCATCTCCTTTCCGGGCTTAAAAAACAAAGAATAAATCCCGCCTTCGGGTCCCAGCCAAAATCTGTTTTCTCCTCCGTAGGCATTCATGTGTTCATCAACCGGACCAGAGAAAGCCGGATAATGTACCCACCCAAAGCTATGACCATCAAGGCCTTCAGCAGTAGAGGTAAATACTTTTGCCTGATACTTTGGGGAAACAATAACCTGCGCATTCCCTGCTTCATTTTTCAGAAGAACTAAATTACTATCTTGTTTCTTTAAGAACTTTAAATCGTATCCAAAAGATCCTTTCTCGAAATGATTGTTCTTGTCTTTTTTTCCTGATTGATTACATGAGAAAATGGTCATGGCTAAGGCTATTAATAAAAGCGTGCTTAAACTTTTCATGGTTTTATCTTTACGTCATTTTAAATATAGAGAGATCCTTTCTCTTTGCTTATCTGTTATATTCCAATTCCAATTTTGAAGGAAGCTCCGGGAAAGAGGCATGGGGTTCTTGTTGATACCAATATACAACACTACTAATATCAGAATGTTGAATCATATACCTCCCTTCTGTCCCCCATCCTAAATCTTGAATAGTTACAGTAAGGCTTTTATCAAATCGGATAGGATCCCGAATATGCCAGCGATACATGCCAAAACGTTGCATTACATTATAATTCCCATCCCCTCGGATGACTTGAGGCAAACCAGCATAAGCAGTACTAAATTCTGTATAACCTTTAGAAAGAGAACCATCAGACGTTCTATATTGTGAATCAAAATTGTAAGATCCACAAAAGTAATCCTCCGTACCGGTTCCATTAATGGTAGGAAATTCAGAATCTCCATCCATATAGAATTTAATTTCGCCTTCGCCCCACCAGCCATTGTTATGCACCTCCCAGGCGAGATAGGTTCCTACATATTGTCCCTTTCCTTTTATGCCGCTCACAAGGGTATCAATTCCTCCTCGTACCGGATTCGCCCGATGAAACTGGGCATGAAAATATCCGGCATCTTTAGGCACATCTGTTAAGGTATAGTCTATTTGAAAATAGAGGGTCATCGGTTTTGAATCTGTATTGGTCATGGTAATTTTCGCACTTTTTCGAAAAGGCATGACCCAATAACAATTAAATGCACTCCCGGGGTTAACTGTTACGGCTAAAGAATTGACATGAGCATATTTCCCCCATCCCATACAAAAGAAATCTCCTACCGGAGCTTCTACACTGGGACTTTCTTCCCCATCCCAATACATTTTCAATATTGAATTCCGCCAGTTTCCCGTCGGGGTCATCCAAATATGCTGAATGGCTCCGGAGCCATCGATATCTGCCATCGTAAAAGTCTCGCCGGGTTGAATGATGACATAAGGATTCACTTTCCAGCCCTGACCAAGATCCCGGGCGGCTTCCTTTGCATTCCCATTTTCTAACGTAGCCCTTCCTCCCTTTCCCGGCTCACCGGTAGGATTTTCGGGGCTAATAGAACGGGTCTTTGCATCAGACGTCCTATACAGATTCCCCATATTCACATTTAATCCATTAAATTTCTTGGATTGACCGGCTGTTTGTTGATAAGAAAAGCTCAACAGCAAGAAAACAAAAGCCGATAATAAGAAGGTGATTTTTTTCATAAAAAACATGATTTATAAGTGATTTATATTAATTACTGCGTTGTATTTTCTGCCCATTCTGCCATCATTTCCTCCGGAGATTTTCTGGTTATTCCGAAATAAAATTGTTCTCCCGACTTATATTTTTCTCTCATTTCAAAATTCTCAAAAGCGACACCTCCCGGTATCGAAATATAATCAGAGGGATTCTGACTTCCTCCACTCCAATATTTTGCCCGCCCATTCACACGAACATGTAAAGAAGAATCAAAACGTTCATGTGGCTTTCGCCAATACTGCGTTACTTTATAGAAAGGAGCATAGCGCCAATGAGATCGAGCTAAATAACGTGGTTTCTGAGGCCAGGAAGATAACTGTTCAAACGTTTCATTAGAAGTAGCCATGGCTATAAAATCGCCTTTTTTATTTCTTAACAACATGCTAAAAGGATATCCTTCTTTTTCTATAAAATCCAAACCCTCAAAGTTTTTATATAATTCCCGGGCATCTACCACTTTATTTTTCAAATATAACAATCTTAATCGACTATAATTACCCATAGTAGCAGTCAAAGCACATCGATCCATAGGAGCACTGTCATTCTGGTTAAAAATCTGGAGACCTACTTCCTGAGGGCGATCACTTCTTATCGTCACTTTAAGATAGGGATGGGCTCCATCCAAAAATTTTTCCATAAACAAATACAGCGTTAATTGTTCTACTGCAGGATGATCAGGATCCGGATGCGTTATCTTTCCTCTTGTTCCTGCCAGCGGCGAATATTTAGTCGGCAGATCTTTACTTCCTGCCCAGATTAACTTCCCTAATTTCCCATCCACCCGGGAAGGAGATATCTCACTGAATTCCTGCTTTCCTTTTACCACCGGTTCTATGGCTATATAATTGATTAAATAGGTTTGTCCTTTAAAATTATACCCCATTCGTAACAATCCCCGTGGTCCGCCTGTTTTGTTACTCTGAGGATGGGCTACCGCCGTTGGCCATAAAGCGCATACAACTCCTCCTTTTATCCCCCACTCCGCCGGGCTATTAGCATTTTCAGGTCGAATCCAATGAGGGGAATCAGGTTGATTTTGGGCAAAGCCCTTATCATGCACCCATACGAAAGAAAATAAGGCGATGACAACCCAACCCAATCTGAACCTTCCTTCCTTTTTCCTCATTTTTACCTCTTATTTTTAAAATTGAAAATTTCTTCTTTCTCTAGATTTCGGCTATTTCCCCATGGTCGGTCCTCCGGTATCAATAATTTTGGGGATTCTATCTTCGACGGAGGGGAGCTCCGGAAAGGGAGCATGAGGTTCCGTCTGATACCAATAAGCCACCGTATAATAATTATCGGAACGATGATTGGCATGCCCATGTTCAATCGTTACCTTTATGGATTTATTAAATACGATTGGAGAGGCTGAATGAAACCTGTAAACGGTCCATTGTGCCCCTGCATCATCTCCACCATTCACAGGATTACCATACCTGCTATAGGCAAATGTAGGTTTTTGATCCCCAAAAGGATTAATTCCACATCCGCCGTAGCACCAGGCTCCCAGATAATAATCTTCGGCGCCTGTTCCCTGAATTTGTGGTTGATCAGCACCATCAATAAAGATCATCGCATCGCCTTCTCCCCACCAGTCACCCTGGTTCTGAATAATGCTGTGTGTCACCCCCACAAATTGCCCACGTCCCTTTGCTTCTAAAATTACATAATTATCTTTCCCCGTCTTATTTTGTTTATCATTGATTTTGGGATCCCCATTATATTGCCAATCATTCGTCCAGCCTTTAGTAGGAACAGCCTGCCGATATTGTGCATGAAAATAAGCTGTATTTTCAGGCAGGCTTTTATGTTTTTCCCAATCTATATTATAGTAAAAAGCATCAATAGCCTTGCCCCCCTCATTAGTTACCGTAATCTTAGCAGATTTTCGAAAAGGCATCTCGAAAAAGCAATTCAATGCCCGCTGAGATCCTACCGAGAGGTATTTGGATTGGTACAAGACGTACTTACCCAGCCCCAATCCAAAAAAGTCTCCTATTGGTGCCTCAACACTTGGAGTTTCTTCTCCATCCCAATACATCCTCAGCACAATTTTCTTAAGATGAAAGGGCTCATCACTCGCAATAGTCATCCAGATATGTTTAATGATTCCGGGACCTTTTACCTTTCCAATCACTCTGGTTTCACCGGGCTGAATCTGATCTTTCCAATTTCCATCATCATTGGCTCCGGTCGTATCATAGCTGGAAATTCGTTGAGAAGAATAGTCTCTAAGCTGCCATAAGTGTTGTGCTCCGGCAGGGAACGCAGCTATCATAAAAAGACCAAGAAACCACAACAAACATTTTCTATACGTCATATTTTTTATATTTTAATATGCTCCAAGCTTTTTTTTATTCAATATACTATCAATAGCCGGGATTCTGTTTATAGACGCCTTCTGCCCAGTGCATCTGTTCTTGCGGAATGGGCATAAATTCATCTTTTCCCGCCGTAAAGTGTGCATCTTTCAACCAGGAACGCCCCCTTGTTTTTTCTTTCTCAAAATAAGTATTCATAACATCAGCTGCAACCCCCCAACGAACAAGATCATACCAACGCTTTCCTTCCATGGCGAATTCCAAACGATTTTCAAACACCAATGCCTTCCATGCAAAGTCTTTTGTCCAATTACAATTGACACCATCTTTGTATTCACTAATTTCATAGGATAAAGTGGAACTACCATCCGCATATTTTAAAGAAGCTGTACTATTGCCTGCCCGCCGCCTTATTTCATTAATAATAGGAAGGGCTTCTCCTTCACGACCCAACTGAATCAGAATCTCTGCTTTAAACAACAATATGCGATTGAATCTCAATTCGACTACATTTTTGGCATCCCACATCCAGAATAAATCTTTGGTATAAGGGCTCCCGGCTTGTACATTTTCCTTCAAAGAATGAAAATATCCATATTGTGCCGGACTTCTAGAAGCACTGCTATCAAAAATAATATCCGTCTGGTATTTCCACGGTTTTCCGGGGATAGCAACAGTATGTCCTATTCTAGGATCCCAATTATTTCCCGAAAAATAAGCTTTTTTATTATCTATATCTTCATCATTATAGGTGTCAAAGAGCGGCAGCCCATCCTCATCTACTCGAAAAGCATTCACCATTTCATAGCTAGGCTTATGAAAATCACAACAACTGAAATGGGGAGGCCACCAGGGAGAATTGAGCGCCGTTCCTGCATTTCTGTTGCCATCAGGGGTGCCATCATCATAAGTATATTGCCATTCCCAAATAGAGCCGGGAGTTTGGTTATCATACTTGGCTAAAAAATTATGAGAGAGGTGATCTGTCAAAGAATAACCACCATTATCAATAATATCATTAGCCAAATCCAGGGCTTTTTGTAATACTTCCTTATTGATATTAACTACTTCATTTTGATCATTCTGCTCATAGGTCATCCACATCAAGCATCTTACGGCAGCAGCTTCCGCAGCAAAACGAGTAGGCCGGCCCTTGTCTTCTTGTTCATCCGGCAATTCTTCAGCAGCAGCCTGAAAATCTCCCAATATCTCTTTCCAAAGATAAAGGTCATTATCTACGTCATCCGGGTGATTGGGAACATGTTTAATAGAATCGCTGTTTGCCTGTTCATCAAAATAAGGGATCCATTTATACCATCTTTTCAAATGAAAATACATAATCCCTCTTAAAAACCGGACTTCGGCAATACGTTCTTTCTTTTCAGAATATTCCGATTCCTCTATTTTATTCAATGCTCTTAAGGCTGAGTTGCAACGAGAAACCCCCTGATATAATCCATACCACAATCCATCATTATTTCCTACATCCGGAGTCACCGGAGAGAATATTTCCCATTGATACCATGGTGTCTGATCAGTTAAGCCACCTCCGCCTTTATAAGAGTCATCAGATTTTATATCGGCCAACCAAAACGATAATTGTCCATTGATAGTCGGCTGATGTGGGATCCAGGCATAAGCTGCTGTAACCAGTCCATCTATATTGTCCGCATCATTCACGTCATCTTCGGTAATGGTTCCCTGTGGTTTTACATCTAAAAAATTCTTACAACTACTCCAGCCAAAAGCCATCATCAATCCCAATATTATTATGCTTATATTCCTCATCTTAAAATTTTTTTTCAATTTAAAAAGTAACATCTACACCAAATTTAAAGGTGGACGGAATTAAATAAGGGTTATCGTAATCTCCTCCCTGTGGAGTTTCGGGATCAGGACCATGAAAAGCATTCTTTCCCCACCATTTGTGAAGATTGATGAGGTTAAGTGCCAAAACATAAATCCTGAAATGTTGTATTCCCACTGCAGATAGTGCAGAAGAAGGTAAGGTATAACCAAATTGTATATTCCTCATTTTCAAATAACTACCTGACTCCACCAAATAGGAGGATTCTCTAAGTTCATTATTGGCGTTTGAAAGTGACAATGCCGGGATAGAAGAGTTTTTATTGGTTGGACTCCAGGCATCCAGAATACGAGTAGGATGATTAAACCCTTCCTGGACCCAAACATTCCAGAAATCACTATAAGTTTTCCATCCATTATGAACCAAGTTACCAAACACACCTTGCCAGAACATATAAAAGTCAAAATTCTTATAACGGGCGGAAAAAGTCAATCCTAAGCTGATATCAGGATCAGAGCTTCCTATCCAGGTCTGGTCATAATCGTAATCTATTTTCCCGTCCGGCTTACCATCCGGTCCCGATAGGTCTTTATATCTTAATCTTCCGACTCCTTTGCCTGGCTGATCTGCAGATTCATCCACTTCTTTCTGGTTTTGAAAAATTCCATCTACAATAAAACCATAAATGGAATTCAATGGATGTCCTTGAATATCATCTCCTTTAAAAGTGCTTCCCCCGTATGCAAAACGTACTGAAGCAGGTAAATTGGAGATTCTATTCTTATTGTGGTCAATATTACCGCTAATCGTGTAGGTAAAGGCTTTGTTCGGATTACTTTGATAAGTCAGTACAAACTCTATTCCGTTATTTACCATATCTGCTGCATTGACAAATTGTTCTCCCCCTTCTCCAATCGTGCCTAAATATGGAGGATTAAATAGCATGTCATTGGTGGCTTTATGGTAATAATCAAAAGAACCTGTCAATCGTTGGTCAAACAATCCAAAATCCACTCCCAAATCCAGCTGTTTCGAAGTTTCCCATTTTAAATTCGGATTCCCTGTTTGAGCTTTAAAATAACCCGAAGGTAAGTCTCCGGTTTTATTCCCTGAAATACTGTAGGAAGTAAAATTATAGTCTGATTTGAAATAAGTCGCCATGGCTCCGGTAGAGATATTGGAATTCCCATTGACCCCCCAGCTGGCTCGCACCTTTAAATCAGAAACAGAAGAAACGGAAGAAAAGAAATCCTCCTGACTGATACGCCATCCTGCAGAGACAGCAGGGAATAACCCATAACGATTATTTATTCCAAATTTTGAAGATCCATCATAACGTACAGAAGCAGACAATAAATATCTGTCTCTATAGGAATAATTTGCTTTACCAAAATAAGATAAGAAGTTGTATTTATCTCCATTTCCTATCAAATCTTTACTCCCTGTAGCGTTACTTAGATAAGCATAATCATAATTTTCAAACTGAATGTCTTGTCGATCTCCTTCTGTAGTTTCTGTTTGATATTGTTTAGATTCTATACCTACAAGAACATCCAAATCATGCTCACCAAAGGTATTGTGATAATCTAGAGTGTTGGTAAAATCGAGGTTGGCTTCATACCAGTACCATTGATTAACGTGATTATGTTCATTTTTCTTTCCACCTCCTTCAGTAAATTTAAAATCTATCGTTCTATGATTACCTTCAGTATATGCTAATCCCAACTGAGTATGGAAAGTCAGGTGATCCAGAAAATGTACATCTGCATATACATCACCAAAGAGTTTATTAAAATGGTTGTAATTGTCTTTATTAAGCGTAAGTTCTCTGACCGGATTCCAATAGTCATCCATTCCTTTGCTCACAGCAGAGCCTCCCCATCCTCCATCCGTTGTATGGACAGGTACAATAGGAGGTTCTACCAATGCATCATGCATGCGGTTTTGGTCATTCATCCGAATCCGAGATCCTTCTATGTTCTCGCCTATGGTCAGATGATCTTCGATTAAATCATAACTGGTATTTAGTCGAAGTGTAAATCTTCTAAAACCTGTATGTTTTTGTGTTCCCTGGTTTTCATTGTAAGCAAGAGACAAGAGAGATCTGGATCTTTTACTTCCTCCAGAAACCGTAATTTGGTGATTATTCTGTATCCCCGGTCGTGTAATAGCATCTAGCCAGTTGGTATTGGCAGAAGACATCGTATGATCATCATTCAACCATTCAATGGGAGTCGCTTTATCCAATACCGGAATACCTTCATCGTTTTTGTGCCATTTATAATCATAAATCTGAGTAATGTCATTCGGATCATGTCCGTCATTTACGGCAGCCTGCCATAAAGCCTTTCCATACTGTTGAGTATTCATCATGGTAGGTTTATTCAAGAGCATCGAAACTCCTACCGACCCCTCATATCTAACTGAGGTTTTCCCCGCCTTACCTTTTTTGGTTTCGATCAAAATGACACCTCCCGCACCTTGTGCTCCAAATATACTGGCAGAAGCAGCATCTTTCAGAAATTGGATAGACTTTATATTTCCACCATTAATATCTCGTAAATTCATTTGAGGCATAGACATACCATCAATCACTATTAACGGTGGAGCTCCTGTAACCGACGTTTGTCCCCGCATCTCAATACCTACATTTCCAACCGGGTTTCCATCAGAAGTAACATTCAAACCGGCTACCTTCCCCTGTAGCGTTTCCATAAAGTTGGTCGAACCATGATTCCTTTCCAACTCATCTTCATCAATCACAGAAATCGCTCCTGAAAGGTTGGCTTTCTTTTGCTTCATATATCCGGTTACGACCAGCTCATCCAGGTTTTGGGCAGAAGATGACAAATTTACATCAATAACAGATCGGTCCTTTATAGGGATCTCTTGTTCCTGATACCCCAAAAAGGTAAATACCAAAGTGTCATTCCCTTCTGAGACTACGAGTTCATAATGACCGTCTGCATCCGTCACTGTTCCCTGAGAAGCATGTTTTATTTTAACGGTCACTCCTTCCAAAGGCATCTTATCTTTTAAAGATAAAACCTTCCCTTCTACTTTTTTTTGACCCTGATTTTGACCATACAAAGGACTCACCGAAGTCCATAATATACCAAAAATACATATTGTTGAATACCCCAATGTTTTAGAAATGCTTAAAAAAAGCTTTTTCAAACTCATGCTATCAAATTTTGATTAAAAAATAAACCAATCTATTTTCATAATAATAAAAATGATTTAAACGTTTAAGCTAAAAATCACGAATAAACGCCTCCCATAATACTAATACGTGTCAATGAAAAAAAAGATCTGCTCTATAAATTTTTTTCTTAAAAAATTTTACCTTTTTTTAAATCTCAATATCCGGGATTATCTTCCATTGCCGAATTAGATTGCATTTCAGAAACCGGCATAGGATTCAATAAATCATGCTGATCTATTTCAAAATGTTGATTAGGATATTCAGAAGCCAAATGTGCATTCATTAAGTTCACCGCCTTTGTCGTTCCCAACCTAAGGATATCATGCCACCTTTGACATTCAAAAGCCAATTCTACCTGACGTTCATGCATTAATTTTTCAATAAAAGACCCCGGAGTAGAAGCATCTATATTAGACAATCCGGCTCTGTTCCTTACTAAATTTATAAGATGATAAGACTGTGGATTTTCACCCATTGCTTCAGCGAGCATTAACAACACATCAGCATATCTTAAAACCGGAAAATCTACATTCGCATCATTCCCTGTACTCACTCCCGGATCTTTAAACTTAGCAATATAAGGCCTTCCACTTTGAGTTAATGAAATAGAGGCTGCTTTTCGTTTATCTCCCGATTCGAAAGCATCCAACAAATCTTGGGTAGGAGTATTCGGGGCTACGGAACCATTTGTACCCCCCGAGACACCTAAAGAAGGAGGAGCAAAGAAATTCCAGAAAGGAGACCCCGTCTTCGGAGGAGTAAATTGAATCTCAAATAAAGATTCCTTTGTATTTTTATTCCCAGGCTTCCATAAACCCGAATAATCAGGAAGCAAAGCATAGTTATGGCTGTCTACAACTTTCTGAAGGGCTGTTTTAGCAGCTGATTTGTTTCCTTTTTGTAGCTGTACTTTTCCCAACATGCCTAAGGCTGCTCCAGAAGTTGCTCGACCAATATCATCTCCACTATACTCATCAGGCAGGTTATCAGACGCAAAAGTCAAATCACTAATAATCACATCATATACACTATCTACAGAAGAACGAGCTAAATCATTATCTCCACTCAAAGATTTGGTTTCCTTCAGTCTCAATGGCACTCCTCCAAAATCCTGAACCAGATCAAAATAAGTACAGCCTCTAATAAACCTGGCTTCTCCAATTAGCCTATTTTTTAAATCTTCGTCCATTTCTATTGCCGGCGCCCTATCGATAATGGCATTTGCCAAATTAATCACATTATAGGCATATCCCCAAAATTGATTATAAGATGTATTTCCTCCATCAGCTGTAAAATTGTCCACTGCTCTATGCTCTGTCTGGCGACCATGTTTCTGATTGGTATTGTCAGAGCGGGTTTCCTCTATGTTATACATTCCCAATTCTCCCCCGGAATACATTTCTCTTTGCGCAGCATATACGCCATTTACGGCGGATTCCAAATCAGAAGCATTCTTAAAAAAAGCTTCTTTAGGAATACGATCGTCCGGTATTACATTTAAAAAATTATTGGAACAACTACTCATTCCCATCAAAAGAACAAATAAAAAGGCTATAAGAGCTATCGATTTTTTAATATTTGCATATAACATAATTTCCAAATTTTAAATTAAAACGAGAAACTCACCCCTAAAGTATATACTCTCGGTATAGGCGGGGTAGCTACTGAATTCAGAGACACCGTTCTGCCATCCCCGACAATTCTACCCGACCCCAACCGGGTGGCTTGTGGATTTCCACCTTCAAAATTCGTAAAGGTATATACATTATCAACGGAGATATAAGCTTTTAAGTCTTGAATCATCAATTTCTTATTCACTGATTCAGGGAAGGTATATTGTAAACTCATATTACTTATTCTCATAAAGTTTGTTGATTGGATTTCCCAAGAAGAAACAGCTCCTTCGTCTGTATATCCGGCACGAGGTACAACACCATTTCCCGGTTTATCTTCAGATTGCCAACGACCATACCAAAAATAAGTATCCATATTGGTATTATTATTATGAAGACTCATGATTTGATAGACAAAATCCAGTAATTGAGCGCCTCCCTGTCCATTCATCAAAACAGAAAGATTAAAATTTTTATAGCCGACTGAGGTATTTATTCCATACAATAGATTAGGATTATTATCCCCCATTAAAACCCCATCTGCTCCATTAAAAGCATCTATCATTCCATCCCCATTTACATCAACAAATTTAATATCTCCCGCCTGATCTGTCGGACGATGAGCTACCCCGTTGTCAATATCCTCCTGTGTCAAAATTCCAATCTGTTTTAAAACATGTTCTTCTTCCAAATGCCCACCTACCGGACTTTCCAATACATCAAAAAACCATCTCAACGGCGCTCCGGTAGGACCTAAAGCCAATATTTTATGATCCATGTAAGTGATATTAAACCCAAGGTTCCAACTCCAATTTTCACCTTTAATAATTTGTCCATTAACCGTGGTTTCATATCCCCACTTTTTTAATTTTCCGATATTTTCTAAATTACCACTATAACCTGTAGAAGGAGGAACATTGACTTGTAACAATAAATCCTTTGTAACATCATGATAATAGTCGAAAGTCAATGACAACCGATGAAAGAGCCGGGCATCAAAACCAATATCAAATTGTTTAGAGACTTCCCAAGACAAATCCGGATTACCGGGATCTCCATTCTCAAATCCCAGAGTATTTGTCCCATTAAAAGACTGATTGACTGATCGCAAACTCGCTTTAGAGGTAAAATCACCAATAAAGTTACTACCTGTCGTTCCATAACTGGCTCGTATTTTTGCATGATCAACGAATGCAGCTTCTGACATAAAGCTTTCTTCAGATAAATTCCACCCTACAGCTAAAGAAGGAAAAGTTCCCCAACGCCTATCTGAGCCAAAGCGAGAACTACCATCCCGTCGAACAGTAGCCGTTAAAAGATATTTTCCTTTATAGGCATAATTTAGTCGGGCAAAATAAGACAATAAGGTATTCCCTCCATCTCCCGAAGAAGCATTTTTTGTACTTCCAAAGTTAATCGTCCGTCCCAGATCACTCGGAAAAGTATTTGCATTGGCATCTACATTTTCATAAGTTGTCTTTTGTTCTGTATTCCCTAATAACAAAGTTAGAGCATGTACTTGATTGAAATTTCTTTTAAATGTAATGGTATTTTCATTTAACCAATTCACTGTTTGTCCTGAATTTAGATCTAAATATGTAACTGGAGAAAGCGCCTGTCCTCTCATAGGTTCTTGGTACAGCCGAAACTTATTATGAGTGATATTGGCTCCTAAGGTTGACTTAAATGTCAACCCTTTGACAATTTCTATCTCTGCGTACATATTTGCCAGCAAAAAAGTATTCTTGGTTTTATTATGGTATTTATTGGCAATTTCGATTGGATTTGACATTTCTTTATTTAAGACATGATAGCTATTGGGATCAGCCAGTTTTCCATCTTTATCTCTTACCGGAATAATCGGAGGTAAGAGGACTGCCGAACCGGTCAATGAAGAATAATCGTCATCTGGCGCACTTATTTTTTGAATAGTATAAGAAGGAGCAATATTGATTCCTAAAGAAATCCTTTTTGAAGGATGAAAATCCATTTTTGCTCTAGCGGTAAATTTTTTAAATCCTGCTTTCAATAAGATATCTTGCTGATCAACATATCCGGCAGAAAACAGGTAGGACATTTTGTCTGTTCCTCCTGTAGCAGAAATAGTATAATTTTGAAAGGGCGCAGTACGATATATCACATCTTGCCAATTTGTACTTGTACCATCCCATTTTTTTACAAAATCCGGAATCGGATCTCCATCATTCAAAGCTTTTTCTTTATACCATTCTACATATTGAGCTCCATTTAAGACACTATAAAATTCATTCTTAGGAGCTTTAGAAAAACCGGCTTTCGCATCAATATGTATTTTCAATCCACCCGATTTCCCCGATTTAGTTGTTATCAAAACGACTCCGTTTGCCCCTCTAGATCCATATATAGCTGTAGCCGAAGCGTCTTTAAGCACCTCAATTGATTGAATATCATTGGGATTAATTGCATTGGCATTTGCAGCATCGGTAGGAAATCCATCTACAACAAACAACGGCTGAGTATTAGCCGAGATAGAGCCGATTCCGCGAATATAGATAGATCCAATATTTCCCGCAGCAGCATTTCTATGTGCGACATTTATTCCGGGAGCCTGACCAGCCAAAGCATCTTCAAAAGAATGCACGGGTCTTTTTGTTAATTGATTAGAAGATATCGTAGAAATTGATCCTGTTAAATCCTTCTTTTTCTGAGTTCCATACCCTACCACAACCACTTCATTCAATCCTTCACTAGAGGTAGATAACTGAATATTTATAACAGAACGCCCTGCAATCGGAGTAATCTTATTCTGAAACCCTACAATCGAAAAAATCAATGTATCCTCACTGCTGGAAACGGTCAATTGATATTTTCCATTCTCTTCGGTTTTTGTCCCAACCGAAGTGCTTTTTACCCTTACAGTAGCTCCCGGTAAAGGAGTACCTTTAGAAGATGTTACGGTTCCACTTACTTCCATCTCTTGAGCATGTCCAATGTTTAAGTTGAAAAACATCAATCCCACTCCAAAAATGAAATATCTTAAAAAACGGAGACTCCCATGATCTGTTATGTATAAATTAGACATATTCTTTGTTTTAAACCTTTTCCATTTAAAATATACTTTAATCGTTTAAGCTAAATACTACATAACTTATACGTTCCAACTCTCAAAAAGATCTGCTATACTTAATTACTTTTTATAATTTCCGGATTAAGAACTATCTTCTCCAGATAATCTTTTTCTTTGTAAACCTTACCTAATAAGAGCCTTACGGCTTCATGCGCAATCAGATCCAAAGGCTGTTTCACATAATCAATGGGATAATAAAAGAGGTCATAAGACACATTCTGATCAAAGCAAAAAACATCCACTTCTTCAGGAACTTTTATTTTTTCTTTTTTTAAAGTTTTCAATCCCCGGATCGAAAGGGTATTGGTCGAAAATAGAATAGCCTCTACCCCCTTGTCAATTAAAATTTTAAATTCTTTTTTAAAAGAAGCATAATCATCGTATCCTACCTTACACACAAACTTTCCTTTCTTGTATTTCTTTTCTTCTTCAAGTGCTTTTTTATATCCTAGAAACCGATCCATCGTATGTTTTAATTCATGATCATATTGGACAAACCCTATATTTTCATATCCTCTATTGACCAACAACTTCGTTGCTTGATAGGTCGCTTTAAAATTATCTATAACGACATAACTCGACTCAATATCTTCAAAATAACGATCCAACAAAACGAAAGGAATATTAATTTCTTGCAGATATTTTAATTGATTTTCACTCCCTTCTGCCGGAACGATAATGATCCCATCAATTTGTCTATTGACTAAAGTATCAATAAGCTGCCGCGACCGTTCTGCATTTTCATCAGAACTTCCAAACAAGACGGTATAGCCCGCTTTATTTGATTCATTCTCTATTAGCCTGGCCAAACGTCCAAAAAAAGGATTAGAAATATCGGTTACAATAAGACCAATTGAAAACGATTTTCCACTTTTTAAACTTTTCGCTACCTGATTAGGTTGATAGTGCATTTCTTTTGCTATCTTACTAATCCGTTTGGCTGTTTTTGCACTTACTCTAGCTTCTTCTGCTTTGTTATTCAACACATAAGAAACCAAAGCTGAAGAGACCCCGGCTGCTTCCGCAATGTCTTTTATTAATACTTTTTTTTTCATTTTCAAGATCTTCCATTGTAAATACGATTCCCTTTCATAAGACCTAATTCCGACTTTATAAAACGTTTGGACTTCACAATATGGTCACAAATAGTATGTTCCGAAATATTCAATAACTCACTCACCTCTTTATAACTCTTCTCTTCAAATTTACATAATTGAAATATCAATTTCCTTTTCGGTGGTAATTTATTTACAATCTCTTCTATACGAGACATTTTATCTTCATTAAAAAGCGCATCTTCATCAATAAAACTTCTCCTTTTTTGTTTATTATATCGAGATTCAAACTGTTTTTCCACTTTATGATGTCTGTAATAATCCATAATTAAATTATGACCAATCCGCATCATATAAGCTCGAAGAGATAATTCAAAATTTACTTGTTGTCGCTGCTGCCAAACCTTTAGGAACACCTCTTGTATAATATCTTCTGCCCGTTCCCGAGACCCTATCAAAAACATGAACCTTTTCATTAAATCCTGATAATAGGTACTATATATTTCATTAAAAGTCTTCCGATCCAGAATTTTCCGTGTATTCAATTGTAAAGCTTCCATCATAAAAAGTTTTTTCGATTCTATATTAATATTGACATGCTCCATAACGTTTATAATGATCAAACCGAGAATCATAGAATTCAACCCGATCTTTATTTGGCATAAAAACTTGTTCCTCACCTTCCGTCATTTCGCGATAAGCTTGTTCCACATTTTCGTAATAACCACAGACCACAGCAGCAAAAAGTGCGGCTCCCAAAGCTACCGATTGTTCTGACTTTTGAACATGTATAGGTCGATTAAGTATATCCGACAATGTTTGAATAACATAATTTGATTTTATCGCTATTCCTCCAACAGCATTTACTCCACGAATCTCTATACCCTGACCGGAGATGCTCTCTATAATTGCCCGGGAACCCAAACAGGTAGCTTCCACTAAGGCACGATAAATCCGAACCGGTGTCGATCCCAAGGTAAGATTGCCTATCATTCCCTTTACATTTGGATCCACAAAGGGCGATCTTCTTCCATTAAACCAATCCATAGCAAACTCGGAGTCTGCTTTTAGTGGCAATGTTGCTGCTTGTTGATCCAATTCTTTCAACAGCTTCTCTTTTACACTCCTAAAGGCTTCTTCAGAATATCCTATACCATCTGTCACAGGTTTTTGCTTAAAAGGCCACAATAATAAATCTCTAAACCAGGAATAAATATCTCCAAATGCAGATTGTCCGGCTTCCAAACCTACCATTCCCGGAATAATAGAATTTTCGACCTGACCGGAAATTCCTTCAATCACTTTCCCTTTAATTTCTTCTTTAGGAACGACCATCATATCACAAGTAGAAGTCCCAATCACCTTACTCATGAAGTAGGGTTTTATCCCTCCACCTACTGCTCCTACATGAGCATCAATAGCTCCAACACCCACCTTCACTTCTGTAGAAAGGTCTAATCTTTCTGCCCATTCTTTACTTAACTTCCCGGCTAGGTCACCAGCGGAATATACCCTTTCCCCAAAATGAAGAACATATTTTTCCAATAAAGGATCAATATTTTTAAAAAATGAAACAGGAGGTAATCCGCCAAATTCATTTGCCCATAAAGCTTTATGTCCTGCCGCACACACATTTCTTTTGATATCTGTGGCTTTTGCTCCACCGGTCAATAAAAAAGGTAACCAATCACTATGTTCTACAAAGGAATAGCTATGCTCTCTTACTGCATTATCCAAGCGCAGGATATGTAACAATTTTGCCCAATACCATTCAGAGGAATAACTTCCTCCTACATACTTCAGGTAATCATTTTCGCGACTTTTCCCTTTTTTATTGATTTCTTCCGCTTCTTGCGCAGCAGAATGATCTTTCCAAAGAATAAACATGGCATTGGGATTCTCTTTAAAAGCATCCAAAAGAGCCAAAGGTATCCCTTCTGCATTCACTGCAACCGGGGTAGAGCCCGTCGTCGCGATGGACAAACCTATCACCTTTTTTTTCACTACTTCGGAAACTTTATTAAAGCAATCTTTCAACACCTTTTCTAACCCCTCTATATAATCCAGAGGATGTTGTCGGAATTGATTATTAGCAGGATTACAATACTTTCCCTCCTTCCAACGGCTATATAAAAACAGGGAAGAAGATATTATCTGACCACTTTCAACCCCTACAATAACAGCCCTAACGGAATCTGTTCCATAATCAATGCCAATCACATAATAATCATCTTCCATACATTATATTTTTTTAAATCGTTTCTACGGTTTCACTTCCTGCAGGAACTCTTCTTATTTTGTAGCCTGACAAACCATAATACAATATAAAGGCAAACAAAGGTATCGGGGCCAAGAATCCTATTGACATTCCCCAGGTATCGGCAATAAGCCCCATTACTGGAGGGAAGACCGCTCCTCCGGCCACTCCCATGACAATATAGGAAGAAGCGTGCTTTGTCTTCGAGCCTAGACTTTCAATAGCTAAAGCGAAAATGGTAGGATACATAATAGACATCAAGAAATAAACCAAATACAAGGATATCAGGGAAATCCAGCCAAATTCAGCTGCTACCACAGGTAACAAAATACAACACCCAAAAGCAAACCATGACAGCACCTTCTGAGGTGAAATCTTTTTCATCATGGCACTTCCCGATAAACGACCTATCATAAACAACAAAAATCCAAAAGACAAGAAATAAGGAGCATAATCCACATCAAAACGAGGATGCATTCCTTCATCTGTCACAAAATTGATGAGAAAGCTAAAAATGCCTGTTTGCGCAGCTACATAACAGGCCTGAGCAATAGCTCCATGCTTAAAATGACGATTTTCCCATAAGGGCTTGGGCGAGATATATTCTTTTTCTCCAGTACCAGCACTCTCTGTCATAGCCTTTTCATCTGCCTCTGTAATTTCGGGTAAACTCAGGCGTTTAAAGATATAAGCCACCACCAATACCACGATTCCAATGATGGCAAAGGGTAACACAATTGAAATCATTTTTTGTCCGGCAACATGGCTCTGGTTTCTATAAATATATAAAGCGATTAAGGGACCCAACACCCAAGCCAATCCATTAAAGGACTGTGCAATATTTATCCGTCTTCCGGCTGTTTCAGGGGGCCCCAATTTCGTACTATACGGATTGGCAGCCGTCTCCAATGTAGCTAACCCACATCCGATAATGAGCAAACAACATAAAAACATGACGAAAGACTGAAAAGGAGCTGTTCCTGCTGCTAACAAAGCGCCAACAGCAAAAAGCAGTAAGCCAAAAATGACTCCTTTCTTATATCCATATCGCTTCATAAATAACCCTGCCGGTATCGACATTCCCAAATAGGCTCCATAAAGAGAAAACTGAACAAAACTGGATTGCCATTTATGCAAATCCAGCATCATCTGAAAATTTTTATCCAATGTATCCAGCATGCCGTGGGCAATACCCCAAAGAAAAAATAAGGAACAAATGGCTATAAAGGGAGCCAAATAATTTTTACCCTCTTTTAAAAAAAGAGAAGACTTTTTGCGTTCGTTTTGCTTCATTTGTCATGTTTTTTTGATCAGTATGAACACTTTATTCATCCTAAATCATCAAGGTTTAAAATTTAAATTCAGCTGTGAATTTATGATAAAATAAAAGAAAAAACGGCTTCATACTGTCTTGATAAACCCCTCCATTAATATAGAGGGCCCAATACGGAACAAGCCCGATAATCTGCACCTTCTTTATCCATTCCAAAATTGCCCCAGGTCGAAGGTCTAAAAATATCCTTATCCTCTACATTATGCATATTTACAGGAATACGAAGCATAGCCGCCAAGGTAATTAAATCTGCACCTATATGTCCATAGCTAATCGCTCCATGATTCGCTCCCCAGTTTGCCATTACATTATAGACATTGTTAAAAGTTTCATTATTTTCTAAAAGTTTTGGTACAAACCATGTTGTCGGCCAGGTTTTATCGGTTTGCTCATCTAACTGCTGATGAACCTCTTTCGGTAAATCAATCGTCCATCCTTCTGCAATCTGCAAAACAGGACCTAATCCTTTTACTAAATTCACCCTACACATCGTAACCGGCATCCCGCCCTCAGTAAGAAGTTGAGAAGAAAAGCCTCCACCTCTGAAATAATCTCTATTGGCAGGAAACCAGGTAGTAGCCGCCAAACAAGCTTCTACTTCCTGCTCTTCAATATCCCAATGTGGTTTCATTGCCGGCCGACCATCCTTCTGCTGCTTCCCGCAAGCATCCAGAGCAATAGAACCGGAGTTTTTCAAATGAATAACCCCATTTTTTGCTTTCCCATCTGCATCCCAACCGGTTACTCTCTTTATGGCTGCCGGGCTCCAATAAGTACGAACATCTGCAAATATCTGTGCAGTATTGGTCAATAAATGATTAAACAACATTGATGCTGCATTCAAAGAGTCATTCTCTGTTGCAAAAATGGTAGGCGCCTTTTTTCCATTCCAATCAAAGGAGGAATTGAGGATGGCTTCAGTAAAGTCACCATTTGGCAGAAAATCTGTCCATTGACGCTGTCCTTGAAATCCTCCAATTAAAGCATGATGTCCCAGCGCTTCTTCTTCATACCCCATCTCATTCAACTTATCATTACCCTGCATTAAATCCCGGGCAATCAAGGTCATTTTGAGAATAAAATCCCAATCTTCCTCTTTCTCTTCTTCCGATTTTATATTTTTCTCTTGATTATAATCGCCTCCGGTTGTACAATATTTATTTTTCCATTTACGCGCTCTTTCTAATTCTTCATGATCATAAATGCCCAATTTAATTCTACGCAACACTTCTGTAGCATCCACATATTCGTTGCGCATACCCAAATAATCTTGAAAGAAATCCGGATTCACCATTGAGCCTCCAATACCCATACAAACCGAACCTATCGCCAAATAGGATTGTCCTTTCATTATTGCTACTGCCAGACCTGCTTTGGCAAAGCGAAGCAGCTTTTCCTTTATATCATCAGGAATATGCTTATCCTCCATATCTTGCACATCTTTCCCATAAATCCCAAAAGACGGTAATCCTTTTTGATTATGAGCTGCCAAAGTAGCCGCCAAATATACGGCTCCCGGACTTTCACTTGCATTAAATCCCCAAATCGCCTTAGGAATTTGCGGATCCATGTCCATGGTTTCTGCTCCATAACACCAACTGGGCGTAACAGAAAGAGAGACGCCGACATTTTCCTTTTTAAATTTCTCTGCACAATCTGCAGCTTCTTTAACTCCTCCAATACAAGAATCTGCAATAACACATTGAACGACCTCTCCATTCGGATATTTTAATTCTTTCTCAAATAAGCGAGATACACGGTTGGCCATATCCATAGCGACCCCTTCTAAAGATTCTCGTATTCCTCCTAAACGACCATCTATTATAGGTCGAATGCCAATTTTAGGATAATCTTCCATATTTTTTTTATTTTTATTTACTATTTATCTTGTTTTAAAATATTCTTTAATCGTTTAAGCTAAATTAAACAACACCTCAAATGTAAGCTTAAACGTTTAAAGTAACAAATTTTATTTTTTTTATTTTCTAAAATTTAATCCGATGCGTAGGTTCCGGCTGACCCGGTCGAAACACATGACCATGCTTTTCTGTTAATGTAAATTGCAATTGTTGAGTCAGAATTTCTTTAATCGAAAGGAATATCTCCTTCAATACTTGAGGTGCTATCTGAACCCTTGCATTTACAAAAATATCAAGCGTCGTAAAATGTCGTAAAGAAGCCGTTGGTCGAAGCTTAGGTTCTTCATTCGAAATAAAACTTATTTTTCTTTGCCAGTCTCCTTGTTTTAATAAAAATTTCAAATGCCCAATTGGGTGTAAACACAAGCCTTCATAAAGGGCATTTATCAATCGTATTGCTTTTTCAATACCTCTTCCATCAGGAGACTCCAATACCCATTCAGCATCCAACCAAGCCAACGCCTTCTCTCCTTCTCCATATCTATTATAATCAATATCCAGTGTAGACCTTTCCTGTTTGAGAGTAAACTGAGATAGGACTTCAGTCCATTGCTTTATATCGGGAGGATGTAGGGAATTTTGGAATAAAACTTCTTTATCTGAATATTTTATCGCTACTTGTTGCTTAATCCGCTGCAATTGTTCTTGGGATAGTAAATCCTTTTTATTCATCACCAAAACATCCGCTTCCTGCAGTTGTTTTTGATAAATATAGTGAACCGCTCCATCAAAATCGGGAGAAGCCCCTTCTTTCATCTTTAATAAGAAGGTCATATCTGCAAATACAGACAATACGATCTCTAAATCCGGGTAAGATTGATGAAGAGGTTTGATAACCGTAGCAATTATATCGGTACAAGAGCCGACTGATTCTGCAAAAATAATTTCCGGAGCACTGCCCTGCAGGAAGGATTGAATACCCTTTTCTAATTGATTGTAATTACAACAAAAGCAACCATTCACTACTTCCTGATGATCAATGTGTAATCCTTGGATGTAGGTACTATCTACCAAAAGATGACCTTGATCATTAGTAATGACTCCCACTTTTCGTTTCTTTATTGCCAATAACCGACAGGCTTCAGCAATAGCTGTTGTTTTTCCACTTCCTAAAAACCCACCTAACAAAAACAATTTCATGTCTATATCTTAATCTGTTGACGCTCCGGTCAACTTTTTAATTAAAGTTGTTTCTTCTGAATCATAGGGGGATCCATCCTTATGAAGAATATCATGAAACCACACTTTAGGAGGTCTGTCATATTCTTTTGTCCAGCTGTCCCAGGGGTAAATAGTTTGTGTTTTCCCATTGACAAATCCCCAGTTAATCGCTCCCACCTGTTGTTTTTTAAAATAAGGGAGGATCGTTTCAAAAGTACTTCCATTAGGACGCGCCATATACTCCGAGCAGATAAGGGGGCGGTTATAACGCTGTAAAGTATTTACCTTCCTTTTTGCAATGTTTAAAGAGTCATAACAATGAAAGGAAATCACATCCGAATGATTAAACATGAACTGATCCATTGGATCCATAGCGGCAGAATCGGTCCAATCTCTATGCCATGGAGCTACGGTCAAGGGTTGAGAAGGATTCACTTCCCGAGCCCACTGAAAAGCATCTTTCAGTAAAATAAAAGCATACTTATATTTTTCTTCCGGGCTTAAATCATCCGAGAAACGTCCTCCATTGTCATTATCCGGTTCATTAAAAAGATCCCAAAGCAGCACCCGATTGTCATTTTTAAAATGAGACATTACCCCCTGCAAATAATCTTTTAATGGCCCATATTTCGTTGTATCTGAAAGAATATCTGCTCCCGGACTTTGCACCCATCCGGAATTATGAACATGAGGTACCGGATCCGGTTGTTTTCCCAAGTGTGGATCCGGATTCCAACATCCATCAAAAAAGACAAACATAGCACCAATTCCATGTCGATCTGCAATATCCAAAAACTGATCCATGCGTTTTAGAAAGCCTGTAGAATCTTGTTTCCATAGCAAATTATGCAAATATACCCGTACAACATTAAAACCCAGATCTTCCGCCCATCCAAGTTCTTTGTCAATTCTGGCAGTATCGAACGTCTTCTCTTGCCAAAACTCCAATTGGTTAATTGCATTAGAGGGGGTAAAATTACACCCTACCAGCCATCCCCCCTGACCTCGATACCACTGATTGGCTTTTTGTGTCGACCATCTTGTAGCTTGTTGGTCTGAAGAATCTGCAACCTTCCGGGAAGAGTTGGAGCTATTCTGACAACTAAAAGAAATAAATAGCATGCTTACACATACAAAAAGGAGAAAATGTTTCATTGTAATTTCATTTAAACGATTAAGCTATCAGCGGTTAAAGATATAAGATAAACCTTAAATTTCAAAAGAATTTTTCTACTCGTGAGGTGAGTCTATTGAAGATCTTTAACTGATCGCACGATCCAGATGAACATATCCGCCATCTACTACGAGAATTTGTCCGGTAGTATGACTCGAACGTTCACTCAGTAAAAAAACAGAGGTATCTGCTATTTCTTCACTCGTAGTAAACCGCTGTTCCAGCGGAATTTTAGAAACAATACTCTTTAATTTATTTTCAGAATCAGGTTGTTTTTGAATCCAATTTCCATACTGTGGTGTCCATACTTCAGCCGGAATAACCGTATTCACACGAATAGAATAAGGCAATAACTCTACGGCCCATTCCCGGGTAAGGGCATTAATTCCTCCTTTTGAAGCTGCATAACCGGAGCTGTTCCCTTGACCGGTCAAAGCTACTTTAGAACCAATATTTACTATATTCCCCTTGGTTTCTTTTAGCGCCGGCAAAGCATAATGCGCTAAAGCAAAATAATGCATAATATTCTTCTTGAGACTCTCCATAAATGCTTCCGGAGAACCATGCTCCAGACCAACTCCATCATTCAGACCGGCGTTATTCACTAATCCATCTATCCTGCCATACCTCTCTAAGGTATCATCAATAACATGTTTACACTCCGACAGATGGGTTAATTCAGCCACTACACTATTTGCCTTCCCACCTTCAGCTTGTATACTTTCTACCACTTTTAGGTTATCTGCTTCTGTTCTTCCTGCAACAACAACCGTTGCTCCTTCCGTTCCTAGACAGTTACTAATGGCTTCTCCTATTCCTTTTGCCCCCCCCGTAACAATGACCACTTTTTCTTTTAATCCTAAATCCATTTATTTTGATTATTATAATTGATAAAAATTTTCCGCATTTCTACCCATGATTGCCTGTTGTTCTTCCTGACCATAAGACTCTATATATTGAAAAATGAGTTCTTTGACCTCACTATATCTCCCTGCAACTAAGCAGACCGGCCAATCCGACCCATACATCAGCCTTTCAGATCCAAAAGCTTCAAAAACGACATCTAAATATGGTTTTATTTGCTCTTTGTTCCAGTTTTTCCAATCTGCCTCTGTAATTATACCTGACAATTTACAATATACTTTTGGATACCGGGCTATTGTTTTCATTGTCTCTGCCCATTGATTAACTTTTCCCGCTTTTATATATGGCTTAGCCATATGATCGATCACAAATTTCTGCTCCGGGAAACGTTCGATAAATTGTACAACAGCAGGCAGTTGATGTGGATAAACTAAAATATCATAAGTGTAATTATATTTCGACAAACGACTTATTCCATGACAAAAATCTTTTCTTAAGAGAAATTCATCATCGGGCTCATCCTGAACCGTATGCCTAAACCCAACCAACTTATCGGCATGGTCATAATAATAGGCCAATCGCTTCTCAATATCGTTGCCAGTCAGATCTACCCAACCTACGACACCTTTCACAAACTCATTTTTGTTGGCTATATCCAGTAAAAAATTGGTTTCTTCCTCTGTAGGTGCAGCTTGGACGACAACACTTCCATCTACCTTATTTTTTTGTAACTCCTTTCGTAAATTCGCGGGTAAGAAATCTCTTCGAATAGCCGCCATATCTTCCGTAATCCAGGCATCTTTTACAGGATTATACTGCCAAAAATGTTGATGTGCATCTATTGTCATTTTACAATTCAAAAATTTTCTCCATTAACACCCATTTTTCACCTTCTTTAGCCACCGGTATGGCTTGCTGATACTTCCACATCAGATTTTCCCATTCTTGAACTTTTGGATTAGCAGCATCCATTTTTTCTTTTCTTTCAAAAGAAAAACCATCCTCCACTTCCATGACCATAAACAAGCGGTTTCCCGCCCGATAGATTTCCATTTGCATTATACCACTATCCTTTATACTCCTTTTTATCTCCGGCCATATATTCCGATGATATTCTTCATATTCCGCAATTAATTCCGGATCATCCTTTAAATCCAATGCCAAGTAGTATTTCATAGGTTATATGCCTTTATGGTTATATGGTTGATTACTGATCACCGGATCACCGGATCATCGAAAGGCTTTCAAATGCTGCTTGCTGCTTCCCAACCCATCAATTCCACATTCCACAACATCTCCATCCTTCAAAAACACCTGAGGGCGCATACCCAGGCCAACACCGGCAGGAGTACCCGTAGAGATAACATCTCCCGGCATCAGGCTCATAAATTGACTTACATAACTTACTAAATATGGAATATCAAAAATGAGGTTAGATGTATTCCCATCCTGCATAGTTTCCCCATTTAGTGTCAGCCACAAACGCAGGTTATTGACATCTTCAATTTCGTCTTTAGTCACTAAAGTAGGTCCTAAAGGCGCAAAAGTATCGCAGCTTTTTCCCTTGACCCATTGTCCTCCTCTTTCAATCTGAAATTCCCGTTCACTATAATCATTGTGTAGTGTATATCCGGCTACATAATCCATAGCTTCTTCCTTCGAAACATAATTTGTTTTTTTGCCAATCACTACCCCCAATTCAACTTCCCAATCTGTTTTCTTACTATTTTTGGGAATGATCACATCATCATTCGGACCAATTATTGAAGAAGATGCTTTGAAGAAAATGATAGGTTCTTCCGGTGGAGTAGCATTGGTTTCTTTAGCATGATCAGCATAGTTCAATCCAATACAGACTATTTTGGATACTGTAGCCACAGAGGCACCCAGTCTTATATTCTCATCAACTTTTTGTGCATTAGATTGGTTATTTTTCCACCATTGTTCCAGTCTTTCCAATCCTCCTCCGGATAAAAAATCAGCAGTAATGTCTTCTCCAAAAGCACTAGCATCATACATTCCATCTTCAGTCTGTATCCCCAGTTTTTCTTGTCCTTTGTCTCCAAAACGAACGATTTTCATAGTATTATTTTTTATTTTAATTATTATATTTAAGAATTCAGTGTTATAAAACCTCCATCTATAGGATAATCGGTTCCGGTAATGAAAGAAGCTTCATCAGAACATAGATATAATGCCAGTCCACTCACATCCTGAGGGGTTGCCATCCTACCAATAGGTTGCGTCTGGCTCAATTTCTCAAACATTTCTTCTTCCTTTCCCGGATAATTCTTCTTTATAAACCCATCAACAAAAGGCGTATGTACCCGTGCCGGAGAAATACTATTACATCTAATTCCCTTCTTAACATAATCTTTTGCTACGGATTGGGTCATGGTATAGACTGCACCCTTACTCATGGAATAAGCAAAGCGATCTGATATTCCTACATGAGAAGCGATAGAGGCTATATTAATAATGACTCCACTTTCTTGTTTTTCCATTTGATCAATCACTGCGTACATACTGTTATAAACGCCTTTAACATTCACGGAATAAATGCGATCAAAATCTTCTTCAGAAGTAGATCCTAGGGTCCCTACATGAGCTATTCCTGCACAAACCACTAAGATATCAACCTTCCCATCTTCTTCCACAATTTGGTTCACCACTCGGGCAACCTCTTTCTGTTTAGACACATCTGCTACATAGGCACTTGCAGTTCCGCCTTCCCTTTCAATGGTTTCGGCAGTTGCCTTTCCAGCTTCCTCTTTTAATTCTATAATTCTTACCTGTGCACCGGCCTTTCCGAATGTCGTGGCAATGGCTTGTCCAATTCCACTACCTCCACCTGTTATAATTGCATTTTTTCCTTTTAAATCAAACATATTTTTTCTTTTGGAGGCTAAAGTTATCCAAAAAATAAGAACTTGAACCACCGGCCTAGAAAAAGTACTTCTTTTTTTAACTTTTACACAACAAAACAACCTTTCTCTTGTTTTCAAATGATATTGCTTACTTTTGATATCGTTTAATATTTTAAGTTATGGCTCTAACTTGGCACGAAGGTATGCTCACCCGGGTAGAACAAGTCACCAACAATACGAGACTGTTCTTTTTTAAAACCACAGATTTACAAGAGATTCATTTTAAACCGGGTCAATTTATTACCATGGATCTTCCGATTGCAGATAAACCTTCCAGGCGTTGGCGTAGCTTCTCCATTGCATCGGCACCCAATGGTACGAATGAATTAGAACTCGTTATTGTTCTTCTGGAGGGCGGAAAAGGTTCTACCTACCTTTTCAATGAAACAAAAATTGGAGACAAAATATCCTTTCACGGTCCCAAAGGCATTTTTACCCTTCCAGAAGAAATCGACAGAGATCTCTTTCTTATTTGCACAGGAACAGGGATTGCCCCATACAGATCCATGCTACATTATCTTCGCAATCATAATATCCCGATAAAACATCACATTTATCTTATTTTCGGCACACGAACTCAAAAAGACCTTCTTTATTATGAAGAAATGAAACAACTGGAAAGAGAGATCGATAGATTCCATTATATTCCTACCCTTTCCAGAGAAAACTGGGAGGGAGCCACAGGATATGTACATCCCATTTATGAGAGGCTGGCAAAAGATAAACGACCGGCACACTTTTATATCTGTGGCTGGAAAGATATGATTAAAGAAGCCAGACAGAGAATAAAAGATATGGGATATGACAGAAAGTCAATACATCAAGAACTCTATGGATAGAATCATTGACTCCATTCTATTCCTTAGTCGGTATAATAATCCAAGGTTACCTTGGTCATCCCATGAAAATGATTTTGGAGCTCATGTACGGTAAGACCTTCTTCAAATTCCCTTAAGTGCGAACCATGACAATCCAGAATGATTTGATTTTTATTATTTTTATCAGGATAAGTCAAAGTAAAGGTAGAATCGCTTAATCGATATTTTAGTTCGCCATCCTGACTTTCTTCTTCTTTAAATCCAAAATACTTCAACCATTCTTCGGTTAATTTAATGGGATACACTTCCTCCGGAAGGAACCATCCTGACTTTTCTCCATCTTTAGTCCCTATTCTTTCCACACTTGTCTGTTCAACTTTCCTGACTTGTTTTTCTCCATTTACCTCTACCAAGATCCAATCACCTACTTGAATTTCATTGTGTGCAATCATTGTTTAATTTTTCTTTAAATTTAATAAAAAAATCGAATTTTTCAATACTTTTTATGCTTTCTAAATAAAAATATAGCAACTTCCTCACTATTGAGTATCTTTGCAGGTGAATTAAAAACTAAAAAGACTATGGCATCTAAAAAAATCACAGACCTTTTAGGCGACCAGGCCGATTATTTATTGAATCATGAATGCAAAACTATTGACAAATCTTCAATCAGCCTTCCGAGCCCTTCCCACGTAGATGATATCTGGGTCAACTCCAATCGGAGCAATCAAACCCTTAACAGCTTACAAGCCCTTTTAAATCACGGGCGTCTGGCTAACACCGGGTACATTTCTATATTTCCTGTAGATCAAGGTATCGAACATGGCGGAGGAGCTGCTTTTGCCCCCAATCCAATGTATTTCGATCCCGAAAATATCATCAAACTGGCCGTTGAAGCCGGTTGTAGTGCCGTAGCCTCCACCTTTGGTGTTTTGGGAATCATGTCCAGAAAATATGCCCATAAAATTCCATTCGTAGTAAAAATCAACCATAATGAACTATTAAGCTACCCCAACACCTACGACCAAAAACTATTTGGAAAGGTCAAAGATGCTTGGAATATGGGAGCTACCGCTATAGGAGCAACAATATATTTCGGATCAGAACAAAGTCGTCGTCAGATTGTGGAAATCGCCGAAGCCTTTGAATTGGCTCATGAATTAGGAATGGCTACCATCTTGTGGTGTTATACTCGTAATGAAGCATTCAAAGTAGACGGAAAAGACTATCACACTTCGGCTGATCTTACCGGTCAGGCCAACCATTTGGGAGTGACTATTCAAGCCGATATTATTAAACAAAAATTACCTACCAATAACGGTGGATTCTTAGCCACTAAACACGGCAAAACACATCCATTAGTTTATGACGAATTGACAAGCGATCACCCTATTGACCTCTGTCGTTATCAAGTATTAAACTGTTACAGCGGTAGGGTTGGGCTTATCAACTCAGGAGGAGCTTCCGGCGACAATGACCTTGCCGATGCAGTTTCTACTGCCGTAGTCAATAAACGTGCCGGTGGAATGGGTCTTATCCTTGGTCGTAAAGCTTTCCAACGTCCTTTTAAAGAAGGAGTAGAACTAACTCAGGCTATTCAGGATGTTTATCTGGACGATTCAATTACTATTGCCTAAAATATAAGAGGAAGTGTAGCGAAAGACTTTGCTGCACTTTTTTCTTTTTATAATTCAATTTTCTAAACTTCAAGATTCTATCTTATGGCAAATTGGTTTGAACGTATAAAAAGAGGTGTTTCTACGGCAACAGAAGAAAAAAAAGAAACCCCAGACGGGTTGTGGTTTAGATGTCCACGATGTAAACATACCGTTACCCGCCAGGATCTAATAGAGAACTTATACGTATGCGAAAAATGCAATTACCACAATCGCATTAATGCTGAAGAATATTTTAAAATTCTTTTTGATAGAGGAAAGTATGAGGAGCTTTACACGGACATCTCTCCTAAAGACTATCTGGGATTTAACGATTTAAAATCGTACGATAAAAGATTAAAAACAGCACAGAAAAAAACAGGCCGTAAAGACGCGCTTACGGTAGGAACCGGAAAAATAAATGGTTTAGAATTGACCATCGCCTGTATGAATTTTGATTTTATTGGAGGATCAATGGGCTCTGTAGTAGGAGAAAAAATAGCCCGTGCTATAGATTATAGTATAGCACATAAAACTTCATTTCTAATTATCAGTAAGTCCGGTGGCGCCCGCATGATGGAGAGTGCCTTTTCCCTCATGCAAATGGCAAAAACATCTGCAAAGTTAACTCAACTGGCAGATGCAAAACTCCCTTTTATCTCTCTCTGTACCGATCCCACCACAGGTGGAGTCACAGCATCTTTTGCCATGCTGGGAGATCTTAATATTGCCGAACCAGAAGCTTTAATCGGATTTGCAGGTCCTCGAGTGATTAAAGAAACCATTAAAAAGGATTTACCCGAAGGATTTCAACGATCAGAATTCTTACTAGATCATGGATTTCTTGATTTTATAGTAGAAAGAAAGCACCTCAAAAATAAATTGAGCCAATGCTACGGTTTACTCTTGAATAAATAAAAAAGGAGGTGGTCATGAAACAGGTTAAAAACCGTTCTGCACATTTTGAATACTACATTGAAGCCAAATATGTAGCAGGAATTGTCCTGACAGGCACCGAAATAAAAGCCATTCGGGAAGGAAAAGCAAGTTTCAATGACGCCTACTGTTATTTTTCTTCTAAAGGAGAACTATATCTCAAAAACCTCCATATTTCTGAATATTCACATGGTACTTATGCCAACCATGATCCGTTGCGGATTCGTAAACTCCTTCTTCAAAAAAGAGAATTAAGAAAATGGTTGAACAAAACAAAAGAAAGGGGATTTACCATTATGCCCCTTCGACTGTTTATCAATAATGACGGATTAGCAAAAGTAGAAGTAGGTCTGGCAAAAGGGAAAAAACTATACGACAAACGAGAAAGCATCAAGCGAAAAGATATTGACCGTCAAATGAAACGAGAATTAAAACGGTATTAATCGATGAAGATGGGGGTTTACAATAAACAATTCTTCCTTCCGGGAATAATGATTTTATGTTTTTTATTAAGCTGCCAACCTTCCCCTTCATCCGATACTCAACAAAACCAAAACTTGTCTTATTTTAAAGACGAAAATTCTTATACCGAATTAAAAAATAAAACATCCCGGATCAAATCATATTCTATTCCTGACAATAATCGGGTACTTTTAGACTCACTTTCTTCCCTAAAAATATCAGACAGCCTCTATCAAAACAAGTACTTATTCAAATTAGATGGGAAAGCTCATTTTTTTATAAAGAAAAGTACACATCGTTTCGTTATCTTTACAGGGATGATGAAATTAGAAACACAAGCTGTTGACTTCAAAATAAAAGCCTACAGCAGTAGTCCCGGACAGTCCTTAAAAGTATTGAAAGGGAAACTGATAGCGACAAAATCTTATCAAAGTGATTTCCCCAATACCGATACCTTACGCCAAGGAGAAATGATTTTAATCAATAGAGATATTGATCTCATGGAAAAAGAAGCCTTTGACACCACAAAAAACAATCCTCAAAAAAGAACACTATGAAACATATAATTTTGTCTTCCATCATTGCCGGTTGCCTCTGTCTTGCATCTTCTTGTGACAGTCTTCAACCTATTGCAGGCACACAAGGCGGGATATTTGACCAGGGCACTAGCGGCTCTACAAGCAACACCACCGATCCCTCCCATAAAGAAATCAGGTCGGGACTGAAAGAAGCCTTACAAATAGGTCTAGAGCAAGGGGTAAAACAAGTTTCTGCCAAAAATGGATTTTTCAATAACGCACTCATCAAGGTTTTATTCCCTCCAAAAGCACAGAAAGTAGAAAAGACCCTTCGAAAGATTGGGCTCAATGACTTATGTGACCAATTTATTCTGTCACTCAATCGGGCAGCAGAAGATGCCTCCCAAAAAGCACTACCTATTTTCATGAAGTCCTTAAAATCCATGAGTTTTCAAGATGCCACCCAAATTCTTTTAGGTTCAGACACTGCAGCAACCCATTATTTTAGGAAGACAACCACTTCCGAATTAGCAAATAGCTTTCAACCTGTCATTGCAAAAAGCCTGAATAAAGTAGATGCTACGAAATACTGGGGGACACTGACCAGTAAATACAATCAACTTCCCTTGGTACAGCCGGTCAATACGGATTTAAGCGCTTATGTTACCGAAAAAGCCATCGATGGATTATTTAAAATGGTAGCCAAAAAAGAAACCAATATCCGCGAAAATCTCTCCGGGCGAACGACTCCATTATTAAAAAAAGTCTTTGGATATGCAGATCAGAAAAGATAAGACTTGATGGTTATCCACCTAATACCCAATGCATTAACAAAGAACAAAACCAGCCGGCATAGGTTCCGATGGCATAACCAAAAACACCTACAATCACCCCGACAGAAATCAGAGAAGGATGATAAGCAGCAGAGGTAACGCTTGCAGAAGCTACTCCTCCAATATTGGCCATGCTCCCAACAACCATGTAGAAGAAGGGTGTTTTCGTCCATTTTGTCACCAAAAATATGATAATGGCATGAATGCAAATCCAAATAAAGCTTATCATAAAAAAGCCGGGATTGTTGAAAATAGCGAGAATATTCATTTGCATCCCAATGGTCACAATCAGCATATATAACAAAGCAGTTCCCAACTTTGAAGCTCCCATCTGCTCTAAACCACGAACTTTTGTAAAAGACAAACCTATACCTATTATCGTTGCCACAAGAATCATCCAAAAATAAGAAGAGGTCAAGGAAAACTTAGAAAGTTGGGGATAATTTGTCTGAAACCACCCTGCAACAGGATCAGAAACCAAAGCTGCCAGCCCCGTTCCGGCAAAAGCAATAGAAAACATGATAATGAGGTCCTTTGATTCAGGAATCCTGCTTTCTTTTTTCTCTTTTTGCTCCATTTTTTCTATCAATTTCTTCACATCATTTGAATCTGCGCCTAAAAACTTATCCAAATATTTGCTTTTGGTAATTCCATAAAGCAACACTGCCATCCAGCCATATGCCATTAATACATCCACTGCCAAAGTAGAAGAAAACAAATCCGGAGAAGGATTCAGAATCTCTTTCAATGCCACCTGGTTGGCACTCCCGCCGATCCAGGAACCGGCTAAAGTCCCAAATCCTCTCCAAAGGGCATCTGCTCCCTGACCGACCACTACACTCGGTGCTACAATAGATGTTATCCACAAAGCTACAGGTCCACCAATAACCACCCCCAGTGTCCCTGCGAGGAAAATAACCCCTGCCTTCTTTCGCATCTTCCACAACTCCTTCAAATCCAAACTTAATGTAAATAAGATAAGACAAGCCGGTAACAGATAATCACTCCCGAGATCGTGCAATGGAGAATGCGTCCCATCTATCACCCCCAACAAATTCAGTATTCCCGGAATGAAATAGCACATCAACAGAGGAGGGAAAACAGCATATAGCTTTTTAACCCATTTATTTTTCAATCCGGAAGTATAAAACACCAACCCTAAAACGACCATCAGAATCCCAAAAACAACTGCATTATCTGTAAAAATAGCCGTATTCTCCATATTATAACAGAAACTTTTTTCGTTTAAATAACCTAATTAAAATACATCCTTCAGGTGATTTTTATTCTTCTCCCGGATGATATATTCTCTTCGTATGTTTTTTTATATCCGCTTCCGTATAGCGTACGGTTTTCATCTTTCGATCCACAAACATTTTCAGCTGATTTCCGTAATAGGGAGAATCTTCTTTATTGCTATCTCCGTAAGCGAGTACAGAATACGCACGTGGAATATCTCCAAATTCCACAGCAATCACCCAGCCATCTCCTCCTTTTACATCCAATTTCCGGTCATTAGCAGCATCCGGAGCATACCAAAGCACACGAAAACAGCCCAAAGATCCCGTCGCGCCCCCTACAGCATAATCTCGTTTACCTATCTTGGCTCGATGCACCGTTCCCCATTCTACGCCAACTGATCCATACTTTTCTTTACAATCCTGAATGGCCTGATGAAATGCCTTTACGGCAAGGTCTTTATCTGCCAGACCATAAGGAGTATGGATGGGATCATCCTTTGACCAGGGAACAGCAAAGAGCTTTTCTCCGGAAGCCGGAAATCCAACTGATTCCGGCGTAGAAGCAACCGGGTGTCCATTGTTCACTAGTGCCACATATTTATACCACCAAATTTTAAATAAGATACTCCCTTTGCTTTCTTTAGACACCGTATTATCCCATTTTTTGATTATGTCAAGAGCCTCCTTCTCCTCCCCTTGTGGTTGAGCGTCCAGAATGGCTTGTATTAAATCTGCTTTAACCCGGTCTGCCAACAACATTTTCAATGTTCCTTTTCGTCTTACCACATCTTCTAAAGAAAATCGATCACTTCCCCCAATGAGTTGGATTGACAACTGGCTTCGCAAACCCAATTTAGGCTTTGGAAAATTATCGGGAAAATCAGACTTATGAAAAATTTCATTCAGGTTGGTATAATAGAAAGGATCATTCTCGTTATGCAAATATCCGCCTTTCGGATTTAGGAGATGAGGCAGCTGATTCCAAGGATATAGATCTGTCCATATCTGGGACTTTCTACTCACATGGATAACCCCTCTTTTGTCTCTTTTTGCATAAGGCAAAATGGGAGTAGCCGCATTCCACACATAAAAAATATTTCCATCCCCGTCTGCATAGGTAAAATTGGATTCATACAATCCCTGCATGCTCATAGCCTCTTTCCATTGATCTAAATTTTTGGCTTGCATCATCTTTAAATATTGCTGATCGTTTCTAAATTCTCCGTCTGCAACAGATTTGATAATGAAATAGTTATGCTTATTACGATAAATTACCGACCCATAAGGAGTAAAATAAAAAATCCTTTGAGTCTGCTCAAGATGGTTCTCTTTTTTATAAAATACCGTAACTGTTTTTTTCTTCAATGTATGAGATTGTCCATCCAAAAGGTAACTTTTTGCATGTTTGGGATCTTTCTTTAGTGCATATATTTCTTCTAAATCAGGATGGTTGTTGGTTGTTGACCAGCCCAAATATTTATTAAATCCACCCACGACTCCCAAAGGCTGTCCTATTCTAAAATCACCATAAAAATTAAACAATCCGTTCACCTCCATTTGAGCTTCATAATAACCGGCATCCCAATACAAATGCGGATTTCTCAACAAAATAGCCTTTCCGGATTTTGTCCGACCGGGAGCCAAAGCCCAGGCATTAGATCCGATATCTGGATGTTCATCTCTGGCATTCAATGCTATGCTTGTCCATGGCGTAGTCCACTTTTCCGGGGATAAATATCCAACCTTCCGATCTTCTTTTCTCTGTTTACGTATAAAGTGTTTAACTGTATTCTGCCCATGCTTTCCTATCCCTACAGCATGAACATCTACTCCGGTAAAATTGGGTTTTACCCAGTCGGGAAATTCTTCTGAATGCAATTCGATATACTTATTGATACCTTCAGCATAGCCTTCTGTCAGCTTTCTGGTCTGATTATTTAAACGATGAAAAGAAGAAACAGCCTGTTCATAGTACAACCGATTGGCAACATCCTTATCCAACTGTTTTCTTAATGCCTCACCTTCTAACTCATGATATCTTGCCCAAGTGCCGCAAGCTTTGATTAAACCGTCTATAATTGTTTCTCCATAATCTTCCATCTGTATATATCCCATGGCATAGCCTGCAGCTCGGAGATTTTCGGCTTTAATATGAGGAACACCATAATCAGTCCTTCTTATGACCACTTGATCAGCTACGTTTTGTGCATATATATTTTTCTGAGAGAAAAATATACAAGACAATCCTCCTAAAATAAGACCAACCATTTTTATCTTCATCTGTTTCATAGGTCATTGATTATCTCCATTCATAAAAAGTATCACGGCTTATTGCCTATCATTTTGGTCGTAATTCCCATATTCCTTCTTTGAGTCCGGTATTTAACACTCGTATAGATGATGCGGCTAAAGCCCAATATCTTCTGTTATCTTTTTATTTAAGAGCCTCAGTCACATAAGGAAGTGTAAACACCTCATTCTATTCTTATTTATCTGCAGGAGGACCTTTCAGATGTAAGTCTTTGATCCTTTTTCTGACCTTTCTCATAAAAGAAGTCCCCGGATCCGTTTTTTCCGTCAGATAATCCGGATCTGATTCCTTCCAAAGAGGAGTCCCAATAAACTTCTTATATTCATAATGCCCTATTACATATTGTATAGGGTACTTCTTTTTAAGATATCGAATTAATGCTACATTAGCTTTTAGTTGTGCCTTTGTGAGAGGGTGTTGTTCACTTCCCACATTTTCTACTCCTATGGCGCAGTAATTAAGCCCAATAACATGTCTCGCAAAAACGGTATCCGGAAGCAATTGAAAGATGGTTCCGTCTCGGTCTATCAAATATTGGGAAGAAACATTGAGTGGACTGGCGGCATGAATATCTTTTCTTGACCCCGGTAGGGTAGCCCGGTTAAAGGTATCAAATGTACCTTCAAAAGCAGGAATAACCGTCCAGTGAAGCACGATCATAACAGGTTTAATGACCGGTTTCTTTTTTATCATCCCATACCTGTTTTTCATGTACCGGAGAGACAACGCCCTCCTGGTAGAATCGAACATAATAGGTTTATCGATAATCCGAAAAGTAGGACGAGAACAACTTCCCAGAAAAAGAAACAATAACAGGGATAAAATCGTCGTCAGTCGATTGATGGTTTCCTTTTTTTTCATTATTCTTCAATATCCCACCAAAGCGGAGTTAACAAACGATGCTGAGGAGAATTATCTCCAACGGCATCCGGATTACGTGTTTCTTCATTATTCTCATAAGGCATCGCCAGAATCCATTGATTTGGGTCATTCGAGTCAAAAACGACCGTATTGATATGTAAGGGACGGACGAGAGAAGGTCCATAAATATCCTGACTGTAATCCATTCTTCTCATATCTACCCATGTTTCCGGATTGAGACACAAAGTAATGTATTTCTGACGCATAATATGACTAAGTCCTTTCGTCAGATCATTAAAATGGGCTTTCAAGCCATCCGCAAGTTGGGCATTCCAATAGGCGCTAATAGCTGAAGCGCTTACGCCCATTTTTCGCATATTTGCTTTAACACCTTCTTCGTAGGCTTTTAAGGCTCCTTGCACATCCTTTGATCTTAACCGGGCTTCAGCTTCAATCAATTTCACCTCCGAATAAGTAATAAAAGGAGTAGGAGAAGTCTGATCTGTATAAAAGCCACTATTACTAAACGGACCATAATCATTTCCATCCGTTTTAGAAGCATCTCCGGAAGAACCGTCTGCCAGGAGCCCTTGTCCTCCTTCTAATCCTCCCCCCGGCTGTAAGCCTCTATACTGACCATCAGATTGTGCCGGTTTCATAATTTTTTCAATACGAGGATCCTGATAAAGGGTATTGGTTACCGGAAAAGAAGTCAGCATATTTACATAAAACTGACTCCAGGCAAAATAGCGAGGATCATAATTATCATCATTCGGATCGGTTACAGGTCCGGTATCAAATCCGCCCCAACTATACCAAGGATTCTCATCCGTCTGAATACCATCTGAGAGATGAGGAAAACCGGCATCCATACCATCCCCATCAAAGGCATGACTACAAGCATCAAGGATTGCATCCGGATCATATAAATCCGATTTTTTAGAGAGATGATTGAGATATCTCGCTTTCAAGGCATAAGCAAATTTAATCCATTTACTAATATCTCCTTCATAGATGATATCTCCTTCTGCTGAATTTAACCCGGGTTTGGACTTATTGGCAGGATCTTTAAATTGTTCAATCGCATCATCAAGTAACGAATCTATATACCGGTATACTTTTTTTTGGCTTTCTACTTTTGGCTCCAATTTTAATTGGCTTTTTCCATTATAAAAATCGTGTACCACAATATCTCCTAATTGATCCGTCAAAATTCCAAAATCTGCGGCTAATAAAGTTTCTCCGGCACCTACATATTGTGGATTATTTTCAGCTTTTCCTAAATTAATTAAGTCTACGCAATTGGGCATGGACCAAACATAAGCATTTTGCATAAGATAGTAGGCCGAAGTAAAACGCCAGGTTTCGGCAGCACCGGGAACGTATTTAGCACAGCCATATTGGGTGACAGCTGCAATTTCACGTGAAGCTCTCCACATCTCAGCGCCATTCGAAGTCGTTATGGCACCCACTAATCTATTAGCAGCACTCACTTTTGAAGGATTATTGGGATCCTCATTAACATCTAAATATTTGCGACATGAAGTTGCCAGAAAAAAGATTCCTATAGTCAGAAATGTAATTATTGGGTATTTTTTCATAATCAAAATATTTCAAATAGCTTAAAAAGTCAATCGTACTGTAAAGTCAAAACCTTTTGTTGCAGGCAGACCCAAATTATCAAAACCAAACGAACCGGCACCTCCTACTCCCGCACCACTTCCCGACACTTCAGGATCCACTCCTGAGTATTTCGTTAATAAAATCAGGTTACGACCTGTAAGGGTAAAGGATAAGCCATAAATAGAGGAATTACCAAATAAATCAGCCGGTAGATTATAGGTTAAGGCAGCATATCTCAATCGGTACCACCCTCCATCTTCTACAAAAGCAGTTCCTTTGTTAGTATAAAGGGTCTGATAGAAATCCTGATCTAAATCAACTTCTTTGGTATTTTTAGCACCGGAGGATTCCAATACCCCATCAAAAACTTTCTTTCCTCGATCTAAGGTTTTTGTACTCAATCCGGCATTTACAAGTGAAACTTCCGTAGCATTAAAAACTTTGCCTCCCTGTCTGATATCGATCATAAACGACAAGGAAAAGTTTTTATAATTAAAAGTATTCGTTATTCCTGCTGTAAAATCGGGGTTACGATCTCCAATATTAGCATAGTCCGCTACCTGAGGATAGCCATCATCATCTAATAGTAACTGCCCCTTATCATTATATTTCCACGTCCGGCCATTAATTCCAAATAGGCTTCCGTGAAGAAAAGCAGCAGCCTCAGCTGCATTATTGACAACCCAGGCATCAGATAGCTCTACCCTATCCAACAAACCGGGCAGACTCTCAACAATAGAAGTGTTATGAGCAAAATTGATATCAAATGACCAGTTGAAATTTTCTCCTACAATAGGTCTCCCATTCAACATAATTTCAATTCCTTCATTTTTAATAGATCCTCCATTTAAATAGGTAAGAAAGGCTCCTGAGGATGGCGGTGTCCGAGTGGCTAAGATCTGATTTGTAGATTTACTTCTAAAATAAGTAAAGTCTATCCCATACCGATTATCTAAAAATTTCAGGTTAATACCCGTTTCAAAAGCTCGGGTAAATTCCGGTTTTAGTGTTGGATTACCAAAAGCCTTATTGGCATTCGTAATAAAACCTCTCGGATTAATAGTAAAAGAATTTGTTGTAGTTGCTAAGGAAGGAGTAAGTACATGAGGAGGAGCATCCTTCCCTACCTCTGAATAAGCCGCTCTGATTTTTCCAAAAGAAAAAACATGCCCTCCTTCTTTCACTCCCCATTCTTTTAGCAAATCGGAGAAAATAACAGATGCACTTACAGAAGGATAAAAGAAAGAATTATCAGAAACAGGAAGAGTAGATGACCAATCATTTCTTCCTCTTATATTTAAATAAGCAATCTCTCTCCAATTAAACTTAAAATCTCCAAAAACACCAACAATCCTTCTTTTACCCAAATATTCAGAAACTGTTCTGTCTGCCGCAACCGTATTATCAATGCTGGGGAGTCCGGGGTCAATAAATCTTTGAGCCGTTGAAGTTGTACTTTGATGAACTCTACTTTCTAAATTATGTCCTAAAGCAAGACTAAAATTAAAATCCCCTGCCAACTTTTCTTTAAAGGTTGCAATAAAGGTAGAAGTAGTTATCTGGTTATTCCCAATAGATTGATTAATAGATCCTTTAAAAGAACCTGTCGGCATGTTTACTGCCTTAAAGTTATCGTTATAGTAATCCGTTCCCAACCGGTAGGTAATATTCAAAAAATCAAAAGGATTATAATCTATATTCCCCTCTACGATTACTCGGTTTACCAAATCAGTTATCGGCTTATTATGAATAGTCCAATAAGGATTATCATTGCCCTGGGTACTTAATATTCTTTGGTTACCGGCAGAATCCAGATAATCTTTCATATTATCATTTCTTGGCCAGTAAACGGCTCCCATTATACCATCTGCACTGCCTTTAGGAACATAATTTCTATCGGTTCTAATATAATTTGCCGATGTCCCTAAGGTTAATTTATCTCCAATTTTTGTATCTGCATTTATCTTGAATGATATTTTTTTAAATCGTAAATTATCGGTAATTCCTCCTTGATCGAAGAATGATCCGGAGGCATAATAATGTGTTTTTTCCGTACCTCCACTTACTGACAAATCATGTTTATGTGTAAAGGCAGGCTGAAAAAAATCTTTTAAATTATCGTATATCTTTTCTCCGGGAGAAAATTTAGGCCCCCATGAAGTAGGGGCATTAGGGTCAAATTTTCCAAGAGCGCCCTGTTTATATTTGGCTTGCAACTGAGGCAATTTATTAACAAACCCAACTGAGGCTGTTCCTTTATAGGTGATTTTAGCAGCACCAGTAGCCCCCTTTTTCGTTGTTATTACAATGGCACCGGAGGCGGCTTTTATTCCATATAAAGCTGCTGCTGCCGGTCCTTTCAAGACAGTAATAGACGCTATATCGTCAGGATTTAAATCGATGGCTCTGTTTGTTGCCGGTCCATAAGAGGCATTCAATCCTCCCTGACCAACAGGTGTTGAATTGTCAATAGGAATACCATCTACAATAAATAAAGGTTGATTATTCCCACTTAAAGAGTTTCCCCCTCTGATCATTATACTGGCGGACGCCCCCGGAGAACCACCGGAGTTAGTAATACGAACGCCGGAAGCTTTCCCTTGCAAAGCATTTACAATATTCGTTTGTTGCGTCTCCTCCACTTCACTTCCCTTCACATTTTGCGTAGAGAACCCCAATGACCTTACTTGCTGTTTTACTCCGAAAGCTGTTACTGCCACTTCATCAAGTTGAGAACTGACTGGTTGCAAACTCACATCTATCGTATTGGATTCTCCGACTTTTACCTCCGTCTGCTGATAACCAATATAACTTATTATTAATTTCTGTCCTAAAGATGCTTTTAATTGATATTGACCTGCAGCATCAGTCGTAGTACCTTCATTTGAATCTTCTATCCTCACAGAAACACCCGCAAGAGGATTTTTGTCTTGAGCTGACGTTATTGTCCCTGAAATAGTCTTTTGTTGTGCCCAAAGAACAGGACTTAGAAGAATAAGAATGAAGGCAGGAAGTATTATTTTTTTCATCATAAAGAAATCTTTTAGCAGATAAATGTAGATTTATACAAGTTATTAAAGAATATTCTGCTGTTTTTTGCTGTTTTTTGACATAAATATATGCAAAATATAGCATTCTCCAATTTTTTTTAAGATTTCCTTAATAAAGTTCCTGTTTTTTGACACTCACCATCCAGGATTCTGTTTCAGTATACCATTAGGGTATAAAGAAATTTGTTCGGTAGGAATCGGCCATAGATAGTGTTTATCCTGTACTGTACGATCGGGATGATCAGGATATACATCAATATAACCATCACTATTTAAGGTAATATCAGAATTAGAAGGAACCTTTGCACCTAAGAAGGCCTCCGGATTTTTCTGTGGATCCATGTACTCCAATTTGTGCCACCGTAGCAAATCAGCTAATCGGAATCCATCCATCATCAATTCATCTCTTCTATCTCTTCGAATCTCCCAAATCAAAGAAGTAACATCAGCATCTTTGTCAGGGTCGACAAAAGGCATCCCATTTACGGCTGTACCTTGGTTCCCATTTACTTGTAAAGCTACAACACCGGCTCTGTCTCTCAAAAGATTAATTGAATTGTCCAAATCATTTTGTGTCATCGAATAAGCTCCCAGTTTATCTAATTCGGCACAGGCTTCTGCATAATTTTCTAATGTTTCGGCTAACCAAAAGATCGGAGCATCCGTATAATTATAAGGAATGGTATTGGTATCCCCCGCTTCAATCGTATCCCCATGAGAAGCTGCCGGAGTTACATCAGGCAGAAACTTAGTCGGTCGGAAACCGGTACTCGATTTCATTCCTCCGGCACGTAAATGCCCCAGATAACAATAAAAATTATCAACCGTATGCAACAGGCGTCCATCCCGATTGGCACGCAAGTCGTGTATATTGTCGTCACCTTCATACTCCGACGACAGTTTGATAGGGAGCCCATCTGAGCATACATAAGATTCTACGGCCGATTTGGTAAGTCCTTGGTATTCCGTTGTAGCATTGGTATATCCTACTGTACTATGGGTCAACACTCCTTCTTCATAGTGCTTATACAGAATAACCTCTGTATTTCCCGAAAGGTCATAAGAACTATAAACATCTTTGTAATGATCGCTTAAAGTATAACCGGCCTGCATAATTTGATTAGAAGCTTTTTTACTTTCTTTAAGGAATCGAACCGCTTTATTATCATCCTGCTGATTGTATTCTGCCCAGGTACCCGCAAACAGGCAAATACGAGACTTTAGGGCAAGAGCGACATCCTTATTGACGGTATTTGGATCCGCATCACTCTTAGATCGAAGATGAGCAATGGCAAAATCTAAATCTGCGAGTATACTATCCATCACTAGATCTCTGGAATCTCTCGCCTTGTATATCATAGAATCTTGAGCAATATCCAATACCTCAGAATACCAGGGAACATCTCCAAATCTCTCAACCAAGTTAAAATATTTCCAAGCTCTAAAGAAGCGGGCCACCCCCTCCCAATGATTTTTTGCCGTCTCATCCAAATCCATACCTTTTACTCTGTCAATCATTAAATTCGCCTTACGAATATCTCCAAAGCTCCAATTCCCGTCCGTAGCAGGAGCATTCTTCGGAAAATGTCCAAAAGTCGGATTAGCCTGATCATCATTAAAACTAGTAAAATAAAAATCTCCGTTCGTTCCTGTTCCAAATCCGGTAATCAAATCATTATAAAATCCCCAGGAAAAAGTTTTGACATTATCTTCACTGTTCCAGTAATCCAAATCTGAAAATGCATCTAAGGGTTCTTTATCGACATATTTTGTACAGGAACTAAAAAGCAACATACCCATACTACAAAACACAGCTATATTGAAATATATTTTTATATTATTCATAATTCCGATCTTATTTTTTTTAAAAAGTTACTTGCACACCAAAAGAATAATTACGTTGGAAAGGGAAAGTCCTCCCGGTATATCCCAATTGTCCATCTGTAATCTCAGGATCCAAAGGCACCCCAACATTGTCAATCTCCGTTAAATTCTGACCACTTACATAAATTCTCACTTTTTGTAGATTCAAATGGTTAGTAATATGATCCGGTAAGGTATACCCTATCGTTAAATTTTTCAGCCTACAATAGGCAAGATTCATTAAATATTTAGATTGAGGATAAAAATTATTACTTCCTGCACTTATTCCTCCTATGGTTCCTATCGCATTTCCGGCATAAGGTCGTGGATACTTAGCATGACGATTATCTTCAGTCCAGTAATCCAATTGGTGTTTATATAAAATTTGAGCTCCACTATACATCGGCAACACCATATCTCCTAATCCCCAAAAACTACGTTTTCCTACCCCTTGTAAGAAGATATATAGATCAAAACCTTTCCAGTTCCCACCTAACTGAAGACCATATTGATACTGAGGTTGCGTATTCCCAATGACGGTAAGGTCTCCATGGTCATCTGCGGTGGAGGTCCCCCCGTCAATGACTCCGTCTCCATTTAAATCTTTAAATTTCACATCTCCGGGACCATAAGTAAAATTCCCTGTTTCTAATTTAGACTGACTGGGAGAATTCTTCACCTCATCTTCCGATTGAAAATACCCATCCGTTTCGAAACCCCAAATATCACCGTATACCGCTCCTGAATAGTAATCATCAATAACTTTCGCCTCATTGTTCCATTTGGTAATCACTGCTTTATTATTGTCCAAACTCAAAATCGCAAACAGTTTCAAGTTATCATTCACCGGATAATTCACCTTTACCTCTACTTCAAATCCTCTGTCTCGCATATTTCCCTGATTGGTCCTCGGTGCAGCTGCTCCAAAAGTAGCTGCCACTTTATTGGTACTCAACATTCCTTTTGTCGTTCTTTGATACCAATCAAAACTACCACTGATATAATTCTTTAAAAGACCAAAATCTACTCCAAAATCCAGGGTATTTACCTTTTCCCAAGAAAGACTATTTGCTACAGCAATAGGGTTATGAAAACTATTTACAGTCACTCCGCCAACGACCCAATCAGCAGAGTAACTACTCATGGTAGGAATAAAATATTGCCCCCCTACATTCAAATTACCAATCGTTCCCAGAGATGCCCTTAACTTCAAATCCGTAAAAAGCGGTTTGATGAAATCCATAAATGATTCAGAGCTTAGCCTATATCCAAGAGAGCCGGACGTAAAAAAGCCCCAACGGTCTTCCGGAGAGTAGGCTGAAGACCCATCATAACGCCCATTCAACTCCAACAAGTACTTATCTTTATAATCATAATTGATTCGTCCAAAGAATCCGGCATAAGCTGCATGAGTGTGACCACTACCAACTAACTGATCTCCCGTTGAAAGATTCAATTCCGGTTTAGAAGGATCTAACATATCTTTCCTCTCAGCATAAAAATTAAGGTATTCATCATCTTCTGCATTCATACCCGCCATCACTTTCAGATGATGCGCATCTGCAAAAGTATTATCATACGTAATAAACCCATTAAAGCTATTTGTTTTCGTTCTTCCTGTATTATACGTAGTTTGATTGGAAGTAGGTTTCACATCTTCCAGAGGAAAATTATCGCCTGCCCACCAATTCCAAAGAACTGCGGGACCACCCACGGTATGCCCCACGACATTATCTCTGTTAATCGTATAATGAGCCTCAATACTTAAGTGTGGAAGCGGTCTTAAGGTAGCCCCTAAATCCACCCTGGAATAATTATCAACAGTAGAGTTTGTTCTCGCTTGGTTCAGGAAGCCGCTAGGACCTCTAAAATAGTGACCTTTATATGTTCCAAAAGGCATATAAGCCGGCCAACGCCACATATAATAGAAATAATCCTGATAAGCATAGGGAGAGGTAAACTTAAAGTTTCTATACATGACTTTAGTACTCAAATCCAGCCATGGGGTTACCTCTGCATCCAAAGCTGCAGAAACATTATATTTCTTCAAATCACTCGGATTCATTTTCATAATCCCCCTTCTATGGTTATATCCAAAGGAAAAATAATACCCTAACTTTTTGGTTCCCCCGGATACAGACAAATCCTGTGTTTGTTGGGGGGTATGTTTTTTAAGCATCATCCCTTTGATATCCCACACGCGATAGAAATAACGAGGAGCAAGCGTAAAATCTTCTCCCGGTACCATTTCTATCCCATCTCTTTTCCCTCGGTACTTCTTTTCCCATTCTTTGATTCCATCTAGTTCTTTAGAAAATAACATCCCAAACAATTCGGGGGAGTTATTTCCTGCTCTTTTGGCTCCTTCCAATATCCCGGGGATGCCTTTGACAGGATCAGAAAAATCAGGCAATACTGTCGGTTTGTTCCATGAAAAATTATTTGAATAATGGAGGGTCAACGGTTGGTTATGATGGCCATATTTTGTCTTTATCAGGATAACTCCAAAAGCTGCACGCGCACCATAGATAGAAGCAGAAGCCGCATCCTTCAATACCGAAATACTTGCAATATCCTGAGGATCAATAACAGATAAGTCAGGAGTCGGAACATTGTCTACCAAAATCAAGGGACTACTTGATCCATTCAAAGAACCTACCCCTCTCAGCCTTACAGTTGCAGGTGCGGTCAAGCTGCCATTTCCATAAGTAATCGTCACTCCGGGAACTATTCCCTGCAAAGCTTTTGTCACATCAATCAATGGTTTACTATCAAATGTTTTTTGGACGTCAACCGTGGAAACGGCTCCTGTCAGATCTCCTTTCTTCTGTGATCCATATCCTACTACAACAAGCTGTTTAAGAGAATTTTCTGATGTTTTTAATAAAATCACATAAGAGGATGAAGTATCCAAAGCAACTACCTTGGTTTCATAGCCCACATAAGAAATCTTAAGATTTTGTGCATTTGAAGGAATAGACAGTGAAAATCTACCTTCTTGATTTGTTGTTGTTCCTTCTTTGGTACCTACTGCAACTACTGTTGCTCCAACAATCGGGTCATTATTAGTAAACTCATGCACCTCCCCGGTAATTTCTCTTTGTTGAGCCTGCACCGTTATACAACAAATAATAAAAAAGAAGGCAAAAAGTAAAAACTTTCTCTTCATAAACTTCATTTTAACAGAGTGAATAAAACCATTTAAAAAAGCGCAAATATGAGACATCCTATTTTAATAAAAAATGCATGTTTTTGCGATTTTATGGCTATAAAGTTACACATAAAAACGCATATTCCAAATTATGTAAAAAATATTTTCTATTTTTGTAAGTATATCTTTATTAAAAATAATCGGTTGACAGGCTTCAACTTTTCTCATTTAAACCTTTCCTAATGCTCAAGAAAGAAAGACAATCCCTTATCATAAAAGAGTTAAACATACACAACAGAGTCGTATCCAGCAACCTGAGTAAAAAGCTAGAAGTTTCAGAAGATACCATTCGTAGAGACCTAAAAGAACTCGCAGAAACCGGCAAAATATTGAAAGTACATGGTGGCGCCATTAGTAAATCTTTCCACAATCCATATGTTCATCAAAGTGAAACCTATGCCCAGGAAGCTAAACAAGTAATTGCCCAAAAAGCCCTCTCCATTCTAAAAAATGACATGGTTATTCTCACCGGTGGAGGCACTACTATGCTAGAATTAGCCAAGAAAATACCACAAGATTTACATGCTACCTTCTTTACCGTCAGTCCGATTATTGCATTAACATTGGCCGGCCATGAAAACCTGAATGTTATTGGAATTGGAGGAGAGCTCTCTAAAAATTCCAGTGTCTTTTTCGGTTCAAGTGTGATCAATCAACTGTCAGAACTAAAGATGGATCTCTGTCTCCTGGGTGCCAATGCCTTATCTATTCAGGATGGAATGACCGATTCAGATTGGTCGATTGTACAACTTAAAAGAGCTATGATTAATGCATCCAACGAATTGGCAGTGCTTAGTATAGCAGAAAAACTCAATACTAATCAACGAATGAAAGTTTGTGATATCAATAGAATAGATTACTTGGCAACTGAACTACCTAAAGACAGACCGAACTTAATACCCTATAAGGAAAGAAACTTAAAATTACTATAACGCTCTTTATCAACAAATAATCCTACCAATTCATTGCTTAACCCGCATTATTCATGAGATTAGCTTTTTGTAGCTACAAGGTGGTACAT
>CAZYHV010000013.1:0-102203 GCA_964647485.1 uncultured Chitinophagaceae bacterium | reverse complement strand
TTAATCCATAAAAAACGGTTACCCTTTATTCGGCCGATGAATAAAGCGGGTTAATCTGTTTTATTTCTGTTCGTGGTTCCTTGAATTTTTGAACCCATTTTGGCAAAGGCATAAGCAACTTAATTAGGTTGCTCAAAATTAAGAAAAATAATTGAATATATACATGACCTTCAAACTTTTATTTACAAATTAAACTTTTAGACGGGGTAAAAATGCGGAGTTAGGGTTTAATAAAGAGCTTCTAATTGTATCCATCTGCCATTTTTTTGCCTTTTCAAATGAAGTTTTACGAATAGCTTCTTTCAGCTTAACCAAAAGTATGGGATTTTCTCAATTTTCAACTTTCGGATAGTTGTGAAGAAAAATAATACCTCAAAATAACCCGATTTTTTCTTTTTTTAGATGCTCAAGAGCCAAGTTGGGTTAATCGTGTATTGGCAGAATTAACAGGCTATTATTGGCGGATTTGTTTACTTGCTCCAATCGGTATCTTATTTGCTAAAAATGCTAATACAAAAATCCGAACAACCACAACGGGATCTGATTTCCAAATCCAATTTCTATATCATCTAAAGCCAGAAAGCCATTTTCCAGGTCTTTAATTTGATGTCCGGTTTTGTTTTTACCTCCTACTTCAAATATAGATTCTTCTATTTTGAAATCTCCGGTTGAAGTATATACCACAGGCTGTTGGGTGCAGGTCTGGTTCTGAAAAAAGCTTTCACGGATATTCCCGGTGTTACTGTTTCGCGGGGATAAGGCATAATGAAGATTGGGGTGATGGAGAAATATCTTTTCCGGTTTTTGCAATAAACCGATCCCTTTTGTGGAGGCAAAGAGTCGCTTTATGATTCGCAGATCTTCCAGGTATTTAAAAAAGTCTATCATGGTTTTGCGGGAAACACCAATGCGGTTACTCAGTTTTGACACATTGGGCTTAAAAGGAACGCTTTCTGCAAGAATTTGTAAAAGCTGCTTCATTTTTTCTATGTTGCCATAGCTGATATCATAGGAAGCAGGCAGGTCGGTATTGAAAGCCAACAGAATAGTTTCTTCCAGTTTCTGTAAATAAGAGGCCTTGTTTTCTATAAAATAAGGATAATAGCCGTAATGCAGATAATCCTTAAAATAAGCCAATGGCCTTATTTCCCTGCAAATAGCTCTGGAAAGGGATACGTGGTTTTTAAGTATTTGGGCTAATGAAAAGGAAGTGAAATTTTTACCTGTGCTGAAATTAAGATATTCTCTGAAAGAAAGCCCGTGCAATTCATACATAACGGCTCTCCGGCTTAAATCTCCCCGTGCTTTATCTAAGTGCAATAAAGAAGATCCGGTAAACAGTATTTTTAGATCGGGAAAATCGTCGTAGATATTCTTCATTTCTGAAGACCAGTTCTTGTAGCGATGCACTTCATCGAGAAAAAGGAAGTCTCCTCCTGCTTTGACGAAACGGTCGGCTAAGTCATATAGGGTGTTGTCAGAAAAGTATAGATCATCCAGGCTGACATATAGCGTTTTATTTTCTTGTGGAAGTTTCCTGATTTTGATGGACTGGAAAAGCATCGTCGTCTTTCCGGCTCCCCTAGCGCCTTTTATACCGATAAGGCGGTCGTTCCAGTCTATTTGGTCTAAAAGATACCGGCTGAAACCGACAGGTGTTCTGTCTATTTTTTGATAGTATTTTTGAAAGAGGTTATCCATTTTTGTTTTATGTAAAGAACAAATTTACATAAAAACGTTTTCTATACAAAACACCATTCCTTTTGTGAACCCATCCTTATCTCTTCTTCCTTTCAAGTCTTTCCAACAGCGCTTTGTCCTCTCTCCATCTTTTGAAAGCCCTGTTATGGGCGTCCTGTGTTTTTGTAATCTTCAGGGTATGAGGAGAACCCTTGCGAACCGTTTCTGTTCTTAAATCTACTATAGATCGTTTGATGGTCGCTTCTACTACCTCTCTTACGTCTTTTTTCGCTTTATATTCAAAGATTCGTTGTTCCGGGGAAGCGAGAAAGTCTTTTAACATATTCCATACCTTTTTATCTTCCTTACTGTAATCGTAGAAAGCGTCCCATTCCGATTTTTTTCTTTCCTTGGGGATGTCTCGGCTCCAGTCTTTGGGCGGCTCCGGTGTATTGTCCACTCGTGCCTGCAGGAAATCATGGCAATATTGTTCCAGTTGTTTTGTCAACCGGCTTTGTTTTTCCTGATTTAAAATAAAGGGAACCAGTGATTGATGTACATAATTTCTGTCTCCCCGGGCTGTTATGGCATCAATTATTTCATTGATCCATTGGCCGGAGGAATGAGGGAGGGAAGCTAAGCTGTTGAGGTCAGAAATACCTTTGATGCTGAGCGACTCCTTTGTTTCTGCATATCTATCTTTCAATAAGCCGGGGAGCTTTTCTGTCTGACCGGCAGCTGCATCTCTTAATCTTTCTTCCGTCACCATTTGCTTTAAAACAGACAGCAATTTTTCAAAAAGGACAACAGAACTATCTTGTGTTACTTTATCTAAAATCCCAATAGTCGATTCCCTACCTGCAAAACGAAATAATTCTATCCACTTGTCTGCAGAGATATTTAAGAAATAAAATTTGAGGGTGCACTTATTTAATTCGTTCATGAGCTGATAATCCTCATGGGTAATCAGCCAGTCTGCGACTATATCGCAGTTGATCGTGTCGCTATTCTGACTAGCGTTGTCTCCCATGAACCCGAGGATGGTTGTAAGGGCATCCTCTTCCTCTTTGGAGATCTCCTCTTGTTTGAGAAAGTAAGACATCCATGCCAGTTGGGTCTCTATGTTAGCCGTTTTCAATAAAGAAGCATTCGCTTCTTTTGACCACACGATCACAGCGCCGAAATGATACCAATGTTCCAGATTCGGCCCGTAATTTCCCATATATCCGGTAGATTCCTTTATAATGGGTTCGTATTCTTCTTTGAGGAAGGAAGCAATTAGATCCTTTTCTTCAAAAGATACATTATTTAAGGAGGGAATCGGGGCTTTCTCATCCCAGTGGTTAATGGATAAACCCTCCTCATAGACTTCTCCCATTGCGGCATCGTCATCACCACCGTATTCTCCATATCCGTATTGGTAATCATCAGGCTCCGGTATTCCCATCTGATAAGAAGTGACCAGACATAGTTTGGCATAGCAACCTATTTTCTTTGCCACTTGCAACAAAACTTCTGCTTTGTAGCGGTCATTTAACTTTAAAGCAGAAGAGGCAAAATTGTCCGGGGTATATTGATGATCTAACAGAAAAATAAAGGGACGGCTTTTTAAGGTGTCGGTTTGTTGTTTGATCAAACGAGCGATGTTATCTTTATATTTTCCCATGGATAATAACGCTATCTTTTTCTCCTTTGGCGCCTGGACCAGGTTATAAACCAGGCAAATCCGGTATCCTTCGGTCAGAGGTTTTACCTCATGGTCGCAATCGGCATAAAAAGCGGTATAATTTAATCCGTATTTTGATTTGCCGTTGGAAAAGTCCGAAACAACCTCTTCACCTTCAAAAGAAATGACCAACTCGCCACCTGAGTAATGAGAAGGTAAACCAACGATCATCGTACCGAACATCCCCTTCTCTTTTTCGGTATCTTTATGCGGAAGAAAAAAGTCTCCGGTTTCATAAATGAGCAATTTGAATAAATGGGCAGAAATAGCGTGTCCTTCCAACCCCAGGTCATCTTTTATCTGTTTGACGCCTTTATCTATGAATTGTGTCCATGCAGGATTGTCGATGGAAAATGCTTCCGGATCCAGTTCCTTTACCCGTCGTACTTTATCATCATACACCGTTTCTGTTCCGAGTCCGAATGGTGCTTTTGAAGCAATGTTCAATAGCGCTTTGGCTTGTTTCTCTTTGAGTGGAAAACTGATTTCACCTATAGGCTCAACCTGTAGCCCGGGCATAATAAAGTCTGCGGTTTTTACACTTGCGAATTTCCCGCTTCCTTTGAGTTGTTGCAGTTCTGCGATGACCTCTTTTCTGAATGAATCCATAAAAACATATTTTTTGCAAAATAAAGCAAATACCTTATCTTTATAAAAAAGGATTTTGTGATGAGTACTGCTGTAATGACTAAGCCGCCGCGTACGATGATGGAAGTGTTTCAGAGCCTTCCGGAAGGGACACTTGTGCAATTAATTGAAAATAATCTAATTATGTCGCCTGCACCTACCTTTAGACACCAACGTATTTTAATGAAAATTATTGGTCAATTGCAGCCATTCATCGAAAAGAGAAAACTCGGACAGGTTGTCGTAGCTCCCGTAGATGTCTATCTCAATGAGGAAAATGCCTACCAGCCTGATATTATTTTTATTAGCAGAGAGCGACAATCTATTATCGAGGAAGATGGTTTGCATGGAGCGCCTGACCTAATCATTGAAATACTTTCTCCGGGTACGGCAAAATATGATCTGAAAGAGAAAAAAGAGGTGTATGAACGCTTTGGTGTGAAAGAATATTGGACGGTAGAACCCACATCCTGTTCAGTACAGGGTTGGTTTTTAGTAGAAGGTAAGTTTGAAGAAATAACGGCTAAGGATGGAGCAATTCCCTCCCGGCTATTGAAAGAGACCTTTGCTTTTTAGCCTGTATGTAGAGAAAATCGGAAGAAAACATGCTTATAAAGAAAGCCTTCCTCGCTTATGGGGGAAGGCTTTAGAAAAAGATACGCTTAAAGACGGGGACTTTAGGGTTCTGTAATGATTTTGCTCTTATTATTCCCGCCCATCAGGTCAATACTTCTATTGACAAAATCTGTTAGTTTTTCTCCCTGTAGCATTCCTTGTGAAAGTAGGGCTAGATCCGACAGATTATGAATATAGCTTTCCTGCTTTTTAGGGTCTTTGTCTTTCACAATATTGCGATAAATAGGGTGGTTGGTATTGACGGTAAGAGTTACCTCATCCGGCATAGCTCCGTATATACCCATTCCCTGTCCGGTTTGTGCCATCTCTTTCATTCTTCGGCTCATTTCGGAACGGGTTGCAATCACGGGAGGTGTGTCTTCACTCAGTCCTTTTAATTCTACTGTCACTTCTTTCGAAGGAGTTTCTTTTTCAAATAAAGATTTTAGAGTGTTTTGATCTTCTTCGGATAAAGTACTCTCTGCGGTCTCTTCTTTATTAATTAAATGATCTGTAATATCTGAATCTACCCGAGTGAATCGAACATTTTCCCATTTCATCTCCATCTGGCTGATAAAAGAAGGGTCAATAACCGAATCTAAGAGGACTACTTTATATCCTTTGGCTACTGCTGCTTTAATATAGCTGTTTTGTTGTATGGCATCGGTCGTATAAAGGATAACATTTTTATCTTCTTTATCTGTTTGCAGCGCTTTTGTTTCCTCTTTATATTCTTCCAGCGTATAGAATTTGTCAGAAGAAGCATCTTTCATTAAATGAATTTTACCGGCTTTGTCAAAAAACTTCTCATCGGTAAGCATACCATATTTAACGAATAAGCCGATAGAATCCCATTTGGATTCATATTCCTTTCGGTCTTTTTTGAAGATTTGTAAAAGCTTATCTGCTACTTTTCGGGTAATGTAGCTATTGATCTTCCGAACATTTGGATCTCCTTGTAGATAACTTCTGCTGACATTCAATGGAATATCCGGAGAATCGATGACTCCGTGGAGGAGCATTAAAAATTCCGGGACAATATCTTTCACTTCATCTGTAACAAAAACCTGGTTGGAATATAACTGGATACGATCTTTCTGAACTTCGTAATTGTTTTTAATCTTTGGGAAATACAGAATACCCGTCAGATGAAAGGGGTAATCCACATTCAGATGAATCCAAAACAGAGGGGTTTCACTGAAAGGATATAATTCTTTGTAGAAATCCTGATAATCTTGCTTCGTCAGGTCAGCAGGTTTTTTCGTCCATAAAGGCGCGGTATTGTTGATAGGTTTGTCGTCTTTCTTCGCATCTTTATGAAGGAAATAGATGGGAACAGGGAGGAAGCGGCAAAATTTGTTGAGAATACTATTAATCCGTTCTTTATTTAGGAATTCGTTACTTTCTTCGTTGATATGAAGAACAATATCGGTGCCACGGCTTTCTTTTTCCGTTTCTTCCATTTCAAACTCGGGATCTCCATTACATTCCCAATGGACAGCCTTCGTGTCTTTCTGCCAGGATTTGGAAATAATTTCTACTTTTTCACTGACCATGAAAGAAGAGTAAAACCCCAATCCAAAATGACCTATGATGGTGGCGGCATCTTTTCCCTTATATTTTTCAAGAAAAGATTCGGCACCGGAAAAAGCGACTTCATTGATATATTTTCCTACTTCTTCTTTCGTCATCCCTACGCCGTGGTCGGAAATAGTAAGGGTTTTCTTTTCTTCGTCTAATTTCACGTCAATTCTTAGATCTCCGAGGTCTCCTTTAAATTCTCCAACGCCGGATAAGGTCTTTACTTTTTGGGTTGCATCTACTGCATTACTGATTAATTCCCGAAGAAAGATCTCATGATCAGAATAAAGAAATTTCTTGATAATAGGGAATATGTTCCCTGTTTGTACGTTTATTGTACCTTTTTGTGCCATGTCTAACGATTTTTAACCTGAAATTTCCAAAGTCTGTGCCATTACAGAAATACTGACAGAATGGCAAGGCCTAATTCCCATATTCACTCATAAATTTGATACGCATGAGTTGGAGTTGTTCAGTGGTATATTCATCTTCTGCTAATTCTTTTTCAGCTTCTTCGATACTGGGATCTTCACATCCTTTGAAGTAGTCGATGATATCTTCCTGTGCCCATTCATCCAATTCTTCATCGATACAATAGTCGATATTTAATTTGGTTCCGCTGGCTACAATGGAATCCATGAGAGTGAGTAGCTCGGGTACGGTTATTCCTTTATTGTTGGCAATGGTTTCCAAAGGAATACGCTTATCAATGTTTCGGATAATGAATACTTTTTGCCCACTTTTGTTGACTACACTTTTTATAACGTAGTCATCCGGTTTTTCAATTTCGTTTTCTTCGACATATTTATCGATAAGTCGGATAAATTTCCGGCCGAATTTCATGGCTTTCCCTTTGCTGACACCTTGTATTTTTTCCAACTCTTCCATTGTCGTCGGATAGTTGGTAGCCATGTCTTCCAGAGAATTTTCCAAGAAAATGATGTAAGGCGGGAGGTCTTTTTTCTTGGCTACTTCTTTGCGAAGGTCTTTCAGCATGGCAAAGAGGGTCGGATCGGCAGCGGCCGTCCCTCCGGTAATATTTTCTACTTCACCTTCCTGTTCAAACTGGTGATTGAGTACCATTTTGAAGGGATAAGATGTTTTGATGAATTTCTTCCCTTTGGGAGTGATTTTTAAAAGTCCATATTCTTCAATGTCCTTTTCTATTAACTTTTCGAGCATCATTTGTCGAATCAGAGAGCTCCAGAAGTGGGGACTTTCGTCTTTTCCGACACCAAAAAATTTCAGGTTTTCATGTCGAAAGGTAGAAATCTGTGGTGTTTTTTTCCCGGATAAAATGTTAACCACATAACTGATGGGAAAACGTTCATCCAGTTCTTCAATCACCTGAATAACTTTTACAGCTCGTCTTCTGACTTCTATCTGCTCTTTAGGATGACGGCAATTGTCGCAGGTACCACAGTTTTCGTCCGGATAATCTTCTCCAAAATAATGGAGCAGCATTCGTCTTCTGCAAACGGCACTCTCAGCATAAGCCACCGTTTCATCAATAAGCTGTCCCCCCATTTCTCGTTCGCTGAGGGTTTTGTCGCGCATCAAGTGTTCGAGCTTTTGGATGTCTTTGTGAGAATAAAAACACAAACAATGGGCTTCCATTCCATCTCGTCCTGCGCGACCGGTTTCTTGATAATAATTCTCCAGACTCTTGGGAATGTTAAAATGAATAACAAAACGCACATCCGGTTTATCTATCCCCATCCCGAAGGCGATAGTAGCCACAATAACATCAATATCTTCACTTAGAAATTGATCTTGTCTTTTAGAGCGGGTGGCAGAATCTAAGCCGGCATGATAGGCGACGGCATGGATGCCATTGGCCTCCAACATCCCTGCAATCTCCTCTGTAGTTTTTCTGTTTAGTGTATAAATAATACCGCTCTGTCTTTTCTTTTGTAGAAATTTGATAATTTCACGAATCGCCTGATCTTTATTTTTCTTGGGACGTACTTCATAATATAGATTAGCTCTGTTAAAAGAGGAAATAAATATCTTTGGTTTTCTTAATTCCAAATTTTTTACAATGTCGCTCTGGACTTTTGGTGTGGCTGTGGCAGTTAATGCGATAATGGGTAATTCCGTATTGATTTCCACTATCATTTCACGCAGTCGTCGGTATTCGGGTCGGAAATCATGTCCCCATTCGGAAATACAATGTGCCTCATCTACTGCTATAAAAGAGATAGATAATTCTCTAAAGTAGTCTAAGTTGTCTTGTTTGGTCAGGGTCTCAGGAGCAACGTATAATAATTTGGTCTCCCCTGATTCTAAGTCACTATGAACTTTTTTAATTTGCGTTTTGCTCAGTGTCGAGTTTAGAAAATGAGCGACACTGTCGTTACTACAGTAGGATCTTAACAAATCTACCTGATTTTTCATTAGGGCTATTAAAGGGGATACGACTAAGGCACAGCCCTCTCTCATGAGAGCCGGCAATTGATAACATAAGGATTTCCCTCCCCCCGTTGGCATGATTACAAAGGTATCTTTGCTGGCAAGAAGACTTTTAATGATTTCTTCCTGATTTCCTTTGAATTTATCAAAGCCAAAATTCTCTTTTAAAGCTTGATGTAACTTTTTGCTTGTAACTTCCATTACCCGTGGATACTACTTTATTTTAATGAAACATATTTTAATAGCCCTCATTTAATGAGGTGCTTACGAAATTACAAAACTTTGAGGAATTCTAATCTTTAAATGGTGATTTTAACAGAATGTGTATCTTTACGGTTCATTAATTCACACTATAATTTGATTTATGGATCAGCATAAGTATGCAGTTATAATGGCAGGAGGAATTGGAAGCAGGTTTTGGCCCGAAAGTCGTGTACATCATCCTAAGCAGTTTATAGATATCCTAAATACGGGCAAATCGTTGATACAGTGGACTTTTGAAAGGTTTAACAAGTTTGTGGAGACAAACAATATTTATGTTATTACCCACAAGCGATATATTGATCAGGTACGGGAACATCTTCCGGATTTACCTATGGAAAATATTGTTCCTGAACCTTCTAGGAAAAATACGGCGCCCTGTATCGCTTACATTTCATATAAATTGTTAAAGAAAGATCCCTTGGCTAAAATTATTTGTAGTCCTTCTGACCATTTGATACTGGATCAAGAAAAATTTTCGAATATATGTGAAGAAGGATTGGCTTTTGTTGAACGAGAAGATGCCCTTCTGACCTTAGGGGTAGAACCTAATAAACCGGAAACCGGTTATGGATATATACAATATACCGAGGAGCCAAAAGAGGGAGGATTTTATAAAGTAAAAACGTTTACCGAAAAACCGGATAGAGCGTTAGCTACTACTTTTTTAAAAAGTGGAGACTTTCTGTGGAATTCGGGAATCTTCCTCTGGAGCGTAAAGACGATTATCAATGCTTTTGAATTATATCAACCGGATTTGGCAGAACTCTTTCATTCTGTTTATGATAAATTGAATACTTTTGAGGAAGCTGATGAAATGAATTTTGTCTATCCACAATGTACCAATATCTCTATCGACTTTGCAATTATGGAAAAAGCAGATAATGTTTTTGTGAAACCATCAAATATAGGATGGAGCGATTTGGGAAGCTGGGGATCGGCTTATGATAATATGGAGAAAGATTATTTGGATAATGCAGTCGATGGAAATAAGGTAAAAATTGTTGATGCGGCTAATTGTATGGTGAAAGTTCCTGATGATAAATTAGTGTTACTTCAAGGGCTAAATGATTTTATTATTGTAGATACAAAAGATGTTTTATTAATTTGCAAAAGAGATAATGAACAACAAATTAGGGATTATGTGGCAGATATTAAAAGGAATAAAGGAGAGCGATATTTATAGTTTTTCTAAATATTTCCTTCTCAAGTCATTTTTTCCTTACTTTTGCTATTTTATTTGTATAATATTAAACTTAACATAACAGAGGTTATATGGATATATTTGACAGATTAAAGAAAGATCTGGGTAATATTGGTCAACATTCAGATCGCACCCATGGGTATTTTACTTTCCCAAAACTGGAAGGAGACCTAGGTAATCGAATGATGTTTAGGGGGAAAGAAAAGATTGTGTGGAGTCTGAATAATTATTTGGGATTGGCTAATGAACCGGAAGTAAGGAAGACAGATACAGAAGCCTCTGAACAATATGGTCTGGCCTATCCGATGGGAGCCAGAATGATGAGTGGAAATACGGAAATGCATGAGCGTTTAGAAAAAGAGTTATCCGAATTTGAGGGAAAAGAAGCGACTATTCTGTTTAATTATGGATACCAGGGGATTATGAGTGCTATCGATGCGGTGGCCGGAAGGAGAGATGTTATCGTTTATGATAGCGAAAGCCATGCTTGTATTATTGATGGTGTTCGTCTCCATCCCGGGAAAAGATATGTGTATAAACATAATAATATTGAAGATGTAGACAAACAATTAGCTCGGGCATCAAAATTAGCTGAAAAACAAGGAGGTGGTATTTTAGTTATTACCGAAGGCGTGTTTGGCATGGCCGGTGATCAGGGAAAGCTGAAGGAAATTGTAGCGCTAAAACAAAAATATAATTTTCGATTAATGGTCGATGATGCTCATGGGTTTGGAACATTAGGAGCTACCGGAGCAGGTACAGGTGAAGAACAGGGCGTGCAGGACGATATTGATTTGTATTTCTCTACTTTTGCGAAATCCATGGCTTCTATTGGGGCGTTTATGAGTGCAGATGAGGAAATTATTACTTATTTGAAATATAATATTCGTTCGCAGATTTTTGCTAAGTCTCTGCCTATGCCGATTACGATTGGTAATCTTAAAAGATTAGAATTATTGCGTACCCAGCCTAAACATAAAGAACGTCTTTGGGAAGTTGTTCATAAGCTTCAAGATGGGTTGAAGGAATATGGTTTTGATATTGGTCATACCAATACGCCTGTGACGCCGGTTTATCTTAAAGGATCCCTGGCCGAGGCTACCGCAATGAATGCAGATCTTAGAGAGAATTATAATATTTTCTGTTCTATTGTGGTGTATCCTGTGATACCGAAAGGAGAAATTATCTATCGGTTGATTCCTACAGCCGTACATACGGATGAAGATATTGCGGAAACACTACATGCTTTTGCTGATGCCAAAAAGAAACTGGATGCAGGAAAATATGATGTAGAGGAAATCCCTATTCTGTAAAAATCTTAGGAAGTACAATAAAGGAAACTTAAAGGTCGCATCTTCTTTTTTGATGTGACCTTTTTTATTGGAGTTCCCAAGCTAAATAGGCTATTTTAAATTTCAGGTCATCTTCGAGCTCGGCCAGGGAAAGAGCATCTTCATCGTTGAGATCTAGTTCAATATAATCCAGATACAATTGATAAGCGGTAGCCAATTCTGTTTCGCAGCTAAGGAGAGATTGTCTTAATTGAGCATGTTTGGGCAGGTTTTTTGGCTTATTCCCTTTGGGGGGATACACATTTTCTATAAAGAGACAATTGGTCTGCTTTCTTTCTCCATCCTTTGGATCTGTCCAGGTAGGAGTAATTTTTAAGCTGCAACGATTAAAAAAGGCGGAGTGGCCAATCATTTCTTTGAGATGAATAATGGAAGGTTCTTCAATTCCGCTTTCCATTTTTTCTACCATTAACATCTGAATTTGTTCTCCTTCTTCTCCCGATAATCGTAAAAGTTCGTTAAATTGTTCAAAGCTGATTAAATAATCCTTGTTGATTTTTCTTCCTTTTTTCAGTACAAATCCCCATAGGGTAACCCATTCACTATGATCGAACAGAATATGGTCAATGCCAATGTGATCCAGCTCTCTTGCTTTGGTTATTTTCTCTTGCATGTTCATTGTTTTTTTGTTACCTTACAAAGATCTGAAAGAGGGGTGCAGTCTATTTGCACTGTTAAATAAAAAGTTCTATAAACTTTTATATAAAGATATTGTTAGATAAGATAGTAAGTTTGAAGTATTATGAATTATAAGAAGTTTATTCAGTTGACAAAGGATTATTTAGATGAGCATGCCGATACTTATGCCAGGGGAGATTTGCATATTACTCCTCGTATTGAGCAAGAAGATCTGTTGCATTATATTAGGAAGTTTTATGGTAGCTTTCCTCGCTCACGTTATGTTCGTTTTATTTCCAGATTGAAGCAAAATCGATTAGTGGTGGAAATGACAGATAAGTTTTTAACCTTTGATCCGGTGTTTGTTCATTAAAATAGATTATGCCACTTAATAAGGTTGCCCTCTACCGGTATCGACTTATTGATGAACGGTTGCAGAATACCATGCTTCCACCTCCTTCGGTGGAAGAGTTAATGACGTACATATCCGATAAACTCGGAAAATCGGTTTCTAGAAGAACATTGTTGTCCGATATAAAGAGTATGAAAGAGGATGCGGATCTGGATTATTATGCACCCATCGTTTATGACAAGAAGTACAAAGGATATCGTTATTCAGAAGAAGGATATTCCATTCACCAGCTCCCTATAACAGCTTATGAATTGCAAGGGTTAGAGATTGCTGTCGGGATGTTAAGACGGTTCAATAAATTACCGGTAATCCGACAGTTTGAAGAGGCAATCTTTAAAATGGCGGATGCTGTGAGTGTGAATCGGAAAAAGATGGAGAATCAGGGGTTGCTTCATATGGAAGAGCCTACGCTTTTTAAAGGATTGGAATGGCTTCCTGAAATAGCAGAAGCTATTAAGAACAGAGAAGTTTTACGTTTAAAATATCAATCCTTTAAAAGGAGTAGTCCAAAAGAATACCGTATTGAACCGTATCATCTAAGAGAATATAACCAACGTTTTTATGTGTTGGCAAAGAGCTTGAAAGAAGAAAATCCCGGGTTACGCACTTTTGGCTTAGATAGAATAATTGAGATATGGTCTACTTTTGATTATTTTGATAGTCGGCATTTTGATGAAGCTGGTTTTTTCAAGGATGCCATAGGGATTACCGTTCCTCCGGATGAGCGACCGGTACAAATTGTACTCTCTTTTACACCTGAAATGGGAAAATATGTAAAAACACAACCGTTACATCATTCTCAAGAAATGGTCAGAGATAATCAGGAAGAACTCCGAATTGCGCTTTATTTGATTGTAAATCCCGAGCTTATTCAAGTCCTATTGAAATATGGATCAGATGTTCGTGTTCTTCGTCCGCAAAAGTTGAGGGACAGAATGAAAGCAGAAGCAGAAAAAATTGCGGATTTATATCGGTAATCTGTTGCCCCTCTTTTTTATTTTTCTTTCGCAGGAATGCTTAAAATAGGAGTGTCGCTGTGGAAGAGCATTGACTTAGTGTGGTTGGCGCCTAACAGACTTTCCCAGAAATCTTTTTTCTTGGGAATGATAGCAATCAAATCTGATTGCTCTTCTTTTATAAAGTCTTTGATGGCAGCAGGGATATTTTTCTTTTTTATTTGATGGTAACTGTGAGGAATAGAATGAAAAAGGTGATTAAGCGTCTTTTCCTCTTCTTGTGAATCAGTAGAAGGAAGTTCGGGATTTACTTCTAAAATCGATAGCCTTGCATTAAAAATAGAAAGAATTTTTCTTAATTTTTCCACCGGAATGACCGAAGGAGGGGTCTGAAGCGAATTGAATGCAAAGAGAATGTTTTTGATCGGTCGAAAAGAAGTATAAGGAGGAACAGTTAGGATTCTACATCCTACATTTTGAACAATATTTAGCGTGTTACTTCCAAAGAAAAAGTTATTCATCCCGGAGCCGGTTAATCCTATAATGATTAGTTTGACTTCGGAGGGCTGAAAGAGATCTTCTATTCTATCAATCAGGGGTTGTTCATATATTTTGCAGGAGATTTCTAGCTGGGTCCCGTATTTTTCAACAAGCCTTTCTTTTTCCTCTTCCAATTCTTCGAGTATTCGATGAGACATATTCTGAAAATGCATGGTGGCCAGCTCAGCTTCTGAAACGGGAACGGGAGCTTCAAAAATATGTACTAATTCTAAGTGTGCGCCTCTTTTTAACGCCAGTTGAGCAGCATATTCAGCGGCATGTTTGGCATTTTGGGAAAAGTCGGTTAACAGGATAAATGTTCTCATCTTGATAGCGGATTTATTTTTGAGGAATATTTATTCTTTGTATGAATAGATTTAATTGTGCATACGTTGGGTGAGTAGGACCGGAATTAAAAGGATAAAGAAAATTCCTACAATCCAAAAGACATCTGTATAAGACATAAGGAAACTTTGTTGCATAACAGTGCCCTTGATGGCTTCTATAGCCATTTGGTAAGCTTCCTGATGGGAATGTCCCAGGTTTGTAAATTTAGCAACCATCATATGAAGCCGATGCAGGAAAGCAGGATTATAATTATTAATGTTATCGGCAATAATATTTCGATGATGGGCAGTGCGGTGATCTACAAAGGTGGTAATTAGGGCAATGCCGAAAGAACCTCCTAATTGTCGCATCATGGTGTTGACTCCGGTTCCTTGTCCTATTTCCTCTCCCCGAAGATCTTGTACGGCTAATGTAGTAATAGGGACAAACAACATGCTTAATCCAAATCCTCTCACCATTAAGGGGAAAATAAAAGTATTCATTCCATAAGCTAAGGTGGTATGCTGCATCATGAAGCAGAATATCATAAAGATAGTAATTCCAGTACATGCTAATATTTGTGCGGGTACTTTTTTCTTCATAAGCATTCCAATCACGGGCATCATTGCCAGAGTGACGACGGCACTTGGAATTGTAACAATTCCGGTTTGTTCAGCCGTAAAGCCAAGCAGATTTTGGAACATCAGCGGGTAAACGAAGACCGAGCCAAACATTCCCAGTCCAAAAAGAAAGGTTGTTAGCATCCCTAAAGAAAAACTGCTGTGTCTGAATATTCTTAAATTGACGACCGGGTGTTTAACACTCAGTTCCTGCCAGATAAACAGAATGAGACCGGTGATAGCCGTGAAAGACAGAATAATAATATAAGTGGTATTGAACCAGTCTTCCGTTTCCCCTCTTTCTAATACGACCTGCAGACTTATAACGGTGACGGCAAGCAGGAACAGACCTATCCAGTCTACCGGCTTTCGCTCCGGATCTTTGGGGGTAGCTTTGACAAAAGTCGAAATTAAAAACAAAGCGATAATGGACATGGGAACATTGATATAAAAACACCATCTCCAAGAAAAGTGATCAGTAATATATCCTCCCAGAACAGGACCAATCAGCGGACCTAATACCACCCCCATTCCGAACATGGCCATGGCCATCCCTAATTCTTCTGAAGGCCAGGATTCTATGAGAATAGCTTGTGCAGTAGGAGACATTCCCCCTCCTGCAAGACCTTGGATAAACCGGAAGAAAATAACTTCACCAAACGAATGAGCATGCCCTACCAAAAAAGAGGCAATCGTAAATAAGATGACCGAAGTTATATAATAATTCTTCCGGCCAAATCGTTTGGCCAGCCATCCCGAAATGGGGAGAATCATGATAATCGCTACGGTGTAAGAGGTGACTACCCAGCCAATATTATCAAAGCTTACCCCCAGATTTCCCATCATGTGGGGCATTGCAACGTTGACTACCGTTACATCGATCAATTCCATTAAGGTGGAGAAGACCAATGTAAAAGTGATAATCCATTTTCTAATCCCTGTCTCCGGCATATATTTGATTTAAACGATTTATTGGTTGAAAGTGTGCCTATTTTTCTTTTATTCTGACCACCGATTTTACGCTCATTCCGGGAAGTAATTTCTTCTCCCAATCGTTGGACAGACTGTCAAATTCAATGCGGATAGGAACTCTTTGGATTACCTTCACATAGTTCCCTTTGGCATTATCCGGAGGAATCAAGGAGAATTTAGCACCGGTAGCACCGGAGAAGGAAGCTACGTGGGCTGTAAATTGATGGTCGGAATAAGCATCTACCGTTATCTTTACAGGTTGACCGGGATGCATATCGTCTAATTGTGTTTCTTTGTAATTAGCGGTTACATAAATATCTTTCGTGTTGACAATAGCGAACATTTCTTGTCCGGGATTGACTAATTGCCCGATCTGAATGTTTCGCTTTGATACTACACCAGATACCGGAGCTGTAATGACCGTATAAGAGAGTTGTAACTTGGCATAATCTACAGCAGCTTGTTGGATTGCAATCTTAGCATGAGAAGAACTAACCTGTGCTTTGGAGGAAGAAATTTGTTTGTCGATAGCGGCTACTCGTTTTTTAGCTGAAGTCACCTCCGCTTTGGCGGACTCTCTTTGTGCTTTAATAGCATCAAACTGAGCCTGAGTGATGGCATGCCCCTCCAATAAATTTTTATATCGATTATACGTCTTATTTACTTCCCATAAGTGGGCTTCTGCAGCGTTTACACTGGCTTGAGCAGGAGGAACATTGGCCTTGGTACTGCTAACATGTGATGAACTTACATGCACGCCTGTTTGGGCGGCAGCTAATGCAGCCTTTGCTTTTTCAAGCTGTACTTTATAGTCTTTATCATCTAAAATGACTAAGGTGTCACCTTGATGAACATATTGATTGTCTTTAAAACGAATTGCTTTGACGTAGCCTTTTGCTCGGGAAACGACCGGGCTTATATCTCCATCTATTTGTGCATCATCGGTAGATTCATAGTGACTGTAATAGATGACTTCTTTGATACCGAAAATAATACCCCCTATTAATACTGCGAGTAACACTAAAGGAAGTACTCGTTTATACATTGGTTTCCTTTTTTTTGTTTCTTTTGCCATTTTGTATGTGTTGTAATCGATTAAAATTTATTTTTCAAAGTTCCTGTAGTTGCCTGGAGATCATACCAGGCTTGTGCTGCATCTGCTTTTGCAACTGCCAGGTTTACTAAAGATTTGTAGAGCATTGTCTGTGCATCAATTCTATCCGTAGTAGTGACCAGCTGATTTTTATATTTCAGTTCCATAATACGATCGTTTTCTTTCGCCTGTGTGACTGTTGTTTTCAACTCCTGAATACGTTGAATAGATTTGATATATTCATGATAGCTTTTATTCACTTTGATACGTATTTTATCGGAAGTTGCCCTTTTTGCGATGTTTATTTGTTGTTTATGGATTTGAGCTTTTTCTACTTTATGTTTGGTTGTATATAAAGATGAAATATTCCAGCTAAGGTTTAATCCCACGGTGATTGGGACAAGAAATCCATGTTTTGGAGGAATAATCTTCTTGGTTGGATTGATATAATAACTGCTGATTCCTGCTCCCAAAGTGGGTAATTTATCCGCTTTGATCTGCTTTATTTTATTTTTGTTGATTTTGTGCTGTACGGCATACGTTTTTATATCTTCCCTTTCTTGCAATGCTTGTTGAATAAAATCTTGCAAGGGGGGAATGGTTTGTGTTTTTAGCGGGTTCTCTTTAGGAAGCCCTTTTATTGGATCTATCTTTAACGTAGGATTATCGGGGATCCCTAATATTGTCACTAAAGCATAGTTGGCTACTTGGCGGTTGTTCTGAAGATCCACTAAAGAAAGTTTGGCATGAGATCGTTCCAATTTAAATCTTAGGACATCATTTAGTGTTGCCAATCCTTCGTCTTTAAATTTCTTTGTCTCTTCCAAACGTTCATTCACATCATGAATATTCTTTTGTACAACTTTTATATTTTGATCTATTTTATAAATATTAATGTATGCTTCAATAACAGATTGAATGACTCCATCTCGATTATGACTCTTCTTTAACTTGGCCACTTGTTGAAGCAATTGTGCCGATCTTTTTGCATATTGTAATTTATGTCCGGCGAAAATTACTTCATTGATGCTGAGTGTTCCCAAGTACATGGTTGAATGTCCGGGCAATTCCAGGGGCTTTTTCATGAGCCCTTTGATCTGTATCGTATTCGTAGGAATAAAAGCCTCACTACCCATCAGGCTAACATCTGCTTTGGGGAGTTGTTGATCTTTGGCTTGCTCGTATTGGTTAATGGTGTTTTTTATTTTGGTCTCGGCAAGCATGAGTTGCTTACTGCTGTCTATACCCATTCTTATAGCATCTGATAAGCTGAGATGCAGACTATCCTGACTAAAAGCCAATAAGCTGCAAGGAAGCAATGCAAGGGTGAGATATATTTTCTTTAGTTTCATCATAAGTGGTTCAATCTTTAAGTGCTAAATGATTTCTTACAAGTGATTTTAAGTGTGATTTTAATTTGGGACGAATTTTCCTATAATAAGCTTCTTCCTTTTTTACTCCTAATACTTTTTTATAATAAGGATGTGACATGCTTACCTGTGAAATGGTACCCATTACGGAACCTATGGTCAATGGAATGTTGACTTTTCTGAAAGCTTTCTTTTGTTGTCCTTCTTCAATGATTTCTTTTATGAAAGTCTGATTGGTCTTCTTAATATCAATGAGGAGTCTGATGCTTTCCTCATCCTGAACCATAGAGATCTGTCGAGATATAATGGTGTGGAAGTTGTTGTTATCCAGGATGTGATCTACAAAAAAGTCGATGATGGTGTCGATCTTTTTCCAGGGATCAATATGAGAATCCTTTTTTAATTTATTTAGTAAAGAACGAGAATTTTTGGTTCGATTAAGTAGTAAGCTCTGTAGTAATTTTTCTTTCGAACCAAAATAATAGGAAATCATTGCGACATTCACGTTTGCTTTAGCAGCAATCGCTCTGACTGTTGTTCCCACAAATCCCTTCTTTGCAAACAGCTCTTCAGCTGCATTTAAGATGCTTTCTTGTTTCTCATTCCATTCCATGATGATCCTCTTTTTGAAAAATGGGGTGCAAAGGTAATTAAACAATCGTTTTAAACAAACGTTTAGTTGCTTTTTTTCAAAAAAATGACAGAAAGAAACAATGAATTATGGATCGACTGCTTGTTTAGGCTTTATGTCTTACTTTCCCGTCTTCTAATGCTAAGATATGGTTCACGCAGGAGGGGATATCTTCTTTATAGTGACTAACGTATAATAAAGTCTTGTCATTTTGAGTCCATAGTGTGTTGACGATATGTTTAAAATGATTCTTTTGTTCTTCATCCAATCCCTGACAAGGTTCATCAAGAATAAGCAGAGGCGGATTCTTGATCATGGCTCTGATAAGGAGTATGAGGCGTTGATTTCCGGTAGAAAGATCCTTAAAAGGTTGTTGTGCTAATTTGGGGATACCCAACAGCGTCAGCCAATATTCTGCTAACTGTACCTCGTCTTTTGAAGAAGATTTATTTCTAAACCCCATGGTGTCGTCCAATCCCGAGAGAATAGCCAGCAGTACACTGTTTTTCCCTCTGAAATATTGATGCATCTCAGGAGAAACATATCCTATGCGGCGTTTTACATCCCATATACTTTCTCCGGTACCTCTTTTTTGATCGAAAAGAAAAATCTTATTGGCATAGGTTTGGGGATGATCGCCACTAATCAGACTGAGTAGGGTAGATTTTCCGGCACCATTAGGACCGATGAGTGACCATTTTTCACCTTTTTTTACTTCCCAATTGATACCTTCTAAGATCACTTTACCACTACTTTTTACATGGATATCTTCCATTTTTAAAGCTACGTCAAAAGCATGATCTTGCGTTGGTTGTAGCTTCTTAATGGCTGTTAATACGGTTTTATTGGCTTTCCATGTTTCTTTGACGGAGGTCGTTGCTTCTGCTTTGTAGTTGGCTTTTGAGCCGAGATAAGCAATATTTAGGTTTTTTAAGGAAATAATATGGGTAATACATTCGGGAATTTCTCTTGCGGAAGTAGCCATCACCATGGTCACTCCTTTTTGGCTGATCTCTTTGAAAAGCTGTTTCAGGATAGGGCGTGTCTCATGATCCAGGCCTATTAAAGGATTGTCCATGAATAGAAAAAAAGGTTGTTTGAGCAGGGCATAAGCGATTTGGAGCCTGCGGGTCTCTCCATTAGAGAGTTGAATGAGGGTTTTGAACCATAAAGATTCAAGTTGCAGGTGTTCTACGAGCCAATCCAATGGAAAACGTATGGGAATGGCCGGATGTTGCTCCCTCTTGTCTTGCGCTTCTTCCAAATAGTTCTTTACGGTACTGGCTTCTTCTGCAAAATAGGAGTGATATCTTTGTTGATAAAAGAAATTTCTCTGATTTTCTTTATTTTTAAAATGAGCCTGCTGGCTGACAAAAGAAATAATCTGTTGCTGGTTAAAAAGCGGATCGGAGATTTCATTTCTCTTTTTGAAGGAAGTTAATAATGGATAATGAATACTCCCGTTGGTAATATTGAATTTTCCTAATAGGGTGCGAAGTAAAGCAGTTTTCCCTGATCCACTATTTCCCAAAATAGCCCATTGCTCTCCTTGACGGATTTCAATAGAAAGAGCGTCAAACAGCGTCTTGTTAAGGTGCCTGATGGTGGCATGATTAATGGAAAGTAAAAGGGATCCTTTCTCAGCAAAAGTGGGGAAAGAAGAAATTGATTTATTCGGAGAGGTTGACATTTTGCAAAAATACTAAATTGTATGTTTTATTAAAAAAGATGTCTTACATTTGATATATAGGTTTTTGAATTTTGTTAATGAGTAAAAGTCATGAAAAAAGTATTAAAGTACCTGGGTATTTTTATTGGGATCATTTTAATTATTATGATCCTTGCTCCTTTATTGTTTAAAAAACAGATCGTATCCACTGTAAAAAAAGAAGCAAATAAACAAGTAAATGCCGTCATTAACTTTGATAACGATATTTCTTTAAGTTTCTTTCGGAATTTTCCTAATGCCAGCTTGGGAATAAGCGATTTGTCTGTTGTTGGAAAGGATAGATACGCAGGAGATACATTGGCTGCCATCGATCAGATTCATATTGTCATTGATTTATCTTCTTTATTTGGAGATACTTATAAAATTAGAAACGTATCTCTGGACAATCCTTATATTCAGCTATTGGTAGATTCCGCCGGCCATGCAAATTGGGATATTGCCAAAGAAGATACTTCAGCGAAAGAAGAAGAAGCCGCTACTTCTTTTAAGGTGGGTTTACAAAAATATAGCATTCAAAATGGACATCTGATTTATGCGGATTCTTCTTTACATTTTTTCTTGGATGCAGAAGGGTTGGATCATAACGGACAGGGGGACTTTACTCAGGATGTATTTGATCTGAGAACAAAATCTCATTTTAAAAAATTAACAGTGGCGTATGCAGGAGTGCCTTATTTAAATAAGGTAAATACGGATCTTATTGCCAATATCAATATTAATCTTCCTGATTCCAAATATACGCTCAATAAAAGTACGATAAAACTTAATGGTCTTTCGCTGGATGTTGATGGTTATCTGGCCATGCCTAATGATTCCGATATAGAAACAAATTTAACTTTTGGTGCTAAAAAAGCAGATTTTAAAAATTTCTTGTCCTTGATTCCTGCTATTTATCAGAAAGATTTTGATAAATTGAAAGCTTCGGGAGCTCTGGCTTTTGATGGCTATGTAAAAGGAGTGTATAATGACCATCGAATTCCTGCCTTTGGCTTAAAACTAAAGATCGATAATGGACAGTTTCAGTATCCTTCGGTTCCGGAACCCTTATCAAAAGTAAATCTTGACTTGCAGATTGAAAATAAGGACGGGAACTTAGATCATACTTTTATTGACGTTAAACAATTGCATTTCCTTTTGGGACAAAACCCCTTTAATGCTCACCTGACAGCTACCAACATAAAAAGTAATCCTTCTGTAGACGGCGCAGTAGATGGGAAGGTTAATCTGGATGATGTGTCAAAAATATATCCTTTAGAAGAAGGAACCGATCTTTCAGGATTACTTAATATTGATGTTAAAGTGAAGGGGAATGTGAATGATATTCAAAATGAAAAATATGACCAATTTAATGCAGATGGTGAAATCATCGCACAAAACTTAGTATATAAATCAAAGGATTTGGATCAGAAAGTGGAGCTTCCTCAGGGAACATTGACTTTTTCTCCACAACAAGTAGCCGTCAAGGATCTGAAAGCCATTATTGGGAAAAGTGATATAGCTGCTAATGGAGGGGTTGATAACCTCTTTGGGTATCTTTTTGGGAAAGATGTTTTAAAAGGACATTTAACGATTAAATCTCAATTATTAGATCTGAATGATATGATGGGAGAAGATACAGCAACTGCTGTTTCAGAAACTGAAGAGACCGACTCAACAGGAGGTGTAAAAGCGGTCACGATCCCTAAAGATATTGCTTTCAACTTGAATACCAATATTGGGCGGTTTATTTATGATAATTATGAATTGAATAATGTACAGGGAAAGGTGAAAGTTGCAAATGGTGTTTTGACAATTCAGAATATCAGTACGAATATGCTGGATGGGAGTGCTCAATTGGCCGGCACTTATGATACTCGGAATCCTGAAGAGCCAAAGACCGATATGACTTTCAATGTGAAAAATGTTGATATACAAAAGACATTTAAGACGTTTAATACAGTAAAGCTATTAGCACCGGTGGCCTCTTTTGTGGATGGAGATTTTTCCGGAGATATTAGCCTGAATACAACCTTAAATGATCATTTATATCCTCTTTTTTCTACCTTGAATAGTTTAGGTAGCTTGGAAGTCCCCAACTTTAACATTAAAGGCTTCGGTCCCTTAAAAGAATTGGCTTCAAAACTGGGAATTCCCAAATTGAAAGACTTGGATATTAGTAAGTTATTTATGAAGTTTAAGGTAGATAGTGGCTATTTGGTGGTGAAACCTTTTGAATTTAATGTAGACAATATAGACATGAAGGTTGCAGGGAAGAACGGATTAAATAAGGATATTGATTATACTATTCAGATGGATGTCCCAAGAGATAAATTAGGGGATGCGAATAATGCATTAACCAGTTTAATTACTAAAGCAAATGCAGCTACGAAAGGAGATCTAGACTTGGGAGATAAATTACCGGTAGCCGTACATCTGGGAGGAACAATTACTCATCCTAAGGTGAAGTTGGATTTCTCTGAGGCAAAAGAATTGGTCGCTCAGAAGCTGAAAGCGGAAGCAAAGAGTCAATTGACAAATAAAGCGGGAAGTCTCATTGATAATTTATTGAAGTCTAAACAAAATAAGAGAACAGATTCTACTCAATCTTCAAAGGTAGATTCTACGGAAGAAAAAAACACTAAAGAACAAACGAAAGAGGATATAAAAGACAAAGTGAAAAAAGGCTTAAATGGATTGTTTGGGAATTAAATATTATTTTTTTTTCTTTTTTCTTGTTCTTCTATTGCCAAAAGTGATTTTTCTTTCCCTAGATTAGCAGCGATCATTGGCGATTTAGGCGCAAGGAAAAAACCGGTGAGTCCTGCAAAAAGGATAGGTACAATTAAGGCATAGCCGGTTAAGGTAGCCACCAATAAAATACTTCCTAAGATGGTTCGTGTCACACAGGCATTGACAGCAGCCATACAACATACGATGGCCAATCCAAGATTTTGATAGGTCGGAGCAATTTTAAAAAGTATCATTCCTAAAGCCGCACCAATGAAAAATATGGGAACAATAAAACCTCCCCGCCATCCGGAAGTGACGCAGAGTGTCATGCTGAATATTTTCACCAATATAATGATAATAAGGATCCATAATGTCCAGGAACCGTGTAAAAGTTGAACCACCTCAAAATGAGAAAAATACCTTGTAACAGGTAATTTCCATCCCAGAATACCTAAAATCAACCCACTTAAAGTGGTCTGTACGTAAAAAGGTAATTTTGCTTTTTTGAAAGTCCCTTCTAATACTCGAAATGCCCAGATGATAAACCAGCCAATTAAAGCACCAATAACACCATAACCAATGCCCCACAAAATATCTGTAATCCCTTTATCGGAATAAAAAGGAAAAGGGAGTTTCCAGACCGGGGTAATTCCCATGCTGGTAATTAATTGAAAAACGATATAAGCAGTTCCGGCAGATACGAAAGCCGGAATTAATGCCCTGTAATATTGCGTAACACCTTTGTGTCGCATGATTTCCAATGCGAACAGACTTCCACCAATCGGGGATCCAAACATGGTAGTGAAACCCATTGCCATACCTGCAATACTTAAAGAACGGTGATTACTTCCTCTCAATTTTAATTTTTTGGCAAACCAGGATCCCAAGGAGCCGTTCACTTGTACCATCGGGGCTTCCGGCCCTGCATTACTACCAATCCCAATCCCTATGGCCGAGGTGATAATCATGGGAATGTTATTTTTTGTATCTAAACGTCCTCCATTAAAACGAACATTATTAACCACAATATCCAATTCTCCGGGATCTCCCCAGAAATAAATAATCAATCCTATAATGAGTCCCCCTAAAGTCATAATCGTAATGACCTCCCATCCTTTTAAAAAATGGTGCGTAAATTCCATAAGGGAGGAAATGAGTAGCCAATAGAGCCCGGTAACAATTCCTCCTGCAATTCCTAATGCAATCCAACTAAAAAAGGATCTGGTAAATACAAAAGGGTTAAGAGTTAATGGATAATTCATCTGATCGCGTAGTTGAATCCATCTACGCTTAAATGCAATACTAGAGGTACCCTTTCTCATTTAAATTAAATAAAAGATTAATATAATAAGGAGCGAATGCAAAATTACAGAAATTTTATAAAATGAGAACTTGGAGCTCCTGATCTTATGTCATTTATCCTTCAAAATAACGTAAAAGAAGAGAATCTATTTGTACGACCGAGGGAATAAGACTTATCTTTGCCAAAAAAACGAATGAAAAACTTTATTTCCAGACATACTTTTCCCTTTTTGGGATTAGTATTGGTGTTATTTATTCTTTTTTCATGCTCAGGAAATCGATTGACTCATCATAAGGAATGGGGAGATTATTTTCATGACAATAATTTAGAAGGTTGTGTCATGTGGAATAATTATTATGACGGAACTTTTGGGGTGTATGGATTTGGAGCCATCCAGAAACGATTGGCGCCTGCTGAAACATTTAATATTGTCTTGGCTTTAGCCGGGATAGAAACCGGAGTGATAAGAGATACGAGTATGGTGGTTCCTGATTCTTTGGGAATTAAACAGCTTTCGGGGGTTACAATGGGGGAGGCTTTTAGAAATAATAATGAGGCTTATTTTCAATGGGTGAGCCAGCGTATTGGGAAAACAAAACTAAAATTTTGGATAGATTCCACTTATTATGGGAATAAATCTATTGGTAATAATTTATCGAACTTTTGGATGAATGAAACCTTAAAAATCTCTCCTGATGAACAGCTGGGATTGATGCAGAGGTTGTACCGTGGAAAGTTGAGGTATCAAAAACGAACGAAGGAAATGGTGAAACAGCTGATGATAAAAAAGATAACCCATAATGATACCTTACGGTATCAACAAGGCGTCGGAAAGGGAAAAGATGGAAATATAGGTTGGTTGGTCGGCTGGCTTGAACGAAAAGGAGAAGTGTATCTCTTTTCTATAAAAGCATTGGATACCAATAATATGAAAAAGAAAGAGTTGAATGCAAAAACATTAAACATCCTTTATGGAATTTTCAGAGAAAAAGGTTTCCTGAGTTCGTCTAATAGATTGAATTAAATCCATATGGCAGGTATTTATATCCATATTCCTTTTTGTAAACAAGCCTGCATTTACTGTAACTTTCACTTTTCGACGCGCTTAGATCATAAACAACAATTGGTTCGTTCTCTGTGCAAGGAACTGGAGATAAGAAAAGAGTATTTGTCAGGTTCCCCAATAGATACTGTTTATTTTGGCGGAGGAACACCAAGTCTGCTGTCTTATGAAGAACTGAAGGTAATAATGGAGAGGGTATATGCCCTCTATTCGGTCAGAGAGGATGCCGAAGTGACGCTAGAGGGGAATCCGGACGACTTGAGTTTAGATAAGTTACAAGAGTTAAAAGCCTCGGGAATCAATCGTTTGAGTATAGGAATCCAGTCCTTTTTTGAAACCCATTTGAAGTGGATGAACAGAGCTCATAATGAAAAGCAAGCGAAACAGGTCATTCAGGATGCTTATCAAGTTGGATTTGATGATTTTTCAGTGGATTTAATTTTTGGAGTGCCGGGATTGACGGATTCTCAATGGAAAAAAAATATTGATCGGGTGATCGCAGCAGATGTTCCCCATGTTTCTTGTTATGGTCTTACAGTAGAACCTTCAACAGTATTAGATCATAGGATTAGAAAAAAGAAAAGTCCACCCCTGGATGAAGAACAATCGGCAAGACAATATGAAATATTAATGGCAAGATTGGGGAAAGCAGGGTATGAACAATATGAGATATCCAATTTTGCTAAACCCGGAAGGAGAGCACGACATAACAGCAGCTATTGGCAGGGCATTCCTTATCTGGGAATAGGTCCCGGCGCCCATTCTTATCGTCCGCATGAGCGACAGTGGAATATTGCAAACAATGCCATCTATTCCAAAAAGGTAGCCGATGGAATCATTCCATGTGAAAAAGAAATCCTGACAGAGAAAATGCAATGGGATGAATATATCATGACCGGCCTGAGAACGATTGAAGGCTGTGATGTAGAATATATTGCTTCCCATTTTGGAGAAGAAGACAAGGAGTGGCTTCTGGAAAAAATCCGACCTTTTCAGGCATTGGGAGAAGTCATCATAGACGCAAACCGTATAATACTTACCCGAAAAGGACGGTTATTTGGGGATCAGATTTCTGCTGAACTGTTTAGAGATTAGCCCGCAATATTCACCATTTTTTTGAAACAACTCTAAAAATCGTATAAAATCAATAGCTTGGCATACTTTTTCATGTTTTGATCGTTCCCCAAATTTGAGGAATAGTTTGAAATTATCTTTTTGCATCTATGTTTCGGCGAGCTCAACAGCCGCCGCGTTACAAACTCCTTGCAGTAGGCTACTACTGCGGTGGAGTTCGATGCATTTCGATGGTACTCAATGTACCACCTTGTAGCTACAAAAAGCTAATTCCATGAATAATGCGGGTTAGCTTATTTTTGTTTGATTTATTGTAATGTAAATCGAATGGGTAACGTATATTGAACATTTACCTTTTTCCCGTCTTGTGTTCCGGGGATCCATTTGGGCATTTTTTTGACAACGCGAACGGCTTCTTTCTCTAAACCTCCCCCATGTTTCTTACCGGTCTGTTTAACCTGATGAATGGAACCGTCCTTTTTTATTATAAATTGTACCATAACGGTGCCCTGTATATTATTTTCTCTTGCCTTCTTGGGGTAATGAATCTTTTCGGAAAGATACTTCATGAGTGCTGTTTGCCCACCCGGAAATTCCGGCATCTTTTCTACTTTTTGGAAAACTTTGGATGAAGGGATGGTATCTTGTTGCAGGTTGCTTTCTTTGCCGGGCCCTTGTAAGGAAAAATGTATGGGAAGGTGGTATTGTACTTTGACTTTTTTTCCGTTTTGTCTTCCGGGAATCCAGTTAGGCATGTCTCGGACAACACGAACCGCTTCCTCTTCCAGTCCACTACCTAATTTTTTTCCTATCGTCTTAATATCTCCCAATTTTCCATCCCGGTTAACGGTAAATTGTACCATTACATTGCCCTGAATGCCTTGTTCCCTGGCCTCTGTAGGATATTCGATGTGTTTCGAGAAATATTGAAACAACTTGTTCTTCCCGCCCGGAAATTGTGGCATTTGTTCTACGAATTGGAATACTTTGGAATCCCGGTTTGGAGAAGAACCTCTGGTTCCTTTTGAGGAATTATCCGTAGCGGCAGGAGAAGGAATCGCTTTGTCAGTATAGCCTACTATGTTTAATGCTCTCAGCGCCTGAGGTTTGGGGTAAAGGACAAAATTGAGGTCTTTTTGATTTTGAGGTACTGAGGTAGAAAGTGAATTATAACCGATGCGGCTAATTTCTAAGAGCGCTCCGGGATGGGTCTTTAGTGTAAAATGTCCCTCCTGGTCTGAAGTGGTTCCCCTGGTACTGTTGTGAAGCATTATAGTGACTCCGGAAAGTGGAATGCCGGAGGAGGTATGAACCGTCCCTTTCAAAAAGGTATCTTCGGTTTGGTTGAAAATAGAAAGCAGGCTTTTATGATGAGCCGGTAAGACTTTTTGGATCTTTTTATCCAGCTTTGCTTTGATGGAGAAAGAAGAAGTAATAAAAACGGTACCTGCCAGTAAGGGAAGTAAAATGAAGTAGGTCCAGAGCTGTTTTTTAGCGGTTCTTTTTTTCTTTAACATGGTTAATCTTTTTTGAAGGTGTGAATGATTGAGGAAAGGATGAACAAAGGAAGTCTCCGCGATTGAAACGGAGCGAGCTACAAGTTTTTCTGCATATTCTGTTATATACACTTTATCCGTGGCTAAAGTATCTGCCAGATATTCATGGGTCAGTCTTAATGTTTTTTGATACAGATATATGAAGGGATTAAACCAGCAGAAGATTTTCAATATTTCCAAAAAGATATTATCCCGGGAATGTTTTTGCAAAATATGCACCTTTTCATGTTCGATAATACTTTTAGAGAGGTTAGACGGTGCAAAGAGGTAGTTTCCGAAAGAGAAAACTTCACTATTTTCAGGAAGGATGACATGCGTATAATTTTTTTCTTTTCGCTGAGGAAATTTTTTAGCGTAGCGGTAGAGACGGTTCAGTTTTTTGATAAAAAAGAAAGTCATAATGGATACGCCAATCCAGTAGATTCCCAACAGGATGTCCCCGATGGGAAGAGCGGAAGCGGTAGAAGGTGCGGATTCGGAAATCACCGTGGCACTTCCTGTGCCTAAGTGGACCATGGAAGTTCCCTCTCGGGGAGCGGTATATAAAGAAGAAGTGATAAAAGGCAATATTCCGGCTATGACAATGCCTCCCAATAATAGAAAACGATTGATTTTAAAGGTAATCTTCCTGCTGAATGCAAGGTGGTAAAGACCCAGCCAACAAGCCAGGTAGAGGTTGAATAATATAAAATTGACGTAATGCATGGCTATTCCTTTTTAAGATCATTTAATAACTCCATGATTTTTCCGGCTTCTTTTCCTTTGATCTCTTTTTTCTGAACAAAGAAAGAAACCAGACTTTCTATGGAATTGTCGAAATAACCGTTCAATAATCGGTCGGTTTCAAAGCCTTTATACTCCTCTTTGGAAATCAACGGATAATATTCATGGGTATTCCCATACACCGTATAGCCCACAAATTCTTTTTTTACTAAAATCCGAATAATGGTGGAGACGGTGGTGTAAGCAGGTTTGGGAGGATCCATTTTTTTGATAATATCCTTAACGAATCCTTTTTTCAAGTCCCAGAGGATTTTCATGACCTGTTCCTCTGCCCGGGTGAGTTCTTTCATCCTTTTCATGCTGGTTGTCTTTTTCATTTAAGTAAAGGTATAACTAATTATTTAATTAAACAACTAAATTTTTAGTTAATCTACTAAAAAGTTAGAATTTTGAGATAGAGAGGGAGGATTATTGGCTTTACCTTCAGCCTTCCTACCCTACAAAAACAAGGTATTGAGGGGCTTTTTGAACGAAGTGAACAATCTTTCTATTAAAGTTAATGGAAGAAGTTTGTCAGACAGCAACTCTTTTATTTTGATAATAGAGGTCGAATATCGTATTTTCGTAACCGTTATATTTATGCTATTTCAATGAGCAGAAAAAAGAAACATAAGAATAGATTTTGGCGCTTTATGAAGCGACTAGTTTTGATATTGTTCCTGGCACAATTGGTTTATATTGTTGCCTTGAAATGGATTAATCCTCCTTTTACCATCACCACGCTTACTTCCCGGATCGCTTTAATAGGAAGCGGAAACCAGTTTCATCGGAAGTGGGTGAATGAGGATGAGATCTCTCGTTATGCGAAGCTGGCAGTGATCGCCGGAGAAGATCAGAAATTTCCTACGCATCATGGCTTTGATGTACCCTCTATTGAAAAAGCCTGGAAACATAATCAGACGGGAGGGCATCGGAGAGGAGCCAGTACCATTAGTCAGCAAACCGCGAAAAATATTTTCCTCTGGCAAGGAGGAAGCTGGTTCAGAAAAGGATTGGAAGCATATTGTACTTTTATGATTGAAATGATATGGGGGAAAGAACGAATTTTGGAAGTTTATCTGAACTTTGCACAAATGGGAAAAGGTGTTTTTGGGGTGGAGGCAGCAGCTAAGCATTATTATCATACCTCTGCGCTTCAGCTTACTCAGGCTCAGGCTGCTATGCTTGCTGCATGTTTGCCAAATCCATTGTATTATACGATCCAACCTCTTGTGGGAAGAACACGTTATCGACAACAATGGATACTAAAACAAATGCGTAATTTAAGGGGGTATCCAAAAATAAAAAAGTTATTGGCCCCTCATTGATCTATATGATAACGTATAGATTCTCCTTTCTGAGGAATAGATTTTTTCAAAAAGTCTCTGATCAGTTGTGCTGCTTTTTTCCCGTCTTCCTTTCTAAGATACATCATGTGACCACTTTGAAATCCGTGCCATTCGATGCGGTGGGAGAGTTTTTGACTTTGATTAATTTGCCAAATGGAGTATTTGGCATTGAAATAATCACAGGCTCCATCAAAATATCCGGAGAGTACCATCAGGTGCATGTGAGGATTACTGAGGAGCGCATTGCTGAGTTGCTTTCCCGTATGATTTTGATCATTATCCCATGGCCAGACGTTGCCAAACATTTCATATTTTAAATCCGTTTCAAAATTCAGTTTTTTTCTGAGATAATAGTTGATGGCGGGTGTAAACGAATGAAGCCAAGAGGTCAATTCTGCATTGTAGTCCGGATGATTTCCTGCTTTTTCCTGGTCGATACCGATGTAACGGGAATCCAGGCGACCTATCGTATATCCCTTGTCTCTAAGTAGATCTTTCCAGAAAAAATTTCGGGGAATAATTAAATTATGATTTAATACGTGCTTTTCAGGAAGACCGGAATATTGAGCCACTTGTTTGGCCACTTGTTGTTTTTCCGTTTGACTGATGGAACCTCCTTTCGCCAAGGCCGGAATATATTTGTTTAACGTAAAATCTTCGACTTTGGACAATAATCCGGGCAAATCTTCCTGTTGTAAGGAAGGGTTTAATGCTTTATGATACCAAGCTGTTGCAGTATAATAGGGTAAAAGAGAGGCTTCTTTTACCGGACCTTCTCTTTTAATGCCCAAATCTGTCGGCGATACCAGAATAACCCCGTCCAGATACATCCATTGTTGGTTTTGTAAAGCATTAGCTAATCCTGAAACCCGGGTAGTACCGTAGCTTTCGCCAATAAGAAACTTGGGAGAACGCCAACGATGATGACGGCTGACAAATTTATCTACCCAATTAGAGAGATATTTAATATCCGAATTGACACCAAAGAATTCTTTTTTGTTAACTTTAGGATCTACGATTCTTGAGAATCCTGTATTTACAGGATTGACATATACAATGTCTGCTACATCTAAGATCGAGTAAGGATTATTTTTTACTCCGTAAGGTTCCACCGGAAAACCTTCATCATCTATTTTTAATCGTTGCGGACCTGTAAACCCGATATTCATCCAGACACTTCCTGTTCCCGGTCCTCCGTTAAAAGAAATCATTAGGGGACGAGAGCTTCGGTCTTTGATACCGTCTCTTGTATAATAAACATAAAACAGAGAAGCTATCACATGACCATCTTCACCATATACAGGTTGCGTGCCTGCTACGGCAGTATATGAGATGGATTGTCCATTAATAGTGGTCTTGTGTTGGGTGGTGACCATTGTGTCTATAGGAAGATGTAGACCTGTTTTAATATCTTTGGCAGTAGCTTTATTTTTCTGAGCAAAAGCACTTATACAGCAAAAAAGAGAAAAGAATAGAAAGAAAGTGAACCGACAAAAGGCGTTTTTTAACATGAAGGCAAGTTTTGAATAGCCAAAGTTAATGAAAAAATCCTACTTGTACCAGAACGATAATAAGAATGCCGATGATGATTCTGTAGACACCAAACCATTTAAACCCGTGTTTTTGCAAATAACTGATAAAAGATTTAATAGCTACCATGGATACCAAAAAGGCGATGACATTTCCAAGCAGCAACAATAGAATATTATGACCATCAGATAGGATTTCAGGCTTTTCCAAAAAGGCTTGAAGTAATTTATATCCGGTAGCAGCTGCCATGGTGGGCACGGCTAGGAAGAAAGAAAATTCGGCTGCCAACTTACGGGTCATTTTTTGTTGCATGCCTCCTATGATTGAAGCGGCACTACGGCTTACTCCCGGAACCATAGCCAGACACTGCCAAATACCAACGATGAAAGCATGTTTAGGTTTCATCTCTTTGTCATGAGCTACTTTAGGATGTTTGAACCAGTTGTCGACGAATAAGAGGACAATACCTCCAAGTAGAAGCATAACGCCCACGACCATGGTACTTTCTAGAAGTTCATCTATTTTATCGGCAAAGAGAAATCCAAGAATAAGAGCGGGAATGACCCCAATAATAATCTTCTTATAGAAATCTATTCTGCTAAAATCAAAGAATTTACGCCAATAAAGGACTACTACAGCAAGGATAGCTCCCAATTGAATGACAATTTCAAATAATTTGGTAAAGGCGTCTGCATCAATTCCCATCCAGGAACTTACAATAATCATGTGTCCGGTAGAGGAAACAGGGAGAAATTCAGTTAGCCCTTCAACAATAGCGAGGAGGATCGTTTGAATGATATTCATAAAAAATAAAGGAAATTATTCAAAAAGTGTAGCCTTATTGAGCTGTTTTTTCTTTCTTAGGTTTCTTCATAATGGCATAAATCTCAATGAGAACGCCTATAATAATGACAATAGGAGAAAGTGTGATTCGCCGGAAACTATATACTTGATCCGGATGAAATTGATTGGGATCCGGGCTTTTTCCGCCAATCATTAGGAGATAACCAATTAAAATAACAATTATCCCAATAAACATATACAGGTAATTCTCCTTGGTAAAGGGAAAAAGCATGTTCTTTTTTTCTACTGTATCTTTGCTTCTGCCTCTTTGCGAACCTCTGCTTGATGCCATAATTAAATCATTTTATTTTTAGTACAAATCATCTAGTCTCATTTTTAAATACCGAATCACAGAGCGATGGGTACTCAACAAAGATATACAAATCCCTATGACTATAATAAAAAGGAAAAGTATAATCATGGAGGAAAGGTCTGAAATCGCCCTTAATTGAGGAAGCTGATTGCGTGCATAATACATCAGACCGATCAATCCCAGAATGGCTACAATGGCACTGATGAAACCATTGAGAATGCTACGTAAATCAAATGGCTTGGCAATAAACCATCGGGTAGCCCCTACCATTTGCATCGTTTTTATTAAGAATCGATTACTGAACATGGCCAGACGGATGGTGTTATCTATCAAAACGATAACTACCAGCCCGAGAAAAATACTTACTGCCAAAATAATCAATCCCAGCCTTTTGATATTCTTATCTAATTTATCGACAAGGGTACGTTGATAATATACTTCCTTTACCTGTTTCTCTTGTAGAAGATGATTTTCTATCGTTTTGAGACTGTCTTCATTGACATAAGCTGCTTTAGCTTTGAAATCAATACTCCCGTACAGCGGATTATATTTTAGGATTGAAATGAAATCTTCTCCAAAGTCCTTTTTAAAATCTTTAGCCGCTTTTTCCTTGCTGATATAATTTACTGAGATAGCATAGGGATGACTTTGAATAGAGTCTCGAATCGCCAATGCTTCCTTTTGCGTGGTGCTGTCTTTTAAAATAACCTGAATCTCTATTTGCTCTTTAAAATAGGTACTGAGTTTCTTGGCATGAATGACAATGATGCCAAGTACTCCCAGTAGGAATAAAACCAGAGCCACGCCCAAAACGGACATGAAATACGATGGTTGAGATTTCTTTTTTTTTCTATTTCTCCAGGGCATATAATAATTTGGGTGCGAAAATAAATAAATTACCTATGAATACCACAATCAAGGGTTGAATTTGACATTTATTTTAACTTTTTTACTCTTTTCCCTTTGAATGGGCAAGCTATTCTTCTTCCGGAACGGCTTCTTCTCCTGCATCACAAAAAATATGATAAGGCTTATTTTTACAATATTTTGAATCGGAATTATGTTCAAAAGGAATATCAGAATCAAAAATTGTTCCAATAAACTCTTCTAATCCTTCTTTATATAGAGCCATAAATTCTTTACTATCTATTGCCGGAAAAGTTTCCTTCTTATTTTTTTTCTTCCTGATTCGCGTATTTTCCTCTTCTTGCATTCTTCTTAAGACGTAAAGATGTGTTTCGGGGATTTGTCCTTCAAGTTTGTAATAAAGTAGAGCATAAAGCAAAATTTGCATGGCTGCCGGATTGGCTTGCTTGGAATTGGAAGAAAATAATGCCGAAACTCCTTCACCTTTAAATTCTACTTCGTCGCCTCCTGTTTTATAATCCACAATACGAATTTTCCCTTTCACCTTGTCTATACGGTCGATATATCCATTGAAAAATACTTTCTTGGGCTGATCGAATCCCGGCAAAGAGAGATTAATCGCCGTTGAAATATCTTTCTCGAGTGCTAAGATCGTAAAAGGGGCCAATTTTTTATCCCGGTTCAGGATAATATGAACATTTTCTATCAATACCTCTTTTATAATGGTCTTTTGACTGTTAGAAATGAGTTCCTCGGTGTGATCTTCTTTAAATTTCCCTTTCATTACCTGAGCACACAGTGCCGGTAATTCTTCTTCCTTTTTTGTAATCTCTTTTTTTGTAATCTCCTTCCCTTTGAAAGAAAAATAAAACTTTTCCATGACTTTGTGAAGAAGATCTCCCATTTCAGAAGGCTTAAAGGGATCAAAAGGTTCTGTGGGTTCTTTAATTCCTGCAATATATTGTAAGAAAAATTGTAATGGGCAATCCAGGTATTTCCGTAAGGCAGAAGGGGAAAAGGCCTTCTTATGATTCTCTCCGATATATTCTTTTAATTTTTCTATTACAGACTGATTCTTTGCTATCCGTATCTTTTGTTGGAGAGGAAGGACGGTGAGTGAATTTTTTTGATGAAAAAGATCCTTTTTTTCGAGTTGACTTTCAAAATTCAGCTGTTGAACAAAACGACTGACTTCTCCTGTGGAATCATAACCTGTTAGATTATTATAAAAAATATTTATATTTTTCGCTCTCTGGCATAACCGATAAAAAATGTAGGCAGAAAGCGCTTCTCGGTCTTCCTGTAAGGGAAGACCAAATGCATGACGAAGAGATTCGGGAATGAACGTGTTGGCAACTCCGGTGAAAGGAAGCGTTCCTTCATTGGCGCCTAATATATAGACCTCTTCAAAATCCAGACATCGGCTTTCTAACATCCCCATGATTTGAATCCCGGCCAATGGTTCTCCCTCTAAAGGAACGGATAAATGACTGAGATTACGTCGGATTAATTGTATAATTAGAGGGAAGGTCAGATGCTTTTGATAGACTTCTAACTGATCTTGCAGCCTATTCATCTCCCGGTAGACCTTCAAGAGTAACTCTCCGTTGAGTTGTTGTAATTTTCCTTCTTCTTCCTGCTGATGAAGGATTTCTATGAGAAGCTGTTTTAGGTTTTCTATGCAGGTAATTCCGTTTGTTTGTTTAGAAAATAATAGCTGTAGAATTTTATCAGACTGAAGAAGAAAAGTATAAAAGGCTTTCCCCGATAACCTTCTTTTTTGTTCTAGAATATGATCTTGTAATTCTTTTGAAAGGGAGAATAGGCCCATATTTAGGAATGCTTGTAAATCCTCTTCCGTAAAGGTCAGATAATCCTTATCTTGTAATTGTTCTTTGAGGTCAATCCATTGGTTTATAAAATGGAAAACAGAAGATTCCCGTAAAGGAAATCCCATCGTAATATTGATCTTACGTTCATCGGGGATACTTTGTAGCGTGGGGATAATTAGATTTTCATCAGCCAATAAAATGGCGATCTTGTTGGGATTGGTATCCTCTTTTTTTTCTTTTAGATGTTGATTTAATGCCTTAGCTTGTGCCGAACTACCGTTGGTAGCATAGATATTTAAGGCTTTGTCGGCTTGATTGATGTAGTGCTTTGGCTTTCCTAAAGCGTTTTTTAAAAAACGCAGATTTTTCCTTAGAAATTTCCCCGCTTCCTGAAAGTTGTCATCTATGTAGTAAGCATCTGCATCAAAATAAAACAAGGCTTTTTCCTCTTCTTGCCATTTTTTAAAGAGTACCTCCTCGCATTTTGTAAGCGCATTGAACCCAACAAAAGCCACCTTCTTATATTTATTGATAAACTCGGGAATGACGGCTTCTCCTCTTGCTAATGCACGGTATAAAGATGCTATGCCGGTCAGGTTTTGTTGAGCCATCTTTTTATGAAAAAGGGTGAAAAGCCGGGGTAGCCGAGCCCATAATTCAATGAACTTTTGTTGGACATCTGCCTGTTTTTCTTCTGAAAAGGAAGACCAAAAGTTGCTTAAAAAAGCTTGCTGCTCCGGTGTGAAGTTGCTAAATTCTCGATCAATACTCCCTCTCTCTTTCAAATTAGTATATAATTCTTGTGGATTGACTAATTCATATTCAATTTGGTCAAAGTCGGACAAAATAGTCTGACTGAGAGAATAAAATTCTTCCGGATCAACCTTCTCTTGTCCTTCTTTTTGTAATAATTGATTGTAGGTATGCCATAATATAAAGAAGCGACTTAAGTCATGAGCGACCGCTTTATTTGTACTCAGGCTCATGAATTCTTGTACGGTAAACATTGCCGGAGCGATAAAAGTCTTACCATAAACTTGGGCTAGATATCTTTTAAGGAAAAGAATCGGACGTTTATTATTAAAAACAATGGCTGTTTGGTGAATTTGATCCCCAAAACGATGATGTAAATCTTCAGCTACAGCGCGTAAGAATGGAGGCATAAAGCGAATATCTTTTAAGAAGCTATTTTTTATTTTCAAAGATAGAGAAAGATCAATTAAAAAAGGGTATCGGATGAAGTCATTGTCACACCTCCATCAGCTCCCCCCCGAAACCATAGAACAGCCATCCTTTCACATTTGGGTAGCCCATTTCTGTATACAACTTTTTATAGTGTTCCACCTGTTCAAAATGACTTTCTTTCTCTTTAGAGGTGAATTTATAATCGATAATAAATGTGGAACCTTCACTTACAAGCACTTTATCCGGTCGATGGATATTCCCTTCTCGATCCATAATATCGCGTTCGTTCAAAAAGGTACCGGGATGTTGCAATAGGCGTTGAAGATGTACATTATTTAAAACTTTTTCCGCGGTAATTTTAATGGGCTTTTTTTCTTTTTCCGAAAACCAACCTTCCTGATAGAGTCGGTTCAACACAAGGTCAACATTTTCTATTGAATGACATTGAGAGAGCAATTCATGTACGACGATTCCAATCCGGATATTGTGGTCATTGTCCAATCGATTTAATTTGTTTTTGTCTAAGGGTATATTTTGTTTATCCAGATGATGAGCAATAGGATATGCAGAGAAAGCCCAGTCCTGAGTCGTTGTATTTTCAGAGGAAATACTCTTTGTCTCTTGATCTGATACCTTGATGGGAGATAATTCGTTCTGTGATATAGCATAATGAAGAAGATCGGCAGCCAAGAACGTTCGGGGCAACCCCATGATATTATTATTTCCGTCTTTGTATTCAGGAAGACATAGGAAAAGATGGTTTCGGGCACGCGTCATCGCTACATACAAGGTGTTGAGGGCATCCATAAGACAATAGACTTTTTCTTCATAATATTGTCTTTTTACAAGACTTCCCCTCATCAATTTATTGTATTTCAATGGGGTGGTTTGTAATTCTTCAAAAGGGGTAAGGGTCATGTCGGTCCAGACATTATTGGTATGCTTGCCATCAAACTTCCAAAACAAAAATGGCAGCATGACAACGTCAAAAGCCAGACCTTTTGCCTTATGAATAGTCATTACCTGAACGGCATTGGTATCTTCTGACATGGGAAGACTCAAATCATCCTGATAATCCCACCATGCTAAAAAGGAAAGAAGGTCATTATTTTCAGAACGTGTAAATTGCGCGACATAATCTCTGAAGGCAAAAAGGAAAGGTAAAGCTGCTTGCGATTGATCCAGTTTATAGATGGAGATTATTTGTTCTATTAAAGAAACGAGTGGCAGACTTAGGAGTTCATCTTTGTTTTGAATAATTTTTTTCGGGAGATAATGAGTCAATTCTTCTAAGGGTTTATTCCCCAAAGCCATCCAATCCTGCGTATGTAAAGCCTGAGTGTTGGATTGGAAGTGGTGATATAAAAAAGCACAAACACTAGGGTAGAAGTGCCGGTCTTCTGTATCAAGCAACATTTGAAAGGTCGATATAATCAGCTGTATCGCCGGATGATCTTTTAATTTGAGTACATCTCCCGAAATTAGATCATAAGCGCCCGATTTTCCTCGTTTGCGTTGGTCTTCTCTTAGATAAGCAATCATCGTTTCAGCTTCTGCATTGCCGCGCACTAGTATGCCGATTTGTCGGGGCTTGTAACGTTGCTCCTCTACAATCCAATGATAGAGTTTATGAGCTGTCACTTCTAAAATGTCATCTAAAGTATCCTTTTTACGACTTTTATTATTCTCTACAGGAAAAGTAACCCAATCTACAATTCCTGCATTCTCTTTTTTCCCTTCCGGGCTGTTTTGAACGACATCTTTATAAGCTTCTGTTATGGTCTTATCATATTGTTTTTCAAACCAAAATTCTTGAATACTCTTATCGTCGGTCTTTGCTATTTCTCTATTTATGTTTTCCTGTAACCAATGTACAATAGTGGGAAAAATCGTATTGTTGAAATCGATGATGCGGGCGTCACTTCTGAAGTTGGTAGTCAAGGATTTTTCAGCGACAAACGGAATCCCAATCTGCTTTTTGGCATCTTCTAAAAGTAATTTCCAGTCGCCACCCCTCCACCGGTAGATGCTTTGTTTGACATCTCCAACGATGATATTTTCCGCTCTTTTGCCTTCGGATACGGCTAAAGTATTGCTTAATAACGGCCGAAAATTATCCCATTGTTTACGAGAAGTATCTTGAAACTCATCGAAAAGAAAGTGTTGGTATTTATTTCCTGCTTTTTCCCAGATAAAAGAAGGGTTGTCGCCTAAACCTTGAGTAATTCCGGCCAATAAATGGGTGGCATCACTAATCAAAAGCAATTGATGTTGCTTGCGGTAATCTCCTAGGAGACGGCTCATTTCTTTCATCAACCTCAAATAATATAGATTGGTTTCCAGTGCCAATGCTAATTTATAGGCCTCTATTTTTTCATGATAGGTGTCAATAAAGGCTTTAACGAGTGGATGAAGTTGTTCGTAATAAGGCAAGCCCTCCTCCTTTGTTTTTTTGGTAAACCAATTTTCAGGCGAATCAATTAAATTTTCTATACTCCCGGATCCATATTCCAAAAGATAGGCTATTAATTTTTCAAAGGAGTTTTGAAATTTAAGTAATGGGTTCTTGGATTTTCTTTTTAAAAGCTTCACTTCGAGTTGGGTGCTTGAAAGGGTATTGACAATTTGTTGCTGGTGAGCAGTGATAGCAGTTTTAAAATCCTTTTTTATCTTTGTTATTTTGTGCAGTGTTTCTTCAAAAATCTGATGGCCTTGTTTCTCTGTTTCCTTGTCTATTTTAATATCAAATTCCTGAAAGTCTTCTGAAAATATTTGAAGAGAAAGCTTCAAAAGTTCAGATTCATAATTCCAATTTTTTCCCTCGTTAATTCTTTTTTTAGCTCGGTTGGTAATCCATTTCAATAATTCCGGATTCCTGTCTAGTGCATCGTGAAGCATCTCACTGAGGTCTCCGGCTACTTGTTTGAGATTCAAGCTGACTTGATAATCCGCAGCGATCCCCAACTCAAAAGTGAAACTTCGAATGATTTGCTGAACAAACTTGTCGATGGTTGTGATTGTCAATCGGCTATAATCATGTAGGATTCTTTGATAGACCTCTCCAGCTTTCTTTCGAATGGTCTCTTCTTTCCAATCTATATGATACTGTTGTTTGTGTGCTAAAAAACGTTCTGCATCTTTATTCTCTCTGTCTTTTTTTGCCAAGCTTTTTAAGACGGTTAATATCCGTCCTTTCATCTCCCGAGTAGCTTTATTGGTAAAGGTTACAGCCATAGTCCGACGGTATTGATGGACGGAGCCGGACAGCAATAAGGCAATAAATTGTTCGGTTAATACGGATGTTTTTCCGGAGCCGGCAGAGGCTTTATAGATGAGCAGCGGTTTGGAAGTGGACATATTTCTCTAAATTAGCCTTTTTTCTTGAATTTCAAAAATCAGCGTTCTTCCATCATCTCTTTCGCGCTCGTCAATGTAGCCTGGGTAGGTCGATCTCCACTCATCATGCCGGCGATGACTTGTATTCTTTCTTCTTTAGAGAGTTGGTGGATCTCAGAGGTAATGCTGCCTTCTTTTTCTGCTTTTGATACCTGGAAATGGGTGTTTGCCTTTGCCGCTACCTGGGGTTGATGTGAGATACAGATCACTTGATGAGACGTAGCCAGTTCTTGCAGCAAAAAACCTACTTGCCTGGCGGCTTCCCCCGAAATACCACTTTCAATTTCGTCAAAAATGAGCGTGGGAAGCGTTGCTGAATGGGCGGTTAATGATTTGATGCACAGCATCAGTCGACTGAGTTCTCCGCCGGATGCCACTTTTCTAATAGGTAAAAAATATCCGCTCTTATTGGCATCGAATTCAAAGGTTACTTCATCTTGTCCGAGTTCAGAGAGCTCTGCTTTAGTCATTGTTACTCTGATTCGGGCATTGGGCATGCCGACACGCGCTAATAGGGAGTGTAATTCTTTCGTAAAGGACGGAATCTGTTTTTGACGATTTTGAGTTATTTTGTCTGCCAGTTTTTGGGTTGCTTCCCGTTGCTGCTCTTTTTCTTTTTTCGCTTTTTCTAAATCGCTGTCCAGGTTTTCTACCGCTGCAATCTGTGCCTTTAAAGAGGCTTGTAGCTCTAATAGCTCTCTTGTCGTCTGCAACTGATGTTTTTTTAATAGTTTATAGCCGGTATTTAAACGATCCTGAATGAAGGAGATGCGTTCTTCATCATATTCGATCTCTTCATTGACCTGAGCCAATTCGTCTGCTATATCTTGTAGCTCTATCTGGCTGGAAGCCATCCGCTCCATCAGGGAAGGCAACTTTTTCTGATAAGGGATTAAATGATCCAGTTGACTTTGAATTTGACGCAATTGAGAAATAATAGCAGTTTCATCTTCTTCCAGCAAAGAAGTGGCACCGGAGAGATTTTGTTTGAGTTCTTCTGTATGGCTTTGTGTTTGCAATTCTTTGTTCAGCTCTTCTAATTCATCTTCAACAAAATCTGCCTCTTCTAATTCTTTTAGTAGAAAATTATTGTAATCTACTTCTTTGGAGCTGCTGCTTACTTTTTCCTTTAATTCCCGGAATAATTGATCACTTTCCTGATAGCATGCATATTGGCTTTGATAAGATTTTAATAATGCTGTATGTCCGGCCAGTATATCCAACATCTGTAGTTGGAAATGAGTTTGTCCCAATTGTAGCGTATCAAATTGTTGATGCAGATCCACCAGTAAAGTACTGAATAAAGAGAGCTTTTTGAGAGTGACGGGGGTGTCATTAATAAAAGCCCTGGATTTACCGGAAGCGTTTATTTCTCTTCTCAGAAAGGTCTCATGGGCATAATCCAATTCATTTTCTTCGAAAAAGCCGGTTATTTCCTTTCGATTCGGCAAAGAAAATGTCCCTTCTATAATAGCTTTTTTATTTTTATTTTTTAAAGTGCCTTTGCCTGCTCTGACTCCTAAAATAAGAGATAATGCACCTAATAAAATAGATTTTCCGGCTCCTGTTTCTCCCGTAATGACATTGAGATGGTTAGAGAAAGTTACCGAAACTTTCTCTATAATAGCATAGTTCTTTATGTCGAGTTGTAATAGCATGAAGTAGAATAGTACTCTTTAAAAATGACCATTTTGATATTTTTCTTTTAAATCATGACCGGGCAGAAAGATCTGAAATCCGATGTTGAGTCCCAACTTGTTGACGGTCGTTGCATTTCCGAAGCCCAATACCAGATTATAGTTGATGGCGGCATCCAAAGAAATGTTGGAGGTGAGAAAATAAGAAAGACCGGGTCCTACCTTGATGCCTATGCCATTGGTACTTCCTCCATGTTGATGAGAAATACCTTGGAATCCGACAAAACCATCAAGAAAAAAAGAGGCATGAGGAGAAAATCGCATTTTTTTAGGCCCCTCGAAATAATACCTTGCCCAAGGACCAATACCATAAGAAAAAGAAGTGGAGCTATTTTCACTTTGAAGCCCTAAATCAATCATCCCTCCTAGTGCCAAGTTGTTTTTGACAAAATAAGCAGCGGAAGGTGTCAGACTCAATGCGAAAGAATTACTTCCATTTTGGAAGGTTCCCCCAATGTTGGCTACTTGCATTCCAACCATAATATTCCCTTTTTGTGTTTGTGCTTGTGTAGGGTTAATACTCAACGCTAGAAGAAGAAAGGGTAGCAGTCCCAAAAGATACTTTTTCATAGATAAAGGAATTTTATAAGTAATAGATAAACAACAAAATTATACAATAAAACGGGAAAGGGGCGCAAAATTTAAAATCTCTCCCGGATGTTTAAAGTGAATACAAAGTTTTATATTTTTCTTTGGCATAGTCTATAAAGTAGGAAATGTCTAAAGATTCTCCTGTTATCTTTTTACATAACTCTTCAGAACGATAAAGGCTTCCATGTTGATGTATATGCGTACGTAGCCAGGAAAGTAGTTCGTGAAGATTGCCTTGTGCTATTTTTTCATCCAGATGATCAATGCTGTTTTGAGCAGCACTAAAAAATTGTGCTGCGTAGAAACTCCCCAGAGAGTAAGTAGGGAAATATCCAAATCCCCCAAAACTCCAATGAATATCCTGCAAAATACCTGTTTTGTCATCTTTGATGTCAATCCCCAGATATTTTTTGTAGGCATTATTCCAAGCCTCTTTTAGATCCTTTACCGACAATTTTCCCGAAATCAGGTCTTTCTCGATTTCATAACGAATGAGGATGTGAAAATGATAGGTTAATTCATCGGATTCTGTTCTTATGGGACTGGCTTGAACCTTATTCATGGCGCTATAAAAAGTATTCAGGTCTTTGTCCTTTAGTTGATTGTTAAATAGAGTCTTTAGCTTTGGATAAAAATGTTGCCAGAAAGGCAAACTTCTTCCTACATTATTTTCCCATAAACGAGATTGAGATTCGTGAATAGAAAGAGAAGTCGCTTCTCCTGCCGGAAGGCCATATTGTTTTTCCGATAATCCTTGCTCATATAAGGCATGCCCTCCTTCATGAATACTACTCCATAGGAGGAAAGCAAAATCGTTTTCGTCGACACGCGTAGTCACTCTGACATCTTTAGGGTTAAAACTGGTGGTGAATGGATGTTCAGAAATATCTTGCCGACCGGCTTTGAAATCAAAACCCATGGCTTTAAGGGTTTTTATGCTAAAGTCCCATTGCTGATCTTTATCAAAATGTTGATGAAGAAGACGGTTGTCGAGAGGCTCCTGTTCGAGTATTTTGTCTGTAATAGGCTGTAAAGAAGTTTCTACCTGATGAAAAATCTGATCCAGCATTTTTACGGTAGCTCCTTTTTCAAAATCATCTAAGAGGGCATCATAGGGGTGATCGTTGTAACCCAGTAATTCTGCTTCTTCTCTTTTCAGGTTCACCATCTTTTGTAGTGCCGGTTGATAGAGACTAAAATCGTTTTCTTTTCTGGCTTTTATCCAGGCATGGTAACATTCGGAGGAAGTCATGGATAGACGATGAACAAATGCAGTAGGATATTTCTTGTTTTTGTCGTAATTCTCCCTACTGCGTTGCACATTCCCCTTTTGTATAGTATCGAGTGTCGAATCTTGAGATAGCTCTAGTAAAAGATCGCCCAATTTTTTATCGGCAAAAAGATCGTGAGCCAGCGTAGATAGAGTGGCCATTTGCCGTCCTCTAAATTCGGCTCCTTTTTCCGGAAGATAAGTCTCTTCATCCCAGTTGAGTACGGCTGAAGCATATTTTATATCAGCAATTTTCTGCATTTTTTCTACGTATTGTGCATATTTATTTTCCATCGTAAAATTATATTTCGGTATAAGTAAGTCTTCGGTAGTAGGTTAAGAAACAGCAAATTTCCCAAAAAATATAGAATAAGTGTTCATCTCTTTATCCATTTTTTATAATGCTTGAGAATCCAGGATTTGAATACCAATTCTTCTGCATGTCGGGTAAATTTGTAGGGTGGGCGATACTTGAGCATAAATATTTTTAGTGAATCTCCTGTGAGACCGGTTACTTTGGAAACCGTCTTCGGGCTGTATCGGGAATCGATATAAGCTTCTTTTTCATGTTGCTTATACCTTTTTCGGAATTGTCGTTTCCTGCGGGCGTCTTTTGAAAAATAAGTAAAGGGATGAAAAACAAAACCGGCTCCGTGTTCGGGTGGGGTGTGCGTATCCAGAAAATTGGGATTGGAACGTTGTAAGAAAGTGTTAAAATCTTTTATTCGGTCTAATGAGTCTAGGGTATATTTTGAGTATCCCTTTACCTCCACCATTTTTAACCGACTTCGCTTGGGCAGGAGCTTGACGTCATGGACGATGTGGGTGAGCCGTTTCGGAATATCGAATTCTTCAATAAAATAACCAACATAATGATATTTCACTGTTCTCTCTTTCTTTACGGTAATCTTATAATGACCTGAAGAATCGGTATAAACAATGCTTCGTCCGCTTTTACCAACAATGTAAGCTCCTGAGAGTGGCTTTCCGGTGACGGCATCGGTTATTTTTCCGGTGATGGTGACCTGTGCTTTGGCAGATAAGATAGTGATGCAACATAAGCAAAACAAAAGAAACGTCTTGCAAGAGATTTTTAAAAGCATTTTTCTAAGGTAATCATTTTTAGATACTTTTTATGCGTTTGTTATCAGTCAGACGGTTTGGAACCGTCAGACCGGTAACCTATCTTTGTTTTATGAAAATCAAAGAAATTATTCGGACGATAGCGGAATTTGCTCCACCTGCTTACCAGGAATCCTATGATAATGCCGGTTTGCTTACCGGTCATCCGGAAGAGGATGTGACCAATGCCTTGCTCACTTTAGATGTTACTGAAGCGGTGGTAGAAGAAGCTGTCGAAAGAGGCTGCAACCTGATTATTGCCCATCATCCGATTATTTTTAAGGGGTTGAAGCAGTTGAATGGGAAAAATTACGTCGAGCGAACGGTAATCAAAGCCATAAAAAAGGATGTTGCTATTTATGCCGCTCATACCAATCTCGACAATGTGAAACAGGGAGTCAATGCTATGATTTGCGAACGATTGGGCCTTCAGAATCAACAGATACTGCTTCCTAAAAAAAACGAGCTAAATAAGTTATATACTTTTGTTCCGCATAAGCAGGCAGAACAGGTTCGATCGGCACTCTTTGAAGCCGGAGCAGGGCATATTGGGAATTATAGCGAGTCCGGATTTAGTGTAAAGGGGGAAGGTTCTTTCAAAGCCGGAGAAGAGACAAATCCTTATGTAGGAGAAAAGGGAAAGCAACATGTAGAACCGGAGACGAAATTAGAGGTGATCTTTCCGGCTGTCATAAAAAGCAAAGTAATTGCTGCTCTGCAACAGGCTCATCCATATGAAGAAGTAGCCTACGATATTGTAGCCTTAGAAAATGAGTATGAAAAAGTAGGAAGTGGCATGATAGGCGTGTTAGAAAAACCAATGGAGGAGATGGAGTTTCTACAAAAAATAAAAATGAACATGAAGGCCGGAGGAATCCGTTATACTCCTCTTCTGGGAAAAAAGATAAAAAAAGTAGCGGTTTGTGGTGGTGCCGGTAGCTTCTTGTTGAAAAAGGCTATTCGGGCAGGCGCGGATCTGTTTATAACGGCCGATTTTAAATACCACGAATTTTTTGATGCTGATGGACAGTTGGTAATTGCCGATATCGGGCATTTTGAGAGTGAACAATTTACAGTAGATGTTTTTAATCGTATTTTGAAAGAAAAATTTCCTACCTTTGCAGCTTTGAAGTCGAATATTCGTACGAATCCAATAAATTATTTGCATTAAGCTATGGCGAAAGCAAAATCAAAGGAATTTTCCATAGAAGAAAAGATAGAATCTCTGTTAAAATTACAGAAGATCGATTCAAAATTAGATGAAATTGCTATCCTTCGGGGAGAATTACCCATGGAGGTCAATGATCTGGAAGATGATATTGAAGGGTTAAATACCAGAAAATCTAATATTGAAGCAGAAATTCAAGGAATAGAGAATTTTATTGTTGAGAAAAAACGCGGGATCAAAAATTCTGAAGAGTTGATTAAAAAATATGAAACGCAACAGGATAATGTGAAAAATAACCGTGAGTATGAGGCCATCTCTAAAGAGATTGAGCATGAAGAATTAGAAGCGCAATATGCGAAGAAGCAAATTCGGGATGCAGAAGTCAAGATAAAACAGAAGGAAGAGAATAAAAAGATAGCACAAAAAGCCCTGAAAGTTAGGAAAGAAGATTTGAAAGTGAAAAAGGTTGAGCTGGAAAAGATTATCGGGGAAACAGAAGAAGAAGAAAAAAAATTAGAGGAAAGATCCGCTAAAGCCAAAGACAAAGTAGAAGATCGCCTTCTAAATGCGTATGAAAAAATTCGTCGTACGTATAGGAATGGATTGGCGATTGTAAGTATAGAGAGAGAGTCCTGTGGTGGGTGTTTTAATGCGATTCCTCCTCAAGTACAAGCTGAAATTCGTCAGCGAAAGAAAATTATTGCCTGCGAAAATTGTGGAAGAATATTGACAGATCCTGATCTGTTTGATGCTGTTGAGATATAATTAAATTATATATTTAAGTGTAAGAAAAGCACCTTTCTTGGGTGCTTTTTCTTATTATGCGATCGTTGGCATAATTATTGAGCTAATAAAGTAGGATGTTCTCTTTTAAAATGTAAAAGAAAATAAAAAATAGACAGCGGGGAATGTTAAATTTTGAATAAAACAAAAAATTTCTTATATTTATCCTCTCGTTATTTATTAATTTTGCGTTAGCTCCTTGAAAAGGGGTAAAAATGAAAATAGAATATTATTGAATAAGAAACTTTTAGAATTGATTGCCATGAAGAAAAGGCTTACTTTTTTATTACTTATATTTGTTTGCGGTACGTTCACTTTGAGCGCACAAGACAAATTTGATTTTGGCAAAGATTTTCTAAAAGTTAATACCAAGTCTACTCAAACCCAGCAGCATAAAGAAGATAAGAAGCTCTTGAAATTATATCCTGTTCCGGCTACCCGCCAGATTAATTTCAAATTAAAAAGCAATCCTTATAATAAAACCTATGAAATTAAGATTTATAATTTCTTAGGGAAAGCAGTAGATAAAATTACCGGTTTCAGTGATAATAAAACACTTAATTTGAAGGATTATTATAGTGGAATCTATATTTATCAGTTGCGGGATAAGCAAGGTCATCTTGTGGAGTCCGGGAAATTTAATGTTGTGAAATAAATTTTCTTTTTAAGTTTTCTTCCCTTTTTTTAGCACATTCTGTCATTTTGTCTCAAAATCACATATTGGCAATAAAATTGCCCATCTTTGTCTGATTGTTTCGAATTATTACTTTTTATTTATCTGAAAAGTGATTGTATTAGATGTTTAATTTTAAAAATCTTCGAATGAAAAAAGATGAAAAAAGAGTGCAGGACGAGGAACTGAATGAAGAGGAATTGTCCGAGAAAGAAGATAATGATATATCACCCGAGTTGGAAGAAGAGATAACGGAAGGAGATCTTGAAGAGGAAGAACCGGAAGGAGAAAATCCTGAGTCTGAAAAAGATGAATCGGAAGAACTCCGGGATAAATATCTTCGTTTGGTAGCAGAATTTGATAATTATCGCAGACGTACTGCTAAAGAGCGTATAGCACTCATGCAAACAGCAGAAAAAGACGTTATCAAAACCCTTTTGGATGTTTTGGACGATGCCGATCGTGCAGAAATCGAGATGCAAAAAACTGATGATGTTCATTCTGTAAGGGAAGGAGCAACTTTAATTTTTGATAAATTAAGGAAAACATTAAAATCCAGAGGGGTGACTGAAATGGAATGTATTCATGAACCCTATGATGCGGAGCTTCAGGAAGCGATTGCTGAAATTCCTGCACCCTCAGAAGATCTTAAAGGTAAGGTAATCGATAATGTTCAAAAGGGATATTATCTAAATGATAAATTAATAAGACATGCCAAAGTAGTTGTTGGTAAATGAGGTAAATTATTGAAGCATGACAAAAAGAGATTATTACGAGGTACTAAACATTTCCAAAGGTGCCAATCAGACAGAGATAAAAAAGGCTTACAGAAAAGTGGCCATGAAGTATCATCCGGATAGAAATCCGGGAGATAAGGAGGCCGAAGACAAGTTTAAAGAAGCTGCGGAAGCGTATGAGGTGTTGAGCAATCCTGACAAAAAAGCACAATATGATCGTTTTGGTCATGCCGGAATGAGAGGTGCCGGAGGCATGGGGGGGGCCGGAGGTATGGGAATGGATGATATTTTTTCCAATTTTGGGGATATTTTCGGTGGTGAAGATATTTTTAGCAGCTTTTTTGGCGGCGGCGGTGGCAGATCGACCGGTGGTCAACGACGCTCTCGGGGAGTGCGAGGAACGAACCTTCGTGTTCGAATTAAACTGAATTACAAAGAAATTGCTCATGGTGCCACCAAGAAGATAAAAGTGAAAAAATATACCACCTGCTCCCAATGTGGTGGTAATGGTGCAAAGGATAAGTCTTCTTTTCAAACTTGTGGAACCTGTGGAGGATCCGGTCAGGTTAGTAAAGTATCCCAGACTTTCTTAGGGCAGATGCAAACCGTGACAACCTGTCCGACCTGTAATGGACAAGGCTCTATTGTAACGGCAAAGTGTAGTAATTGTAAAGGTTCCGGAAGAACTTATGGAGAGGAAACGGTATCTATTGATATTCCTGCAGGAGTAGAGGAAGGCATGCAACTAAGCCTGTCCGGAAAGGGAAATGCCGGAGAAAGAGGGGGAATGAATGGGGATCTGATCGTTGTCGTAGAAGAAGAGAAACATCCTAAATTACATCGGGAAGGAAAAAATGTCGCCTATGATTTGCATATCTCGATTCCGGATGCTGTTTTTGGAAATAAGATAGAAGTCCCTACCATAGACGGACATGCAAAGATCAACATCCCTGCAGGAACACAAGGAGGAAAGATCTTCCGATTGAAAGGAAAGGGTTTCCCCGCTGTGCAACGATATGATAAAGGAGATCAATTAATCCGGGTTAATGTCTGGACACCGCAAAACCTAAATGCGGAAGAAAAAGAAATGATGGAAGCATTGAGAGGAGCGGAAAACTTTAAACCACAGCCAGGAAAATCAGAAAAGAATTTCTTTGATAAAATTAAGGATGTTTTTAGTTAAAGCTTGCCACCAAAGAGAGACTGTCTGAATCCTTGTGATGATGGATAATAGCAGGTTTTCAGGCAGTCCCTGCCAATATAATGACTATTTCTCCTTTTACTTTTTGATCGGCATAATAGTCATAGACTTCTTGCAAGCTGCCTCTTTTGTTTTCCTCATATACTTTGGTGAGTTCCCTGCAAACACAACAGGCTCTTTCTGATCCAAAATATTCGATGAATGTTGCTAGTGTTTTTAACAAGCGTTGGGGAGATTCATAGAAGACCATGGTTCGTTCTTCTTCTGCCAACTTAGAGAGTCGTTTTTTTCTTCCTTTTTTATGAGGTAAAAAACCTTCAAAAGTAAAACGTGTCATGGGGATACCGCTGTTGACCAGAGCCGGAACAAATGCTGTGGCTCCGGGAAGACAGCTTATTGTTATCTCTTCTCTGACACAAGCGCGAACAAGTAAAAAACCCGGATCGGAGACTCCCGGAGTACCGGCATCCGTTAAGAGCGCCATCGTTTCTCCTCCTTTTATCCTTTGTACCAGTTTGTCTGTTATCCGATGTTCATTATGTTGATGAAAAGAAGAAAGAGGTTGGTCGATCTGATAGTGTTTTAGGAGAATAGAAGAGGTTCGTGTATCTTCAGCCAAAACAAGATCTACCTCATTTAAGATGGATACAGCACGGAAGGTGAAATCTTCCAAATTCCCTATAGGCGTAGGTATGAGATACAATTTTCCCATAAAGAAAAATTAATCTTCTAAAATGGTCACTTCAAAGTATTCCATGACCGGATTTGCTAATAATTTATTACAAGCTTTTTCAGCTATTTCTTTTGCTTTGTCCTTGTTTTGAGCTTCTATTTGTAAGGTGATATGTTTACCTATCCTTACTTTGTTGATGTCGCCAAGGCCTAAATTTTCTAAACTATTGTGAACTGCTTTTCCCTGAGGGTCTAATAGTTCTTTTAAGGGCATTACATTAATGAGGGCTGTAAAGGTCATGCTAATAAAATTTGTGGCAAACCTACATCATTTTTCTAAATCTTTTAGGTCAGGAGCGAACCAAAATTTGCCAATGGACAAAATGATATACAAAAGAAAACAAAAAGCCACACTGCCCCAGTGTAAAAATGGAATACTTATGGCTGTTAAAACTATCAATAGATATCGAAGGACATTTCCTTTCCAAGAAAGACTTTTTATTTTGAAACTAAAGAAAGGAATATTACAGACCATAAAAAAACAACACAAAGCCAAAATGAGATAAAGTAACCAAGGGTGTTGAAGCCATTTTGAAAATGGAAGCTGTTCATAAAATTGGATTAGGGGAAAAGAAGCTATAAACAGTCCTATTGCCGGTGCCGGAATACCGGTAAAATTCGTGGAATGAGACTGATAAGTATTGAACCTGGCCAGTCGGTAAGCTGTAAAACAAGGTAGTAACAGTGCGGGAGCGACAGCTAAAAGGGATACCCGGATAGCTTCCGGTTGTTGCATATAGGCTTGAGAAAGGAAATGATAAAGGATGGTTCCCGGAGCGACTCCGAATGTAACTAAGTCAGCAAGAGAATCTAACTGTCCCCCAAGAGGCGAACTGACATGCAACAAACGGGCTGCAAAACCATCTAAAAAATCAAAAATAGCAGCTATCCCAATGAATACAGACGCCCAATAAATGGCAGGAGGGGTGTTGACAATAAAAGATTGTCCGTTAAAATCAGAGATGAAAACGGGGGTATGTAATACGAATACAATAGCAAGTATGCCGCAAAATAAATTTCCAAGAGTTAAAATATTGGGTATTTGTTTCATGTATTTTATTTTTAACTCGCAGTGTGATTATCCTTTTTATGGATGTTTCATCTCAGATAATCTCTAAAGTTCGGAGTGCAAAGTACTAATTTTGGCACAAACTGCGTTGGTGAGCTGTCATTTTACCTTAAAACTTTAGTATCTTTGCATTATGGAAAAATTAGATGGTAAATTAGTAGCCAAAGCGGTAAAACAACAACTTAAAGAAGCCGTAGATCAGAGACTCGGAGAAGGAAGGAAGAGACCTCATTTAGCAGCTATCTTAGTTGGGAATGACGGGGCTAGTGAAACTTATGTTGCTTCAAAAGTAAAAGATTGTGAAGAAATAGGATTTGATTCTACCCTTCTTCGTTTTGATAATGAAATATCAGAGAAGCATCTGTTAGATCAGATTACCCAATTAAATGAAAATGCCGATATTGATGGTATTTTAGTACAGTTACCTTTACCGGATCATATTTCTAATGACACGATAATTAATACCATAGATCCTGCCAAAGATGTGGATGGTTTTCATCCCAGCAGTATGGGTAAATTAGTGAATGGGATGCCGACTTTTATTCCTGCTACGCCTTTTGGAATCATGCTGATGTTAGAACATTATGATGTCCAAACTTCCGGAAAACGAGCCGTTGTTCTTGGACGTAGTGCTATTGTTGGGACCCCCATGAGTATTCTTTTGAGCAGAAATACAGCTTATGGAAATTGTACCGTTACTTTGTGTCATTCCCGAACGAAAGACCTTAAACAGATTTGTGCTGAAGCAGATATTATTGTCGCTGCTTTGGGTAAACCGGAGTTTGTGACTAAAGAAATGGTGAAAGAAGGAGCAGTAGTCATAGATGTAGGGATTACAAGAGTTCCTGATGATACTCGAAAGAGAGGATATCGATTGACCGGCGATGTGAAATTCGATGAGGTCGCTCCTAAATGTAGTTTTATTACCCCTGTTCCGGGAGGCGTGGGACCAATGACGAGAGCCGCCTTGTTAAAGAATACCTTTAATGCGGCGAAAGAGTCCAAAGCGGGAATGAACTAAAAGGAAAAAGTTTTTTTGTGTTTATGAGAACAGAGGAGGACGTTCAAGCAGTAGAAAAAGGGAGGAAGTTACCTCTTATGGAGGCTTTCTATACCATTCAGGGTGAAGGCGCATATACCGGTCAGGCTTCTTATTTTATTCGGTTAGCCGGTTGTGATGTAGGCTGTGTCTGGTGTGATGTGAAGGAAAGTTGGGAGGAATCCTCTTATCCTCTCGTTTCTGTAGATGTTATCGTGGGAGAAGCTGCACAATATCCTTCAAAAATTGTCGTGATTACAGGAGGAGAACCCGGAATGTATAACTTAACTTACTTGTGCTCAAAGCTACAAGCCAGAGGATTTAGAACCCATATTGAAACCTCCGGGGCATATCCCCTGAGTGGAGATATTGACTGGGTTTGTTTGTCTCCTAAAAAATTTAAAGCTCCTCTGCAAGAAGTTTGTGATGTGGCAGATGAATTAAAAGTGGTTATCTTTCATAAGAGTGACTTCGACTGGGCTGAGAAATATGCAGCTAAAGTATCTCCGGATTGTAGTTTATATCTTCAACCGGAATGGAGTAAAGCAGAACAAATTATGCCGCTTCTGATTGATTATGTAAAAGAACATCCGGAATGGAGTATCTCTCTACAAACACATAAATACATGAATGTTCCATAAAAATGGAAAATATTTGTAACATTTAATAAAAGATAGTACCTTTGCTGCCCAAATTTAGAAATCGTTATGGCTAATCATTCAGCAACAAAAAAACATGCTCGTCAGGCAATTAAAAGAAATGAGCAGAATCGTTATTACGGTAAAACAACACGTAATGCTATTCGTGATTTGAAGAAAATAGAAGATCATAAAGAAGCGTCTGATAAATTACCTCGGACAATTTCTATGATTGACAAATTACAAAAACGTGGTATTATTCACCGGAATAAAGCAGCTAATTTAAAAAGTAAATTGACGAAGCACGTGAATACACTGGCGAAATAGCAAATAAAAAAAAGATAAAAATTATTACTGGGTAATAAATTATAGACCTCCTTTTTGGGAGGTCTTTTTATTTGTATAAAACTAAGACTTTCGTAAAGTCCATTTTATAATTTCTTTTAGTGTGACCTTCTTTCCATATAATAAAATTCCCGTTCGATATATTTTTGCAGCTATTCTAATTGTGAATATGAGACCTGCGATTAACAAGACAATCGAAAGAATGAGCTGCCAGGCGGGTACACCATAAGGAATACGAGCCATCATGACGATAGGAGAGGAGAGAGGAAAAATACTGCAAAATACGGATAGGGTACTGTTAGGAGCTTGGATTGCACCAAACATGATAAAGAAAGAAATGATGATGGGCATCGTAATGGGCAATGTCAGTGATTGGGATTCCGTCATTTCCTGATCTACGGCGGAGCCTACTGCGGCAAAAAGAGCTGCATAGAAAAGATAGCCTCCAAAAAAATAGAATAAGAAACAGAAGATGATTTCGGCAATCGGCAAGAGATGGAATAAATCTTTGACTTGGCTCAACATCCGAATGGATTCTGCGCTATTCATGGCGCCCATTTGTTGCATATTCTGCATATTAGAGGGGGTTGCAATGAAGGAACTAAAAATAAAGAAACCCAGCCCCCCTAAGATGATCCAGATAATAAATTGTGTGAGTCCTACTGCCCCAATGCCGATAATCTTTCCGGTCATTAATTGGGAAGGTTTAACCGAGGATACCATAATTTCTGATATGCGATTGGTCTTTTCTTCTGCTACCCCACGTAACACTTGCGTTCCGAAGAGGATGAGGGCAAAATAAATTAAAAAGCCCGAGATATAGCCAATGGCAGAGGAGGCGTATGTAAGGTATTTGGTTTGAGTAGAAGATTGGAAAGAAGAGGTTTGTTGTGATAAATTGATGCTCGGCGTCATCCGATCCAACGCTTTACGATCAATCCCGGCAAGAACCATTCTTCGGTTTTTGATAATATTTTTAAGTTGATCAGTAATATATAAATAGCTGTTGAGTCCCAATTGTTGATCAGAATAATAAGTAAAGCCTTTGGGAGATTGAAGATCGATCTTTGGAATATAAAGTAATCCACTATATCCTGCTTTTTTATATACATTTTTTGCAGAGGCTAAAGTCTCTCCTTCCAGAAAAATAAATTTCATGTCCTCTTTGCTACTGAAGTGCTGTTCAAATAATCCACTTTCGTCTAATACAGCGATTTGTTTATGTTCCTTAGAGCCTCCTGAAAAAATAAATATTTCTAAAGCGATAAATACAACAATAATCAAAGGAATTAATAGGGTAAGTAAAATGAAAGATTTCTTTTTTACTCTGGATATATATTCTCTTTGGATGATTAACCAATTTTTATTCATGACCGTTTTCTGTTTTGTACGATTTCAATAAAAACATCATTGATAGAAGGCAGCATCTCATTAAAAGCATGAACATGATATCCTTTTTGAATAAAATAAGATAAAATATCATTGTTTCCTGCATCTTCTCTAAGTCTCAATGTCACCTTGTTCTCTTTAACCATTATGATCTCAAATAAAGGCGAAGAAATATCTTCTTCTTTAATTGATTCTCCCAAATGAATATTAAACTCGTTTTTCTTGAATTCATCTTTAATAGCAGAAACGCTTCCGTCAATCAACTTTTTTCCATTGTTCACCAAGACAATATGTTCACAAATCTCCTCTACTTGTTCCATGCGATGAGTAGAAAAAATAACCGTTGTCCCTTTTTGACATAATTTGTAGATTTCTTGTTTAATGGTATCGGTATTGATCGGATCGAGACCGGAAAAAGGCTCATCCAAAATGAGTAATTTAGGTTCATGAAGAATAGTAGCTATAAATTGAACTTTTTGTTGCATTCCTTTACTGAGATCGCCTATTTTTTTGTCCCACCATTCTGAAAGGTTGAATTTTTGTAACCAGAAATGAATTTTTTTTCTGGCTTCAGATTTACTTAAATCTTTCAGGCGGGCAAGGTAAAGCAGGTGGTCTCCTACCTTCATTTTTTTGTACAATCCTCTTTCCTCTGGCATATATCCAATATAGTGATTGTCTTTAAGCCCGTTAAAAGCTCTTCCCTGCAATTGAATCTCTCCGCTATCAGGATAGATGATTCCGGTAATCATTCTAATCAGTGTCGTTTTTCCGGCACCATTAGGACCTAAAAGCCCAAAAATACTGCCTGAATGTAATTGGAAACTGATGTCGTCCACTGCTTTGTGACCATCATAATACTTTTTTAAATTTTGTATAGATAATAAATCAGGCATGGTTTCCATCAAGCAAAATTTTAGAGTTGAAAGATCTAAAAATAGAAAAAGCCTTTTAAAAATCAAAAAGATTTTTAAAAGGCTTTCTTTAATACTTAAAAAAGAGGGGCCTAGAAAGGTAGGTCATCTTCATCATTTCCCCCTTGAGTATTAGAATTAGAGGAGGTGTTTTCTTGTGGTGGTTTCGGAGCAGGGGGAACATCTTCTTTTGAAGAAGATCCTCCATTCTTTTCTTTTGGTGGAGTAACCGGCTCTGTAGTGAGCTTTTCCAATCGCCATACTTTTACGTCTGTGTACCATCTTCCATTGTATTCTCTACTTTGAATGTCTATACTGGCTTTTACTTCGTCCCCTTTATGAAGGGCTTCGACTTGATTAATCATGTCACCCCAAGCGATACAATGAACGTTTTTTGGAAATTGGTCTCCTGTTTCTAAAACAAAAGCACCTTTTTGCCATGGACCATTTTTACCTTCTCCTTTTTGAGTTTCTAATACTTCGTGTACTTTTCCTGTTATCTCTAAAGCCATTTCTAAATTTTTTTTCATTTGAATTCGGTTTCAAAGGTATAAATTGCACTCCTAAATATAAAGTTTTATTTGAAAATAAATTGAAAGTATTGTGAGCCAATTCAATACAAAAGTCGTCTTATTTTAAATCTGAAATGGCATAATGTTAGGAAGTCAAAATAAAGGGATATTATTTAATTATCACATATATAAATAAATTGTTTTATTTTCTATGAGGAACAGGTAAAATGGCTGTAATCTTTATATAATAAGCGTTTTGGAGGTTTTGTTTTAAAAAACACATTAAAAATAAGGGATTTTTCGCAGAAAAAAAAATGATTTTTTTTATTTTTTTTTCTGGAAAATTATTCAGACTTTCGCTCTTAATTGGTTGTGAAATATTCACAATTATCAGGAAAAAAATTATTGAATTTATTTGCTTTCTATTCTATATTTTGAATAGAAATAAAAGTAAGATTTTAAACCGCGCAATAAATGACCGAGAATTATGTACAGGTTTGGGAAAGGTGTCTAACCATCATTAAGGATATTATTGATTGGCAGCCTTTCAAGACGTGGTTTGAGCCTATAAAGCCGGTTAAATTGAAAGAGAATGTTCTGACTATTCAGGTTCCCAGCCAATTTTTTTATGAATATTTGGAAGAACATTACGTTGGCTTAATCGGAAAAGCTTTAAAGAGAGAATTGGGAAAGGGTGCTCACTTGGAATATCGGATTGTAATGGACAGCAATTCTAATCAATCTAAACCGGTAACAGTCAATATGCCTACAGGATATCACCGGCCAAGAGCCGAGAATCAAATGGATTTGCCCTTGCCGGTAGGTAGCAATACCCCTTCGGTAAAAAACCCCTTTGTTATTCCCGGATTAAAACGAGTTCAGATAGATTCTCAATTAAATCCAAATTATATTTTTGATACCTTTATTGAAGGAGAATGTAATCGGGTCGCAAGAAGAGCCGGTAAGACGGTAGCGACCAAACCGGGAGCAACTTCTTTTAATCCTTTAGTGATTTATGGAGGAGTCGGTCTTGGAAAGACTCATCTAGCCCAAGCAATTGGCAATGAAACCAAAAAGCATTTTCCCAATAAATCGGTGCTTTATGTAAGTACGGAAAAATTTATTAATCAATTTATTGATAGTGCAAGAAAACATGAGATTAATGACTTTATTCATTTTTATCAATTGATTGATGTTCTTATTATTGATGATATTCAGTTTTTTGCGAAAGCTGCCAAAACCCAGGAGGCCTTTTTCACAATATTTAACCATTTGCATCAATCAGGAAAACAACTTATCCTTACCTCAGATAAATCACCTAAAGAATTGGAAGGGGTACAACAGCGATTATTAAGTCGTTTTAGATGGGGATTAAGTGCTGATCTCCAGCTTCCTGATTATGAGACACGAATGGAGATTCTTGATCTGAAACAAAAGGCAGATGGGATGGATATTACAGAAGATGTTTTGAAATTTGTAGCTTACAACATCAAAACCAATGTCCGTGAATTAGAAGGAGCGCTAATCTCTTTGTTGGCACAATCTTCTTTAAACAGGAAAGAAATTGATATTGAGTTAGCAAAGAAGGTGTTACAGTCCTTTATCGAGCATTCTTCAAAAGAATTGACCATCGGAGTTATTCAACAATTGGTATCTGAATATTATAATGTTTCCTCTGAAAAACTGTTGGCAAAAACCAGAAAGCGTGAAATTGTCCAGGCGAGACAGGTCAGTATGTATTTAGCGAAAATGTTTACCAAAAATTCATTAAAAACGATTGGTAACCATTTTGGAGGAAGAGACCACACTACAGTAATTCATTCTTGCCAGACCGTTCGTAATTTGATGGATACTGATGACAAATTCAAAGACGGGGTACTTAATTTGCAACAACAATTACAAATAGCTAGTATTTAGCTTTTTGGTTTTAAAAAAATGAGTTAGCTTTGCCGCTCGCTGTATATACAGCACAGAAAGTTCTTAAACAATATAATTGGTGAGGTGGCTGAGTGGTCGAAAGCGGCACCCTGCTAAGGTGTTATACGGGCAACTGTATCGAGGGTTCGAATCCCTCTCTCACCGCCAACCTACGCTAAAGCTTCGGTTGGCAGGTCAAAGGCTAAGAATTAAAATTTTGGTTGGCAGGTAGATTTTCTGGCGTAAGATTTTGTTAGGCAGCTCCTTTGTGTTTTGCTCATGCAAATTTGCTTTCGTTTATAGGTGGAATTATCCATTTATTATAGATGATAGGGAAGAGAATAGGGAAGAGTTAAAGGGTTGAAAAGATATACAGTATGTGGTATGTTTATATTTTGAAAAGTAAGAACAAATCTTTTACTTATTATAGGTTTGATGAATAACTTGGAAAAACGACTTTCAGAACATAATGCTGGAGAAAATCAATCTACCAAACCTTATGCCCCCTTGGAATTGGAAACATATATAGCTGTAAAAAATGAGGCAAAAGCACGTTCTTTAGAAAAGTATTTTAAAACAGGTTCAGGAAAAGCTGTTTTGAAGAAGCGTATATTAGAAGTTGATTTGAGATATTAATCGTTGTTTTGCTCTTTTATTAGTCAACGAATTTTTAGCGTAGTTGCTCGGGAAGTAGCGCAGTCCGGTAGCGCACCTGGTTTGGGACCAGGTGGTCGCAGGTTCGAATCCTGTCTTCCCGACGAAATAAAAAGTTCACACATGGTGTGAACTTTTTTTATTTGTACTTTTAAGGTCGTAATGATTTACTATCAAAACATGGGAGTGTAACTGGTTTTGTTAAAACCTGTTAAAAATTGGCTTGAATATTTTTTTTGGAATAGTTTCTGTATAAGTTTGCTCAAATGATTTTAAAACTTAAAAGAAAGGAGAACTTTATGACTAGATGGAAAAAAGTAACAGGAATGGTTTTGACTTTATGTCTGGCTGCTACTACCGTATTGGTTAATGCACAGGACAATAGTGACCAACAACAACCAGAACAACAACAAACTCCACAATTAAATCAAGGACAACAGCAAGCAGCGAAGGTTTCTGATGATGATTTGCAGAAATTTGCAGCTGTTTATCCGAAAGTACAACAGCAAAACCAGAAGGCTCAAAAGCAAATGGTAGATGTTATTCAGAAAGACGGGATGAAATTGGATCGTTTTAATGAAATACAGAAAGCCAAAATGCAGGGACAAGATGTAGATATGAAAAAGGATGAAAAGAAATCCTTTGAGAAAGTAACCAAAGACTTAAACGAACTTCAACCAAAACTTCAGAAAGAAATTCAGAATGTGGTTACTTCTAATGGGCTAACAATCAAAAGATTCCAGGAAATAGCTTCTGCTATCCAGTCTAATAATGATTTACAACAGCGTTTCCAAAAGATGATGGCTGCGCAGAGCCCAAGTTCACAACAACAGAGCCCAAGTCCACAACAGAAATAAGAAGGGTTTACAGTTTAAAGCAAACTTTATAGATGTCGAAGTTTATTTTTTGAATAGACTTCGACTTTTTTATCTCTTTTTTTGAATAGTATAATAAACACAGGTCGTTATAAAATTCCTCAAATATGGAATTTTAGTGATGATCCCCAGTTGTTTTCTTGGTTTAAGACCAAACTTCCATTTATAAATGGGATTAATGAAATAATGACGTTTGTTTTGGATCCGGTAATTTAAGTCTTTACAAATATGTTCGAAACGCTCAATGGAGAGTTGAGTATCTACAATTTCCAGGAAGAAAGCTGCATTTTCATTCTTTTTTTCCAATAGTTTTTGATACCACGAACGGGGGAGCAAGTGAATAAAGGGTACTTTTTTTAGGGAAGAGTGGCACATTTGCTGGTGACCACCAAAAGGCATATACCATGGTGGAAACCCGAAAAAGATAATCCCATTTGGAGTCAAAAAAGACTTCATCCAATCGATTAATTTTTCTTGATTATGGATGTGTTCGATAACGTCTTTTAAGATAATGATATCGAAGACTCCGTCAAAATCATTTTCGATGTTTACATTGTATATATCCTTTGAGATGATTTTTATTTTCCCGTCTTCAATAAGATCTTTCATAAAGAGGCAGGCATTTTTCACTCTCTTCTTATTTAACTCTACTCCTACACCTGTACATCCTTTGTTAATAAAAGCTTTAAGGACACCTCCTTCTCCGCATCCAATTTCTAAAACGCGCATTCCCGGGTGAATAGTAAACTTTTCCTCTATAAAGGGGATGACATATGCATTTGCATTTGCCGTTTGCATATTAAAATATCCCTTCTTGTCTTTATGAAACTTATACATAAGGTGGTGTGAGGTGATTGGATGTCTTTCAAAGATACAAAGTAAAATGAAAAAGACAGATAGGAATAGCCCCATCTGTCTTTTTAGGTGTGTTCAATATCACAACATTAAGCTTCTACGCTGCCATTGGCTTGTTTTATTACCTCTTGGGTAATTCCTTTGGGCGCTTCTGCATAATGAGAGAATTCCATGGTTGAGGTAGCTCGTCCGGAGCTTAGAGATCTTAAGTCTGTTACATATCCGAACATCTCACTCAACGGCACTTTAGCTTTAATTACTTGTGCATTATTACGCGTATCCATTCCTTCCATGAGTCCACGACGACGGCTAAGATCACCATTGACATCTCCTAAATATTGTTCCGGAGTAACCACTTCCACTTTCATGATAGGTTCTAATAGCGCAGGACTAGCTTTCTTAGCAGCAGCCCGGAAGGCAGTTTTGGCTACCAGTTCAAAGGAATTGGCATCAGAATCGACCGGGTGGAAACTTCCATCGAATAAGCGAATTTTCATATTTTCTAATGGATATCCTGCTAGGGGACCATTGGTTAAGGCTTGTTGGAATCCTTTTTCTACAGCCGGAATGTATTCTTTTGGAATCGCTCCTCCAAAGATATCATTAACGAACTGTAAGTTTTTCCCTTCATTTTCATTTATCCATTCTTCATCAGCGGGTCCTATTTCAAATTTGATATCAGCAAATTTACCACGACCTCCGGTTTGTTTCTTGAGGATTTCTCTGTGTTCAATGGTAGATTTTAATGCTTCTTTGTATGTTACCTGTGGAGCTCCTTTATTGATATCTACTTTGAATTCCCGACGCATTCGATCGATGATAATATCCAGATGTAGCTCTCCCATACCGCTTAAAACAGTCTGACCGGTATCTTCGTTGGTTTCTACGGTTAGCGTTGGATCTTCTTCTAAAAGTTTGGCAATAGCAATTCCCATTTTATCCATATCCCCTTTGGTCTTTGGCTCAATAGCAATCGAAATCACCGGGTCAGGAATAAACATAGATTCTAAAACAATAGGATGTTTATCATCACAAAGGGTATCTCCTGTTTTGATTTCTTTAAATCCAACAGCAGCACCAATATCACCAGCTTCGATAAAGTCTAATGGATTTTGTTTATTGGCATGCATTTGCAAAATACGGCTAATACGTTCTTTTTTTCCTGAACGCGTATTTAAAACATAAGAGCCGGCATCTAAGTGACCGGAGTAGCAGCGGAAAAAGGCCAGACGTCCTACAAAAGGATCGGTCATAATCTTAAAAGCAAGAGCAGAGAAAGGTTCGTCTTTGCTAGGTTTCCGGTGTTCTTCTTTTTCAGATTTAGGTTCATAACCGTCAATAGCTTCTATATCTATAGGACTTGGTAAATATCTAATAACCCCGTCCAGCATAGCTTGTACTCCTTTATTCTTGAAAGCGGTACCACAGAACATAGGGATAATGCTGAGATCTAATGTAGCTTCCCGAACTGCGTTATACATTTCTTCTTCTGTGATAGACTCAGGATCATCGAAGAATTTTTCCATCAAGGCTTCGTCATATTCAGCTATCGCTTCAATTAGTTTTTCTCTCCATTCCGCCACATTGTCTTTCATCTCTTCCGGAATGTCTATTTGTTCATATTTCATTCCCTGAGATGCTTCGTCCCAAATTATGGCTTCTTGTGTAATCAAATCAACGACCCCTTTGAAATTATCTTCCGCTCCAATAGGCAATTGCATCGGGATGGCTTTAGCTCCTAACATGTCATGAATTTGATTCACGACCATAAGGAAGTCAGCACCGACACGATCCATTTTATTCACAAATCCAATACGAGGTACTTTATAACGATTAGCCTGACGCCATACTGTTTCCGATTGAGGCTCAACACCATCTACCGCAGAGAATAAAGCAACCAGCCCGTCTAATACTCGCATGGAACGTTCTACTTCAATGGTGAAGTCAACGTGTCCGGGGGTGTCGATAATGTTTAATTTGTAATCTTTTGTTTTGTCGCTGGGTACGCCCTGGTGGGTAGGAAATTTCCAAAAGCAGGTTGTTGCTGCTGATGTAATTGTAATTCCCCTTTCCTTTTCCTGACTCATCCAGTCCATTGCAGCGGCTCCATCATGTGTCTCACCTATCTTGTGAGAGATGCCGGTGTAATATAAAATACGTTCTGTTGTAGTGGTTTTACCGGCATCAATATGGGCGGCAATACCAAAGTTTCGTTGAAATTTCAGATTGGCCATAATTCTATAGAATTAAATTTTATTTTTTAGGGCTGCAAAGGTAGTGTTTTTTATAGTAAACCTAAAACATATCATTTTTTTGAATAAAATTGTTTTGTTTTTCCCCTGTTAATATTCTATTAAATGGGAGGTACTATAAGAAACTTAGGTAGAAATAAGTAACTTTGCTTGAAGGTGTCGAATTGTCAGAAAACTAAAAATGCATAGTCTTTGTTATAATACATACACCACTAAAAGGGTTAAAAAATAGTTGAAAAGGATTTTATTTGTAGAAGGATAATTTATGTTAGATTTTATAGGAAAATTAATAGGAGGACGTAAGTCCGAAAAAGATATTAAAAAAGTAAATCCCATAGTAAGGGAAATAAATGAATATTATGAGCAATTTCAATCTATATCGAATGATGAATTGCGGGCAAAAACGGTGGATTTTCGAGAAAGGGTAAATGCTTACCTGAAAGAATTGGATGAGGAAATTAAATCTAAGGAGAAGGAAGCGGAAGAAGCCGGGATGGATATCTTTAGAAAAGACGAAATCTATGAAGAGGTAGATAAAATTAAAGAAAAGAGAGACGAAAAGTTGGAAGATATATTGATGGAGATTCTTCCAGAGGCTTTTGCTGTGATGAAAGAAACGGCTCATCGATTCAAAGAAAATGAAAAATTGGAGGCCACGGCTACGGATTTGGATCGACGATTAGCGGTAAATAACTCCTATATTCATATTAAGGAAGGAAATGAAGGGCAGGAAGATCAAGTGGTTTATGATCATACTTGGGAGGCTGCAGGGAATGAAATTACCTGGGATATGCTTCATTATGATGTACAGCTTATAGGAGGGGTTATTTTACATCAGGGGAAAGTGGCAGAAATGGCTACAGGGGAAGGAAAGACTCTGGTGTCTACCCTCCCTGCTTATTTGAATGGGCTGACAGGAGAAGGGGTGCATATTGTGACGGTCAATGACTATTTGGCACGTCGTGACCAGGAATGGAATAGTCCGCTTTTGGAATTTTTGGGATTAACAACGGATTGTATCGACAAGCATCAGCCTCATTCTGAAGAACGTAGAAAGGCATATCAAGCTGATGTTATTTATGGAACCAATAATGAATTTGGTTTTGATTACTTGAGAGATAATATGGTACATACTCCCGATGAGATGGTGCAAAGAAAACATCATTTTGCTATGGTGGATGAGGTCGATAGTGTACTCATCGATGATGCCCGAACTCCATTGATTATTTCCGGTCCGGTACCGAAAGGCGAAGAGCAGGAATTTGTCAATCTGAAACCACGTGTACAGCGCTTGGTGGAGGCGCAGAAGAAAGTGGTGGTGGAAAATTTGCGACAGGCAAAACAAATGATTAAGGAAGGAGAGGAGGATCCTAAAAGCGGAGGTCTCCATCTTTTCAGGGCATTCAAAGGGTTACCGAAAAATCATGCCTTGATTAAATACCTGAGCGAGCCGGGGAATAAAGTGTTGATGCAGAAAGCACAGAATTACTATCTTGCTGATCAGGAAAAAAATATGCCGCAGGTTATTGATGACCTGTATTTTGTTATTGATGAAAAGAACAATACGGTAGACTTAACAGATAAAGGGATTTCTATGATTACTGCTGCAGGGGAAGATCCTACTTTCTTTGTGATGCCGGATATTGGTTCTGAGATTGCCGAAGTAGAAAATGCAGATTTGGATCCGGATGAAAAATTAAAGCAAAAGGATGAACTGATGCAGGATTTTTCCGTAAAAAGTGAGCGGATTCATTCTATGCAACAGCTGCTGAAGGCTTATACCCTGTTTGAAAAAGATGATGAATATGTGGTGATGGATGATAAGGTGAAAATTGTAGATGAACAAACCGGTCGTGTAATGGAAGGTCGTCGGTATTCTGATGGATTGCATCAGGCAATTGAAGCAAAGGAAGGAGTAAAGGTAGAAGCAGCAACACAGACTTTTGCTACCATTAGTTTACAGAATTACTTTAGAATGTATCACAAGCTGGCAGGGATGACCGGTACGGCAACCACAGAAGCCGGCGAGCTATGGGAAATCTATAAATTGGATGTAGTTGAAATTCCTACGAATCTTCCTATTATTCGAGAGGATAGTGAGGATGTTGTTTATAAAACGGCTCGTGAGAAATATAGAGCAGTTATAGAGAAGATTAAAGAATTGACAGCACAGCATCGTCCGGTTTTGGTGGGAACAACTTCTGTAGAGGTTTCGGAATTGTTGAGTAAAATGCTGCGATTTGAAAAGGTAAAACATAATGTGTTAAATGCTAAACAACACCAGCGAGAGGCACAGGTGGTAGCAGAAGCAGGACTGGCCGGGAATGTGACAATTGCAACCAATATGGCCGGTCGTGGTACGGATATTAAACTTGGGGAAGGTGTCAAAGAAGCCGGAGGCTTGGCTATTCTAGGAACTGCTAGACATGACAGTCGACGTGTAGATTTACAGTTGAGAGGACGTTCCGGACGTCAGGGCGACCCCGGCTCTTCACAATTTTTCGTTTCGCTGGAAGATGATTTGATGCGGATGTTTGGGTCTGAAAAAATTGCCGGACTCATGGATCGTATGGGCTACAAAGAAGGAGAAGTTATTCAACACCGAATGATTTCCAGATCCATTGAGCGAGCACAGGGGAAAGTAGAAGAAAATAATTTTGGGATTCGTAAACGACTGTTGGATTATGATGATGTGATGAATAAACAACGAACAGTTATTTATGATCGTCGTCGTCATGCCTTGTTTGGAGATCGTCTTGCTTTGGATATCGATAATGCGTTTTATGACGTGTGTGCCAATTTAATTGAAACCCATAAAAACGACGAAGATTTTGATAGTTTCAAGCTGGAAACTTTACGTTATTTGGGGTTGGATACTTCTATTACAAAAGAAGAATTGGAAGATGATCATCTTGATGCTTTGGCAGAGCGTTTATATCGAGAGGCCAGAGAAAATTATGATCGGAAGATAAAAGACCTTTCAGAGAAAATTCTTCCGGTTGTAAAGAGAATTAAGGAAGATCAGGGGGATCGGGTAGAGAATATATCTATCCCCTTTACGGATGGTGTCAAAGGATTGAATGCTTTGGCGGATCTGGATAAGCTGATTGATTCGGGAGAAGAGACCCTGGGTAATGCTCTTGAGAAAAGTGTTACGTTAGCTTTCATCGATGAGGGATGGAAAGAACATTTGCGGGCGATGGACGATTTGAAACAATCCGTTCAAAGTGCCGTATACGAACAGAAAGATCCTTTGGTGATTTATAAAGTAGAAGCATTTAGTGTTTTTAAAGAGATGGTATTGGAAACCAATCTTGAAATTATTTCTTTCCTTTGTAAAGCATCTATTCCTGTGGCTGAAAATGAATCAGGTCGCATCAGAGAGGGACACGAACAGCGGACAGATATGAGTAAGATGCAGATGCAAAAAGAGCGAATGGCAGGTGCACCCGGAGGAAATGGACAGGAAGAATATCAAGAAAACCAAGAGCCTCAAAAACAAGAACCGGTTAGAGTAGGTCCTAAGGTAGGGCGAAATGATCCTTGTCCTTGCGGTAGTGGCAAAAAATATAAACACTGTCACGGAAAGACGGCTTGATTTTTGAGATTATTTTAAAGTCATTATTCAGTTGACTGACTATTTGTGGTATGAAAAAGAAAATTCTCTTATTTTGTTTTCTGCTGCTAGGCTTTAGCTTGTATGCTGAAGCGCAGGTGGAACTCCCGGAAACTATACAGCAGAACAGAAATGCTTATGTCTTTGAAGATCCCAGAATTGACCTTCTGGTGAAGCAACAACGTTATATGAATACCCTCCGATTGAGGAATATCACAGGATACAGAGTTCAAGTTCTAAGTACCAGGGATCGTTCTAAAGCCAAGGCTGCCAGAGCTAAGCTCATGCGTCTTTATCCTCAATATAAGTCCTATTTAACTTACCAATCTCCATATTTTAGAGTGAGAGTAGGAAATTTTTTGCAGAAGGACAGTGCAGATGAACTTCAAAAAAAGTTAGGGCGTTATTTCCCACAGGGCGTTTTTTCCGTAAAATCAAAGATAAAAATTGATCCTAAAGACTTATTGAAAGAGTTAAAAGTTCGGAATGATTCAACGGATTAAAGCCCAAATTAAAAAAGAAATTGATCAATTTATAAGGATTAGGCATTATTTACATGCACATCCTGAGTTGTCTTACAAAGAATTTGAAACGGCCTCTTTTATTGAAGGAAAATTAAAAGAATGGGATATTCCTTTTCAGTCAGGGGTAGCGGGTACAGGAATAGTTGGTATTATAAAAGGTCTCCATCCTGAGAAAAGAACCATTGCCCTTCGTGCCGATATGGATGCTTTACCTATCAATGAAGGGAATGAATTTGCTTATCGTTCTAAAAATGAGGGGATTATGCATGCTTGTGGGCATGACGTACACATGACTTGCTTATTGGGGGCTGCTAAATTATTAAAACAATTTTCTTCTTCTTTTGAAGGTACAATTAAATTACTTTTTCAACCCGGAGAGGAAAGAGCTCCCGGAGGGGCAAGCTTGATGATTAAGGATGGAGCTTTGGAAAATCCCAAACCCGAAGCTATAATTGGGTTACATGTAGATCCTGATATAGAAGTCGGGAAAGTGGGCTTTTTTGAACCGGGTTTGTCTATGGCTTCTTCTGATGAAATATTTATGACTATTAGGGGGAGTGGAGGACATGCGGCAACTCCGCATTTAACCACCGATACTATTTTGGTAGCTTCTCATATCATAGTGGGATTACAACAAGTAATAAGTAGAAATAAAAATCCATTTCTTCCCTCTGTATTGTCCATTTGTTCGTTTAATGGAGGACATACGACCAATGTTATCCCTAAGGAAGTGAACTTGATTGGGACATTTAGATCTTTAGATGAGGAATGGCGGTATCAAGCCCATGAATTGATTCGAAAAGAGGCCACCGCTATTGCAACAGGCATGGGTGCCGAAGTAGATATTGAAATACCTCCGGGGTATCCTAGCTTAAAAAGTCATCCCATAGTGACGAATAAAACCAGAAGTTTGGCAGAAAGATTTTTGGGACAAGAGAAAATCATTACTATTCCCCAAAGAATGGGAGGAGAAGATTTTTCCTTTTATACCCGGAAAATTCCGGCTGCCTTTTATAGAATTGGAGGCAGGAATGTGGGAAAAAGAATCACTTCTTCACTGCATACGCCTACTTTTAATGTAGATGAAAAATGTATAGAGATAGGGATAGGGTTGATGACTTATATGGGGATGGAAATATAAGAAAACCCTATTTAGGAAAATTCCAAGCTTTTCATTAAGACTTTTAGATATTCTTGAATGTATTCTTTCTTTTGTTTTCTTTTATATTGTAAGATATATCGGGGATGAGCCAGAGGAAATATTTCTGAAAAGAAATAATGTTTTTTATTTAGTTTTTGAAAAAAAGTATAATTCTTCCCGGTACCAAGACAAATGCAGACAGATTTATTACCGGTCATCTCTTTTTGTTTGATTAGGGTATCTATGATAAAAGGAGTAGCGGCTTTCTGTAATCTTTGAGAATCGTAATAGTTGACATTTTTCCCCTCTTTCACGAAACCTAATGGGCAAAGAGAGGACAACATAAAGTGACGATAGAACTGATGGAGGCCGCCAAAAGCTTCTATCATTTCATAGATAAACCCTCCTGACAGTTCTTTTCGTTTCTCAAAACTGTTGGGGATGCCACAAATCTGTTGTAGTCTGACCGGATCGGTAAAAGGGATTCCTGTAATACCGGCGCCTAACCGACCGGGGTTAATGGCTAGAATGAGGATGCGTCCTTTGGTATCATTATAAAACTTATGATAAAAGGAGTGTACAACCTTCTGAACCGGCTTCTCTTTAAAAGGATGCATAATAGACACTTTTTCCGGAAGCTGAAAATCAGGATGAAGGTCATGGAGAAAAGTGGTTATTTTTTGCCCGGTGGTATTCATTTTTAATTCTGGTTTTACCGTGGGAATTTCTTAAGAAGACATAAGGATCGCTTGTTTTAGCCTCTCAATACCAAACCTTTATTGTACATCTGCCGCTTGAATAATAGAGATGCCTGCTTCTTTCATTTCTTGGATCGCTTGCTCACTATCTTGTTCTTCTACAGGAGCTACGGCATCTTCAACAAGATAGACTTTAAATCCAAAATTTAACGCATCTAAGGCAGTCGCTTTAACACAATATTCTGTTGTTAAGCCAACGATAATAATACCTTGAACTCCCCGCTTCTTTAGTTCGAAGTTAAGATCGATATTAGTAGCTTCAAAGGCACTGTATCCGTCATCGGTATTACTTGTACCTTTTAAAGCTACCAGATCGATATCATTCGCATGCAAATCCTCATGAAAGGTTGATCCATTGGTTCCTCGTACACAGTGCGGAGGCCATTTTTCGAAGTGAATGGTTTCTTTTGGATGCCAATCTTTAGAGGCAAGAATAAAATCAAACTTAGGGATCAGTTGATTGATGACCGGAATAATTTTATTCCCTTTACCGGCAGGTAAAGCACCTCCCGGACAGAAATCCTTTTGTACATCTACAATGACTAAAGCTCGTCTTGTTGAGGAAGCATGGATTCGCATAAAAATTATTTTTATCTTACAATTTCTACTACTTTCGTAGGATCTAGATTTTCATTTCTGATAGCGATATGTCTTGCGGTTTGTGCAGCGAAGTCTGCAAAAGCCGATTTTGTAATTTCATCATCCCCCATTAATGCGGGAATACCTACATCTCCACCTTCACAGATACTCTCCACCAATGGAATTTGACCTAATAATGGAATATCAAAGTCTTTACACATTCTCTTGGCGCCATTTTTCCCAAAAATATAGTATTTGTTATCCGGCAGTTCTGCAGGAGTAAAATACGACATGTTTTCGACAATACCCAGCACAGGAACTTTAATAGCGCCGGTGCTGAACATTGATACTCCTTTTTTGGCATCAGCAAGAGCTACTTGTTGAGGAGTGGTCACAATAACAGCTCCGGTTACCGGAATAGTTTGTACCATAGTCAAGTGAATATCACCGGTTCCGGGAGGTAAGTCAATGACCAGATAATCTAACTCGCCCCAGTAAACATCAGACACAAATTGTTTGATAGCGCTACTAACCATAGGACCTCTCCAGACAACTGCTTGCTTTTCATCTACCAAAAATCCGATAGAGATGACTTTAACCCCATAACGTTCCATAGGCATAATTACCCCTTTCCCGTTTATCTTCGTCATCTTTGGTCTTTCTCCGCGCAAGCCAAACATAATGGGGGCGCTAGGTCCATAGATGTCAGCATCCATCAACCCGACTTTGGCACCGTCTTTTCCTAAAGCGATGGCTAAATTAGCCGCTACCGTAGACTTTCCTACGCCACCTTTTCCACTGGCTACTGCAATAATATTTTTTACTCCGGGTAGCAGATTTTCATTGACTCCGATACCATTTATTTTGGCGGCGGCATTATCTCTCCCTGAGGTAATGACAGAGGTGAATTGTACCTGGATGGTCGTACCCTCCTCTGCTTTGTCCTGAACTGCATTTATACAATTCTGCCGAATTTCTTCTTTTTGTGGATGTCGAGCTGTCTTTAATTCTATTCTGATGTTGATAGCCTCATCAGTAATTTTGATCTTTTTTATCATGTTCAAATCCACCAAATTCTCTCCAAGTTGAGGATCTTCAACCTGACTTAGTGCTTCTGTAATATCTGTTTCCGAAATCATGATTTGAGTTTATTTAATGTTACAACTTATGAAAGCAAAGTTAACCAATATACATTCATTTCATACAAAAATGTCGTAAATAATCAAAGGCTAAAAAAAACCTAACAATTTAACTGTATGATGTGTTAAAGTTACAAAAGCTGTACCTTTGACCAACAAATGAAACGATTATTTCTAATCATATTGACTTTTATTTTGCTTCCGATGTTCGGAATGTCGCAACAAAAGGAGGCTAAGAAGGATTCTCTTGTAGAAGTATCCGGGGTTATCATGACTTCTGACAGTCTTTTGAAAATTCCGGGAGTAACGGTTCGTATTATAGGAAGTAATCGCGGGCTGGTAGCTAATTCGGATGGGGTTTTTTCTATTGTTGCACACAGAGAAGATACGGTAGCTTTTAGTGTGGTGGGATTTAAAACGCAAAAGATAAATATTCCTTCTGATTTTAAAGGTCATTTTATGGGAGTAGCTGTTTTCCTAAATCAAGATACTACGTATTTACCCCCAATGGTGGTACATTCCTATCCTTCGAAGGAAGAGTTTGAAGAAGCCTTTTTACATTGGAATATTCCAAGAAATTTGTATGATCTGGCAAATTCCAATGTGGCAGTAGATAAATTAGAATCAGCGAAGGAGTTTACCCCACCGGATGGAGGAGAAGGCGTTCAACAGACCTTTAATCATAGATATCAACACATGCGGTCAAAAGGACAAATGCCTACAATGAATATATTCAACCCTTTAGCATGGGCTGAATTTATCAAGTCGATTAAAGATGGCGATTATAAGAGTGACAAGTAATATAAAATCTCTTTTATATCTTCGACCATCTTAATTTTTTATTGTTGTTCTTCTTTCTAAAATAAAGAATTTCTTATTTTTGTTTACCTACAATTGATTGTGAATTATTATTGATGGAAAATCTTCAACCTCTCATTATTGATTTGGCGCTGATTTTAGGGGCGGCAGGTATTATTACGATTATCTTCCAGAAACTAAAGCAGCCTGTTGTCCTGGGATATATATTGGCAGGCTTACTTCTGAGTCCCAATTTTAAGCTGTTTCCAAGTGTGGCAGAAGGCGATACTGTTCAAGTATGGGCAGATATAGGAGTTATTTTTGTGCTTTTCAGCCTGGGGTTGGAATTTAGTTTTAAGAAATTGGTTAAAGTAGCACCTACCGCGGGAGTAGCAGGTATTTTTGAGACTTCATTGATGATGCTGACCGGCTATATTACCGGAAAGTTAATGGGATGGGGTACAATGGATAGTATCTTTTTAGGTGGAATTGTCGCTATTTCTTCTACTACCATTATTATTCGAGCTTTTGAAGAATTAAGGGTGAAAACGAAAAAGTTTGCCGGTACAGTTCTTGGTATATTGGTGATAGAGGATTTGGTTGCAGTCTTGTTATTAGTATTGCTTTCCACAGTGGCGGTAAGTCAGCATTTTTCGGGAGAAGAAATGCTTTTTTCTATTCTGAAACTCGTTTTCTTTCTCATTTTGTGGTTTGTGTCGGGGATTTATTTATTACCTACGTTTTTAAAACGTGTACGGAAGTTTCTGAATGAAGAAACAATGTTGGTTTTGTCTTTAGGGTTATGTTTGATTATGGTCTTTTTGGCAAATAATGCCGGATTTTCTTCTGCCTTGGGAGCGTTTATTATGGGATCTATATTGGCAGAGACTCCTGAAAATGAAAGAATTATAAAATTAGTAGCGCCGGTAAAGAATTTGTTTGCTGCTATCTTTTTTGTCTCCGTAGGAATGTTAATTAATCTGTCGGTACTTGCAGAATACATTGTGCCTGTTTTAATTTTATCATTGGTAGTGATTGGAGGAAAAATTATTCATGCATCGGTGGGCTCTTTAATTTCAGGGCAACCGCTGAAGCAATCCGTTCAAACAGGGATGAGCTTAGCACAAATCGGAGAATTTTCCTTTATCATTGCGACTTTAGGATTAACACTAAAAGTGACCAGTTCCTTTCTATATCCTATTGCAGTGGGAGTGTCAGTATTGACAACCTTTTGTTCCCCTTATCTGATTCGCTTTTCGGAGCCTTTTTATTTTTGGTTGGAAAGACGTCTTCCCGATAATTGGGTGAAAAAATTAAATGAGTATAGTTCGACGACACAGAAAATCAGTACGCGAAGCAGCTGGAGGATACTTATCCGTGCTTATTTGAAGAATGTTATTATTCATTCAGTTATTATCATTGGCATCTTATTGATTGTTTTTAATTATATTTCTCCTATCTTATCAGAAAGAATTGATGATAGGTTGACCGTCTCTGCATTAAACACCGGAATATCTCTTATTTTAATCGCTCCTTTTCTCTGGGCTTTGGCGTTTCGAAGGATTGAGAAAGTTTCTTTTTCCAGATTATGGTCAGATAAAGTTTTTAATCGGGGACCTTTAATATTATTGGAGGCTTTACGATTTGGTTGGGTGATCTTTATTATTGGATTTCTCTTGAGTAACCTGTTTTCTGTACTTGTTGCTTTAGTGGTAGCTTGTGTATTAATGGTTCTGCTTTTCTTGGTATTTAGAAATAGATTACAATCTTTTTATGGAAAAATGGAAAATCGGTTTTTAACTAATTTGAGGGGAAACGATGAAGAAGAAAGTTCAAATCTTATTCCGTGGGAAGGTCATCTTACCTATATTGAGATTCCCTCTGCTTCTCCTTGTGTAGGACAAACTTTATTGGAATTAAATTGGCGTGAGGAGTACGGCGTCAATGTAGTGCTGATAGAAAGAGGAAATCGGGTAATTAATGTTCCGGGAGGAGAGGAACAGATTTTTCCTAAGGATCGAATTGCCGTTATTGGTACCGATGATGAATTAGAAACTTTTTATGAGAATATAAAACCTCTGGAGGGAGTGGAAGAAGAATCTTCCGAAAAGCAAATTCAACTTATGCAGGTAGAAGTGAGAAGGGATTCATTGCTTAAGGGAAAGGATATTCGCCATTCGGGTATTCGCAGCAATCTTCAGGGATTGGTTGTTGGGGTGGAAAGAGGAGATGTTAGACGGTTGAATCCGGAAGCTTCTTTTGTCTTTGAGGAAGGAGATATGGTCTGGATTGCAGGGAATAAGAAGCTGATTAAACAAAAGTTAATGGAAGATGAAAAGAATAAAAAAAACTAATTTGAGGTTGTCGCCATGGCTTTCTTGGAAAGGATTCAATTCATGTCACCATCCCAATTAGAGCATTATTTAGCTGTGTTGATAATAAGAAATGAGGTCTCCCTCAATTTTTTCCAGCGTACCGGGAACGGCTTCTAGCTGAGGAGCTCGAAGTCCATCTTTTAAAGCCATTTTCCCTTTAATAATGCGGCATTCCTCCCATAGGTCATGTACTAAAAAAGTCTTTAATATTTGTGCTCCTCCTTCCACAAAAACAGAAAGTATCTTTCTCCGGTATAAATCTTCAAGGACTTTTGCAAGAAAGTTTTTCTGAGAATTTATCTTAATCCATTCTGAATACGCCCTTTTCTCTGCTCTGTTTTGTGTATAGATGAGTGTTTCATTTTGATCATTTAGTAAGAGAAGCTCTTCCGGGAGCGTATCATTCTGATCAAGTACAATCCGAAGCGGAGAGTTGCCTGTCCATAAACGATTGGTCAGTTGGGGATTGTCGATTTTAGCGGTACGAGCACCAATGAGGATAGCTTGCTCTTCACTTCTCCAACGGTGAACAATGCGGTCGGTCATTGGAGAGGTGATTTTTACAGGACGAGGTCCCGGCAGGGCGATATAATGATCTTCGGATTGTGCCCATTTTAGGATGATATAGGGTCTCTTTTTTTGAAGATAGGTGAAAAAACGCTTATTGAGAGTTACACATTCTTTTTCTTTTATTCCTGTAATTACCCGAATACCGGCTCGTCTTAATTTTTGCATGCCTGCTCCTGATACTTTAGGATTCCAATCTTTGGAGCCTATGATGACTTTAGGTATTTTATTTTTGATGATTAAATCTGCACAGGGAGGAGTCTTCCCGTAATGAGAACAGGGCTCTAAAGTAACATACAGTGTGGAAGATTGAAGGAGCGGCCGGTCGGCAGGAAGCACACTGTTGATCGCATTGACTTCTGCGTGAGGTTGACCATATTGTTGATGATACCCCTCCCCGATGATGCGGTTGTTACAGACGATGACGGCACCTACCAGGGGGTTAGGTGCGGTATGTCCCAAGCCTTTTCGAGCCAAATCAATAGCACGTTGCATGTATGCCTCTTTCTGATGCTTCATAAGGACAAAGTTAGCCCTTTTTGTAACCTTTTCTGATCATCATGCTCTAATGAAGTATATTATAGGGATATTGATTATATTTATAGAAAAATACTGGGTTATGAGTAAAAATAAAGTTTTTCTTCAGTTTATTAGTGAGCCTTCAGATGTAAATTTTGGAGGGAAAGTTCATGGAGGTGTTGTCATGAAGTGGATTGATCAAGCCGGATATGCCTGTGCTAGTAATTGGTCAGGAAGTTATTGTGTGACGGTTTATGTAGGAGGAATCCGTTTCTTTAAACCGGTGGCAATTGGAGCAATCGTAAGGGTGGAAGCGAAGGTTATTTATACCGGACATACAAGTATGCACATCGCAGTAAATGTACGATCCAGAAAAGTAACCGAGGATAAATTCAGACAGACTTCCCATTGTGTTATTGTTTTTGTTGCGGTAGATAAGGATGGAAATCCAAAGGAGGCTCCTTGTTTTTATCCTGAAACGGAAGAAGAAAAGAAAATGGAAAATTATGCCATTCGATTGATGGAGCTCAGAAAGGATCTACACAAAGAAATGGATCCTTATATTCATCCGAAAGAATAGAATTTTGTAACCTTTTTGAATGATAAGCACTCTAATGAGTAGTTATCTATATAAGAAACCCTTAATCAAAAACAGGAAGTGTATTATGGAAGATGTCAAAGAGCTCCGGGATGAGGAAGTGATAGGACGAGTCCTTTCCGGAGATAAAACATTTTATGAAATTATAGTAAGGCGTTTTAATCCTTATCTTTATAAAGTAGGTCGTTCTTATAGTTATAGTCATGAAGATACAGAAGATCTGATGCAGGATACTTTTGTAGATGCTTATAAGAGTTTGTCTAAATTCGAAGGTCGCTCTAGTTTCAAAACCTGGATCGTTCGGATTATGCTTAATAATTGTTATCATAAAAGTCAAAAATCAAGTTTTAAAAAGGAAGCTTACGTTGATGTTCAAGAAAATGCAAAGCCTATGTTTAATAGCTCAGAGAACGAGACAACTCAAACGATACGTAGCCATGAACTACAACATATCATAGAAGAGGCCTTGGGTAGGATCCCATTAAACTATCGAATGGTCTTTTCTCTACGAGAGATAAATGGATTCAATGTCAGAGACACTGCGGAATTACTTCATATTAGTGAAAATAACGTGAAAGTACGATTGAATCGTTCTAAAAAGATGCTGAAAAATGAATTAGGAAGAAGTTATGCACCGAGTGAGTTATTTGATTTTAATCTTATTTATTGTGATGCTATTGTAGAAAATGTCATGGAAAGGATAAACAAGCTTTAAATTATAAGAATGAAAGAGATTTTGAATAATAATCTATCTGAAGAAGCAATAGAGATGGTTCTTTCGGAGAGGGATTTGAAATTAACAGAGAAGGAAAAAATAGAAAAAATAGCTTATCATTTTTCCGAAATTATGGATGCCCTGGAACTTGACCTGACAGATGATAGTCTGAAAGAAACCCCAAAACGAGTGGCTAGGATGTTTGTCAAAGAAAAATTTAGCGGTTTGAATCCGGAAAATAGACCTTCAATAAGTCTTTTCAAAAATAAATACAATTATAAAAGAATGTTGTTGGAGAAGGATATTACGCTTTATTCTACCTGTGAGCATCATTTTGTCCCGATTATAGGAAGGGTTCATGTCGCGTATATTCCCGATGAATATGTTATTGGTTTATCTAAAATTAATAGATTGGTGCAATATTATGCGAAACGCCCTCAGGTACAGGAGCGTTTAACTATTCAGATTGCCGAAGCAATAAAAGAAGTACTCAAGAATGAGAATGTTGCTGTTTTGATAGAAGCAGATCACTTATGCGTAGCTTCCAGAGGTATTAAAGATACCAACAGTCAAACAATTACCTCTAGTTATTCTGGAGAATTTGGAAAAAAAGACGTTAAACAAGAGTTTTTGTCTTATATTTATGAAAAAAAGTAAATTATTATGTCACAAGCAGTTAAAATAAAAAATATTGAACATCTCACACCGGATGTCCTCAAAATCGTATTGGAAAAACCGGAAGGGCTTACTTTCATACCCGGGCAGGCAGCGGATGTTGCGATCAACAAACCGGAATGGAAAGAGGAAGTGAGAACCTTTACCTTTGTATCGTTTCCCAATGATGATCATGTAGAGTTTAATATTAAGACTTACCCTGATCATAAAGGAGTGACGAATCAGCTTTTATCCTTGAAAGAGGGAGATGAATTAATCATTGCGGATGTTTATGGTGATATTCATTATAAAGGAGAAGGATTGTTTATCGCAGGAGGAGCCGGAATTACCCCTTTTAAGGCCATCTTAAAGGATTTGGAGAGGAACAATCAACTGGGAAATAACAAACTGGTTTTTGCGAATAAAACAGAAGCTGATATTATCTGGAAGGAAGGTTTTGAAAAAATGCTGGGAGATCGTTTTGTAAATATTTTGTCTGATGAGGATAAGGATGGCTATGACCATGGGTTTGTAACGGCGGATTATATAAAAAGTCAAACAGAGGATAATACAAAATATTATTATCTCTGTGGTCCTCCTCCGATGATGGATGCAGTGGAAAAAGCCTTTTCCGAATTAGGTATAGATGAAGAACATATTGTGAAAGAAGGTTTTTAGTCATTTTCTTTTGCCAAATGCGAGAAACAAGGTTTAAGAAAATAAAATAATTGACTATTTTCGTATTATGAACCCGACATGATAAAAATAATCATTAGCACACAGGGGAATGATTATTTTTATCATCAAAGGCTACATCTGACCATAAAATATATAAAAATAAACAGATGAAACTTAATGACACAAATATCAACTTAATCAAAAAACTCTGTGAAAAATACAGCGTAAAAACACTTTCTGCTTTTGGTTCTGTGACTCGGGATGATTTCCAAAAAAAATCAGATATTGATTTTGTCGTGGATTTTAATGAAAATGACCCGTTTAAATACACGGACTTGTATTTTCAGCTTAAAGAAAAATTAGAGGAGTTACTAAAACGTCAAATTGATCTTATTGAAGAAAGGGGGATAAAAAATAGCTTTTTCAAAAAGGAATTGGATGAAACGAAATTGTTGATTTATGGACAATAAAGTCAACAGCTGGCTTGAGGATATTATTCGCTCAATCGATGAAATATTTGAATTCCTTCCTGAAAAAAGAGACTTTTTCAAGTATAAAAAAGACTTGAAAACTAAGAAAGCGGTTGAACGAAATATTGAAATAATCGGTGAAGCTGTCAACCGGATTTCAAGTTACAAGAATTCCAATTTAAAGATTAAAAATGCTCAGAAAATAATAGGAACAAGGAACAGAATTGCCCACGAATACGATTTTATTTCTGATGAACTTATTTGGACAATCGTAGTAAGGGAACTTCCTAAATTAAAAAAAGAAATTGAAAACCTATTGAACTAAGTTTATATTTCGGTGATGTAGCGCCACTTTTTTTGAGCTATTCAAGTCATGACAAAGTTATAAAATATTATTACCTCTGCGGCCCTCCTCCGATGATGGATGCAATAGAAAAAGCCTTTGCTGAATTAGGTATAGACGAAGAACATATTGAGAAAGCTGAAAGGATAAAATGCGAGTATTATGAAAACAAAAGATAGTAACCTGACGAGCCTTGACGATTTCGTTGAGAAGAAAATAGGTAAAATTGGAACAGAACAAAGGAAGGTTTTTGAAAACGAGTATGACTCATTCAAACTTGGAGTGCTCATTCAGCAGGCAAGAGAAAAAAAAGGACTGACCCAAGAGCAACTTGCAACTCTTGCAGGTACAAACAAGTCTTATATATCCAAATTAGAACATAATTTAAAGGACATAAGATTTTCAACCTTGCAGAAAATAATAAATGCAGGGCTTGGAGGGCATCTTGACATTTCAATTAGATTTGAATAAAAGGATGTAATTATTGGGTTAAAGCTTTCTTATCGCTTCTTTCGCTTTCCGGATCTGTTGGCCGGCTGATTCTTTAGCCGGGTCTAATTTGGTGAAGCCATCCAGTATATCCTGAAGCTTTTTAAGTTTTCTTCCATGCAGGGTTTTCCTTAAAAGGTTTATTTTTTCATATTCCTGGATCTCTTCTACCAATTTTTCAAAACGGATGGAAGTACGTCCTCCGGGATAAACAAGGTAGGTGTCGCCGGCTGCCCAGGTAGTAAACCGGCTGTCTAATAAGGGTTCGATGACCCAGCTGTTGTAGGCCCATCGAAGATAACCATCAAGATGCTGACCGGCTGCATACCAGGCCAGCCATTCAGCCTGAGCAGGAGGGCTGAAGGTGAAAGTATTGGGATAAGGCTGAGAACAACTGGTATAATAGGTGGATTTCATTCCTAGAGAGTCTCGTTTCTCTAACATTTCTGATGTGAAATGCTGGCCATAGGAAATACAATAGTCATCAATTTTATCCACGAGTTCAGGATGCAGATTGCCTGCTAAGGCTACTTTATAATTTTTATCGGCCTCGTAAATCACTTTTAGGGCCGCTTCCATATCTTTCAGCGGGCGTTCATCCATCGCAATATAGGTTTTCTTGAACCATCCTTTTTCCTTAAGGTGCTTGGCAAAAGAGGTGAGCATAGTTTTCCAGAGCTGAGCGTAGGTAGAATCTCCCGGTTGGGCTTTTATATATTTGAGTGAATTCGTTGCCTGATCATAATATTGGAAGGAGAGCTTCCAGGGAATCATGGAGTAACAATTGATTTGCTGATCCACCCCTAAATCCATCATAAACTGTACCCATTTGTCAAAGATAGTATAATCAAAATACCAGCTACCGTCGGCCCGTTTCATCCAGGTAATCATGGTTTCAAAATCGTCGTATGTTTGCCCGTCCCAGGGCTTATGAATGATAGAGGCGGTAATTACTTTCCCTCCGGCATTTACATAATGTTGCATATCCTCTTTCAAATGTTTGAAATGGGCTTTGCTCCATGGTTTTACGCCATAATATCGGGCAACGGCGTAAGGATTTTGCCATAAATCCAGATGAAAGCTCCAGTCTGCGGGTTTAGGGAGCTGTTTTTGATCTACTACGATGGAGAGTTGTAGCTTTCCTAATACTTTTTCATCACCCTTAATGGTGATTGTTCCTTGATAGGTTCCCGGATGGATATCCCTTGGAATCCATACCCGCACCCAGCCCGGTCGGGTACTTTCTAAGGGCAATTCCAGTGAGGTCGTCAGTGGGTCGATGACATCGGCAGATAAAGAGGAATCAAAATCACTCGGTTTTCTATAACCACAGCCTCCTTTTCCATCCTTATTGAGTTCATCGGTCATCACATAGCGGACGAAACCGGTAAGTAGATTATTTTTCCCAATTTTTTGGTTGTGATTTTTTGTATTGATAAAGTCACTGACTTCATAGCTCAAGGTAGTTGATTTTGTATAGGCAGACACTACCCATTGAGCGGCTACTCTTTCTCCCCTCCATCCATGAAGTTGAAGCTTCATTTTGTCTTGCTTTATGGGCATGGGTTTTTCCTTTTTGTATCGGATATCAGTAGTTCCCCAGCTTACCCTAATCCCTTTGTGCCCTTGCCAATCTTCGGAATGTGGAGAAGCCGGATTGGGTAATTCTTCATAGGAGGTAACCGGAAATGGCAGCTGACCGGTTAAGCGTCCGGAAGTGGTGACACCCTCTTTGTCTTGGGCAAATAATGTGGATATCCCGAGAAGAAAAAGAAAGAGGAGAAGAGTGATGCGCTTCATATATATTACTTTGTGAGATAATTTCATTTTTGTTGTGTCTACTATTCTTAAAAGCTGAAATTATGAAATCTAGATCAAAGATAACAATATCTGGGATGTTATATAATTGAGCAAAAATTATAAACAGAAGGATTGTATCTTTGTGGAGCCATGACGTTAGGAGATGCACAGAAGAAATTATCGGATCAGCTGAAAAAATCTTATCCTGCGGGAGAATCCGTAAAGATAACAGATATGGTCATCGAGAAACTGACCGGATTGACCCCTACTCAACGTATGATTCACAAGCAAGATATTTTGACTCCCGTTCAGGAAAGCCAGTGGGAGGAAATATGCATTGCTTTATTGAAATCTGTTCCGGTGCAACAGGTATTGGAAGAAGCCTGGTTTTATGGCATGCCTTTTTATGTTAATCCGGCGGTGTTGGTTCCGCGACCGGAAACAGAAGAATTGATTCATTATGCGTTGGAAAAGGTAAAGGGAGAAAAAAATAAAAGAATTTTAGATATTGGGACGGGTAGTGGTTGTATCCCGATAGCTTTGAAAAAGCAACGACCTGATTTGGAGGTTTGGGCAATTGAAAAATATCCGGAAGCACTTAAAGTCGCTCAAAAGAATGCAAGAAAGCTGAAAACAGATATTCATTTTTTACGACAGGATATTTTTAATAAAGAGGAATTGAATTCTCTTCCCGATTTTGATATTATTCTAAGTAATCCTCCTTATATTCCTGTTATGGAGAAAAAAAATATGGAAAAGCATGTCGTTGACCATGAACCAGAAACGGCTTTATTTGTTCCGGATGACAACGCACTTATTTTTTATAAAAAAATATTAGAGATGGCGACCACTCATTTAAAACAAGGAGGTTCTGCGATGGTAGAAATTAATGAAACATTAGGAGCAGAGACAAAAGCTTTGTTTGAAGCGCAACTTACTCATGTGGTTTTAAAAAAAGATTTTGATGGAAAGGACAGAATACTCTGGGGGCAAAAGTTATAGTATTAAATGACTACAAATAATTCCGGTAGCTACGGCTGCATTCAGAGATTCGGCTCCTCCAATTTTGGGAATGGTGATTGTGGTTTCAGCGAGCCGGATGAGTTCTTTGCTTATCCCTTTGGACTCATTTCCAATGATGATAATGCCTTCTTGAATTTTATCGAAAGAAGAGATGGATTCCCCTTCTAGTGTCGTTGCAAACGCGGGCACTTTTCCTTTTTCTCTTAGACACGTTGCCAGATCCATCGATGCGATTGGAATTCTTGCAATACTCCCCATGGTGGATTGTATTGTTTTGGCATTATAAATATCTACACAATCTTTGGAGCAAACAATTTGATCTATGCCAAACCAGTCTGCTATTCTAATAATGGTTCCCATATTTCCGGGATCTCTGATTGCTTCTAACATCAGAGTCCTTTTTTTATGGTAGGAAAAGGGAATGGTTGGCTTGGGACAGTGACAAATGGCCAACACTCCTTGCGGGCTTTGTAGTCCGGAAATCTTTTTTAATTCTTTTTCATTAACTTCAAATTCCTGAACTGTTTGGCACAAATTATCGGGGATTTTTTCCCGATAATCCGGGGTGATAAAAAGACTTTTTACCGTAATTTTTTCACTTTTTAAAAGCTCAAGGACGATTTTTAGTCCTTCGGCAATAAATTGGCTGTATTTTTGCCTATATTTTTTATGCTGTAACGCATGAATAGTTTTAATTTGCATTTTTGAGAGCATGGTTCAAACTTAAACGAATTATTCAACTTAAAAAAGAGAACCTTTAATATTGGCAAAGAGGGGAATGCTAGAAAGAGATTTTTTTATGAAAATAGAAGGAAATGGGAAGCTTAAATTTCAGATTTTAAGCATTCTCCTGTTCTCCTCTTGTCTATTTTTCTTTTCTTCTTGTTCAAATACAAAATATATCGGGAAAGATCAAAGCCTTCTTGTGAAGAATAAGTTGGATTTAATTGATGACAACCTTAATCATGCAGAATTAGAGGATATAAAAAATAATTTGAAATCTTCTTCTATTATTAAGCAAAAACCCAACACAAAAACGCTCAACCTGCTCAGACTAAAATTATGGCTTTATAATAAAAATTATAATGATAAGAAAACAGGGAAAATCTGGAATTGGTTATTGATCGATAAAAACATGGAGCCCCCGGTGATCTATGATTCTACTTTGGCAATGAAAACAGCGAAGAATATGGTGAGCTTTTTGAAAAATCAAGGATTTTTCTATGCTACAGCTGATTATACCTCCAAGACAAAACATCAAAAAACCAAAGTAGATTATAAAGTAAATACCGGGAAGGTGTTTCTTATTGACAGTATCAGCTACGATATTTCTGATACCAGTATTAGGAAGGCGATGATGGAGGCTACTGATCAATCATTCATTAAAGAGGGAGCCCCTTTTAAAGTTGCTAGTCTGATTAAGGAACGAGATCGACTTACGAAAGTGGTTAAGGATGCCGGATATTTTCATTTTTCAAATCGAAATATTCGATTTGTCTTAGATACAATTAATAAATCTATTTTTGGAAATGTTTTTGATCCCTTTAGCAATTTATCTAGGGTGAAAACTCAGAAAGAACAAGAACAACCTAAGTTGGATCTGAATATTAAGCTGTTGAAACAAGACGATTCGGCTGAGCTCCATCCCTATTATATTCGTCATATCTATGTTTATCCGGATTATACAGCCTATGGGATAAGAGATAGTTCAAAATATAAGAAAGAATTATATAAAGGATTAGAAATTAGATATCAATCGATGACCCTGCGTCCGCGTGTGCTGCGAAGATCGATCTTTCTTGAAGAAAATGAATTATTTTCTAAGGAGGATCAAAACAATACAATTCAACGACTGAATAGTTTGGGAGTTTGGAAGTTTGTTAATGTGGAAATGGACACAGTAAGGAATGCTAAAGATAGTTTGGATTGTTATATATTTTTGATTCCTGGAAAAAAACAGGAGATAGGAGCCAATATAGAGACGACTACATCTGCAGGAGATTATATTGTTGGTGGTGCTTTAAATTTGAATTATCAACATAATAATACCAATCGGGCAGCAAATCAGTTTAGTATAAATTTAAAGGGCGGTATGGAATGGAATGATGATGCCTCCGGTCATTTATTTGTACAGGCAAATGAGATTAGTGTGGAAAGCCAGGTCTCATTCCCTCGCTTTGTAGTTCCTTTTCACCTGGGCGGGAATGCCGTATTTACACACCCTCAGACAACTATTAGCCTTGGATTTAATGACTTACAACGATTGAATTTTTTCTCTTGGGCTAGTTTTAAAGGTTCTTTTAGTTATAGTTGGAATGAAACACCCTTAAAGCAATGGATTGTTACTCCAATATTTTTGAATTATAATAATATTTATAATATTAGTTCGGGATTTAAGTCGCAGTTAGAAAACAATCCTTTCTTAAAGAATAGTTTTTCTTCTATTTTTATTGAAGGAGAAAATGTTTCTTTTATTTTTAATGATCAGAAATCTGGTCAACAATCTGATGTAAACTTCTTTAGAGGTAATTTCGAAGAATCCGGTTTGCTGCTTGGTGCTCTGAACAGGATGACGACCAGTGTCTTTAGTGAAGAGTCAACTTTAGGGAAATTGGCTGCTGTAAAATATTCTAATTATATCAAGGCGAGTGCAGAATATAAACACTATTTTAATCGTCCACATGCTACTTTAGTCACAAGAGTCTATGCAGGGGTAGGAGTACCTTATGGGAAATCTGATGTACTGCCTTATATCAAACAATTTACGGCCGGAGGACCTAATAGCTTACGAGCTTGGCGTTTGCGCGCCTTAGGTCCGGGATCTTATTATAATCCGGATGCCAATGATCCGGATATATTTCCTGATCAGACAGGGGAGATGAAGTTAGAGGGGAATGTAGAATATCGCTTTGATATGTTTTCGATGTTTGATGGATTTTTGAGTTTAAAAGGAGCCTTATTTGTAGATGCAGGAAATATTTGGAATTTACATGAAAATACGAATAAACCGGGTGCAGAATTTAAATTAGGAAGGCTTTATCAGGATATTGCAGTAGGAAGTGGGGTTGGGCTTCGGCTCGATTTTTCTTATGCCATCCTTCGGTTGGATGTAGCTACACCATTAAAAATTCCTTATGAATCCAAAAACTATGGATGGGATCTTAGCCATATCAGACCTTTCAGTAAAACGTGGCGGAGAAGGAATCTTATCTTCAATTTTGCGGTGGGCTATCCTTTTTAAAGCTAGTCAGAATTTCTTCTACCGTGGCATCTATTCCTTTGGCATGAGCAACAGAAAAGTCTCCAATTTTTGTCCGACGGAGTTGGCTGAGATAGGCACCACAGCCTAATGCTTTACCAAAATCGTTGGCGAGCGAACGGATGTAAGTTCCTTTGCTACAGACTACTCTGAAATCTACTTCAGGAAGTGCTATTCGAGTCAATTCAAAAGTCGGAATTTCAATTGTTCGTGGGTCTAAATGAACCTCTTTTCCTTTACGAGCCAGCTCATAAGCCTTCTTTCCCTTCTTTTTTACTGCCGAATGAATTGGAGGAACTTGTTGTACGACTCCGGTAAATTCTTTAGTTGTTTTGGATAATAGATCGGGGGTGATATTGGATAAGGGCTTGAATTCAGTAGGCTCCGATTCTAAGTCGTAAGTTGGGGTTGTAGCTCCCAAATGAAAGGAACCGGTATATTCCTTGGAAAGTCCTTGGAATTCATTAATCCTTTTGGTGTATTTTCCCGTGCATAGGATTAAAAGACCCGTTGCTAATGGATCTAAGGTTCCCGCATGACCTACTTTTATTTTCCCTCCCAACTGTTTTTTAATGGTATAACGTACCTTATTGACGACATCAAAGGATGTCCAGTTTTTAGGTTTGTCAATTAGTAAAACGCGCCCTTTTTCAAAGGGATGATTTGCTGTTTCCATAACTATAATCCCAACACATCTTTCATGCTGAAGATGCCTTTTTTGTTATGAATATATTCAGCAGCAGAGAGTGCTCCTTTTGCAAAACCTTTTCTGGAATGGGCGGTATGACGAATTTCAATATCGTCTATCTCGGAGCGGTATCTAATGGTATGGGTGCCCGGGGTCGGATCTATTCTTTTGGAAATAATGGACAATTCTTCTGCAATAGAAGAAGGTTCATTAATCCATTGGGTTTTTCGGGGTACTTCAGAGAGAATTTGTTCTGCTAAGGTTACTGCAGTTCCGCTGGGGGAATCTTTTTTTTGTGTATGATGGATTTCTTCCATTTCCACCTCATATTGTGTTTGATTCGCCATTAATGAAGCTAACTTCTTATTGAGCTCAAAGAAGAGATTCACTCCAATACTGAAATTGGAAGCATAAAGAAAACTCAAATGGTTATTGTTGACCTTTTCTTCTACGGTTGCTAATTTATCTAACCATCCTGTAGTCCCTACGACAACGGGAATACAGGCATCTAAGCATTTCATTATGTTGTCAAAAGCAGTGTTTGGTGTTGAAAATTCTATAGCAACATCTACAGTTTTAAAATCTTCACTTTCCAATAATTCAGTATTATTTTCATCTATACGGAAAAGGATCTCATGACCTTCTTTCAAGGCTATGGCTTCTATAGCTTTTCCCATTTTCCCGTATCCTATTAGTGCAATTTTCATAAATATTTTATTTTAAAAATTATAAGTAAACCCCAAACCTACATATGGACCTTCCTTATGTAGAACCGGTCCAAACTTGACCTTTGCTATTGGTGCGTCTACATTAAAATCATATAAATAACCAAATACGACGGCATCAATGATGTTGTATAAATACACGGCTGCAAAACCCAATACAGAATAATCTACGTATTTTCGATATCCGTCTCTCAGATATTTCAGCCCTTCAGCATTATAAACATCTATATCGGGATTTCCTGTTTTTCGACCATTCAGTCGCAATCGATAAGCATCTCTAAACTTGGTATAATGGTTAAAATTAAAGATAAAGACGCCGGTGGCTACGCCAATTCCGGCCAGCATAAAAGGGACTTTGATGTATTGATGATTATAAATTTGACCCAATCCGGGAAAAATAGCAGAATACAGACCTGCTCGTCGTGGACTGTGAACCTGTCTTAAACTGTCCCAATTGAGTTTTATCTGCGGACTAAATCCTTGTTGTTGTATGGAATCCCGCTTTTTTTTTGTCAAGTCAAGAGTATCTTTCCCTAATGAAGAGGAATCTATGGAGAAAGAAGTTACTTGTACACTATCCTTCTTCTGAGCATATACTTTACTTTGTATTGTTATAAAACTTAACAATACAAAGGATATAAAACTTATTTTTAGAATGGATAGCGCTTTCAAAATTAATCTAACATTAAGTCTAAAAGATGATTGAGTTCTTCATCCGAATAAAAGTCCAGAACGATGGATCCTTTTCCTTTATGATTTCTATTTAACTTCACTCGGGTTGAAAAATGGGAGGATAGATTGTCCTGTACTTTCCTAAATTCCTGAGGGAGTGCCACTTCTCTTTTTACGGGTTTCTTGGGTGTGTTTAACTTTTTTACCAAGGCTTCAGCCTGCCTTACCGAGAGTTTCTTTTCAAGGATTTCTTTAAAAACATAGAGTTGTTTTTCTATGGTGGAAATACTGATGAGAGTTTTTGCATGTCCCATACTAATAATTCCACTGCGCACGGCAACTTGTATGTCGGGAGGGAGCTTGAGCAATCTCAAAAAATTTGTTACCGTACTTCTACTTTTGCTTACCCTGGTAGCCAGTTCCTCTTGTGTTAAATCGCACTCATCCATGAGTCGTTCCATGCTGAGCGCTACTTCTATGGCATTCAGGTCTTCTCGCTGCAGGTTTTCTAAAAGCGCCAGCTCCAGATGGGCATTTTCTTCTGTTTTCCTGATGTAAGCAGGAATATCTTCCAATCCGGCCATCTGAGAAGCTCGAAGACGACGTTCTCCCGAAATAAGACGATAAGAATTATTATTGATAGGGGAAACAGTGATTGGTTGGATGACATCATGGATCTTAATAGATTCTGACAGTTCAGCCAATGTTGTCTCATCAAAATCTTGCCGTGGTTGTTGAGGGTTGGTCTTTATTTTTTGTAGAGGAATACGTTCAATACCGGGGTTGGCAGGTGTCTTATTTATAGAAGACATCTCTGTTTTCTCCATTCCATTGTCCATATTCTGCAATAAAGAACGGATTCCTTTCCCCAGTGCCTCTTTATTTTTATTTGGTCTTGGTTTTTTTGTCGGTTGACTCATCTTGATTAAGCTAAAATTTTATCGTCTTTATTAATCTTAGTAGCATTGTTCTTCTGGAGAATCTCTCTGGCCAGTTTCAAATAATTTAGTGCTCCTTTACTCTTTGGATCATACATGATGGCGGGTTTCCCAAAGCTGGGTGCTTCCCCGAGTCGGGTATTACGGTGAACTAAGGTATCGAATACCATATTGTCGAAATGGTGTTTTACCTCGTTAACGACCTGTTTACTTAGACGTAACCGACCATCAAACATAGTCATTAGAATCCCCTCAATCTCTAACTCTGTATTGATATTGTTCTGAACAATTTTAATCGTATTTAATAATTTCCCTAATCCTTCTAATGCAAAAAATTCACACTGTACCGGAATGATAACGGAGTCGGCTGCAGCCAATGCATTGACTGTGATTAATCCTAAGGAAGGAGAACAATCAATAATAATAAAATCATATTCTGCTTTAATCGGATCCACGAATTTCTTTAAAACCAATTCTCGGTTAGGGTGATTAATCAGTTCTAACTCGGCACCGACCAAGTCGATATGAGAAGATAGTACTTTTAAAAAGGACAAATCTGCATCCAAGATGGCATCTTTGACAGAAATATTATTGACCATCACATCATAAATAGAAGCTTTCGTTTGCGTAATGTCGAGTCCTAATCCGGTAGAGCTGTTTGCTTGCGGATCTGCATCTATCAATAGGGTCTTGTACTCCAATGTAGCGAGGCTGGCAGCCAAGTTAATGGCGGTTGTTGTTTTACCAACGCCTCCTTTTTGATTCGCTATAGCAATCGTATGTCCCATCATTTTTATCCGTTGTGACGCCTGACCGTGCGTCTTTCTTATGTTTATGTATTGAGACGCCTGGTCGTGCGTCTTTGCTCTCTATTTTATCGCAAATATAGGTTAAACTGTAATGGTTTCTCCTATTGCCAATAATTTCAGGTCGATTCCCGCCTGGTTAAATTGTTTTTTGGCTTCTTCTTTATCCAATTTTACTAAATCAAAGGTATCATAATGAATGCCTATCACTTTTTTACAAGCGATCATATTCGTGGCAGCCACTGCTTCTTCAATTCCCATTGTAAAATCATCTCCAACAGGAAGAATAGCAAAATCTAAAGTAAAGAACTGAGGAATCAATTTCATATCCATAGTCAAGGCGGTATCTCCACTGTAATAGAAAGTGGCTTCCTTACTCTTTATTACGAATCCACCGGGATTACCGGCATAGGTTCCATCGGCAAAGCTACTGGAATGAATGGCATTAACAAATTTTACAGTTCCAAAGTCAAAGTCCCATTTCCCTCCATGGTTCATAGGGTGACCATTCTCAACTCCCTGAGCAGCCAACCAGTTGATAATTTCAAAGTTTGAAATAACTTTTGCTCCTGTCCTTTGGGCGATATCTACCAGGTCTAAGGTATGATCCTGATGCCCATGTGACACCAAAATATAGTCTGCTTTGATTTTTTCCTTATCAATATCTTTTGCTAATTCATTTCCACTGATGAAGGGGTCAAATAGCAGATGAATACCATCTAATATGATACCAAAACAAGCATGTCCATAATAAGTAAATTCCATAATCCGATCATTTTAGTATTTCCTCAAAGGAAGGACAAAAATACGATGAATTGAAGAATTGAAGAACTTAATTTATTAACGTATTCTTAATACTTATCCACTATCATATTTACTGTACCTTTGTTTCCCTGAAAAGAACATGTTTTATGATAACGATAATAACCGGAACAAAAAAAGCGGGAAGAGGTACTCGTGGAATTATCAATTTTTATAAAGAAACATTAGAAGAACTGGGCGAAAATCCGAAAGTGCTTTGGTTGAATCAGATTGACTTGAATGGACGTACAGAAGCCTTGGATAGGATAGAAGAAGATGTATTGATTCCAACCAAGAAATTTATTTTTATCCTGCCGGAGTATAATGGAAGCTTTCCGGGGGCATTGAAAACATTAATAGATATGTGTAATATTCCGGAAGTTTTTTATGGAAAGAAGGCGTTATTGACGGGGATAGCCTATGGAAGAGCCGGTAATTTAAGGGGAATGGAACATTTTACGGGCATCTTGAATCATATGAAAGTTGTAGTGCATCCCAATCGACTTCCTATTTCTGTTTTGCGAAAATTACTTAATGACAAGTATGAGCTAACGGATGAATTGACTAAAGAAGTTATCCGGAGACAATTACAAGAATTTTTGGCTTTTTAAGGTGAAAATAAAATAAGATGAGCGGGAAAGTGGTTTTGTATGTATTTATTGGGCTGTATATTCTGATAGATATTTATGTTTTTCAGGCTTTGAAATCAGCGCTTGGATTGACAAAGCCCTGGAGTTATTTGATTTGGAGTATATACTGGCTGATTGCCCTGGCCTCCTGGGTAGGAATGTATATGCTGCCTAGAATGTATGAATATGGAAAACATCAGAATTTGGTATTGGGGTTTCTGGTCATTGGACTTTTTATAAGTAAGTTATTGGTGGTGGTCTTTCTTTTGATAGATGATTTGAGAAGAGGAGGGGCGAAGATTATTTCCTTATTTCAGAAGACTTCTTCTTCTCCTCCTGAAGAAATTCAGGGACTCACACGTTCTCAGTTTCTTTCTCGTGCAGGACTGATAGTCGGTGGCAGCTTTTTTGGTTTGTTGGCTTATGGTTTATCCAATAAGTATAATTATAAGATCAGAAGGGTTAGACTGAAGTTTGCTCATCTTCCAAAATCTTTTGACGGATTGAAGATTGTACAATTATCTGATATTCACTCCGGGAGTTTTGAGCGACCGGAGAAAGTTCAAAAGGGGATAGAAATGGTATTAGAACAAAAGCCCGATCTCATCCTTTTTACGGGAGATTTAGTCAATAACATCTCTGAAGAAATGGACGATTATTGGGAAATGTTTAGTCGGCTAGAAGCTCCTATGGGCGTATATGCTACGCTAGGTAATCATGATTATGGAGATTATTCAGAATGGCCTTCCAAAGAAGCCAAGGCAGCTAATTTGCAGCGGCTAAAAGATATTGAAGCAAGGATGGGGTGGAAAATGTTGAATAATGCGCATGTTGTTTTGAATAAGAAGGGAGAGCAGATAGGGCTGGTGGGTGTAGAAAATTGGAGTGCCAAACCGAGGTTCCCAAAATATGGAGATATGAAAAAAGCAACCGAAGGTTTGCCGGAGCTTCCTTTTAATATACTGATGTCACATGATCCCTCCCATTGGGATGCCGAAATATGCCCCGATTATCCTAATATCGATATCATGCTTGCCGGTCATACACACGGAATGCAATTTGGTGTAGAAATTCCGGGCTTAAAGTGGAGTCCCATTCAATACATGTATCCCGAATGGGCCGGCTTATATAAAAAAGAGGGACAATATCTTTATGTCAACAGGGGGTATGGCTTTTTGGGGTATCCGGGAAGAGTCGGAATATTGCCGGAAATTACGGTGATGGAATTGAAAAAAGGCTGATTATTGCTTGCAGAAGGAAGGGATAGATCTGTCAGAAATCGGATAGTAACTTCTTTCTTAGGAAGAAAAATATTTCTTGTTGTATCTCATTTTTATTCTTACTCGCGTAACCGACTACAGTGGACTACTGAATAAGATGATACTCAAGCCCGGTAGTCAATTCATAATTCATTTTAGGAATGCCTTCCGCGGGAGAGTTATCAAATACAAAATTCCAGTCGGCGGTAAAAGACAGTTTTTTTGTTAAGACTAATTTTAGATCTTCCTGGTTGAGGATTCGAAAGTCTGAGGGTTTATCTAAACGTGGTTGTAGAAAAGTAGAGCTCGTTAGTGTCAAAAGTTTATTCGGATGCCAATGGATCGTAAAATAAGAGCTGTTTCTAAAGTGTCGGGAATAATAAATAGGTTGTACGTCTTCTTCTTCGAGTTCGTACATAAAGCTGATCCCGAGGAACATCAATACCTTTTTGTTTGTAGGTCGGAGTTTAAATCGAAGTCCGGCGCCCCACAATAAGCGCTCGTTAATCTTGGTTATTTCGTTATTTTGAAATTGGAAAAAGGATTCTAAATAAGTAGTAGAAGAGAGTCGGTGGTCATACCGTAGGTGGGCGAATAATTTGTTAATTAGTCTTTTATCAGCTCCTCTCATAAAGGAATAATCTCCTAAAATAAGATAAGTATTTTGTCTGGTTTTGTATTGGAGGGTAGCGTATAAATTGGTTTCTAGTACCGTATTGACATTTTTGGTAAGGTTGAATTCTCCCCCAATATTCCCTGCCCATCCCGTGGAATCTCTTTGAATTCGTTTAGATTCTACATTGACGATTTGTGCTGCTGAAGTAAAACTCAGCAACAAACAAAGCATGAATGAGGTGAAAAATGTTTTCATATCTATATCATTATGTCAGACCACTGCAAAAGAGAACATATTAGTCTTTAAGCTTTAATCTTAATTGAAGTAGAGATGAAGGTTTTTGTTCCAATTATGCTTTATCCAGTTGTGGTCGTAGCCATTGTCTCGCAGTCTCTATGCTCCAACCTTTTCTTTTTGCATAATCTTCCAACTGATCTTCTTTTATTTTACCAATGCCGAAATAGGTGCTTTCCGGATGTGCAAAATACCATCCACTAACACTGCTTGTTGGTACCATCGCCATAGGCTCGGTAAGAACAATATCGGAATGTTCTGTGGCTTTAATCAGGTCGAACAGTTTGATTTTTTCGGTATGTTCCGGGCAGGCAGGATATCCCGGTGCCGGACGAATTCCTTTGTATTCTTCTTTAATCAATTGTTCATTGGCTAAGCGTTCCTCGGAAGCATACCCCCAAATTTCTTTACGGACTTTGGCATGCATGCATTCGGCAAAAGATTCCGCTAACCGATCGGCCAGGGCTTTCAACATGATTTTATTGTAATCATCGTTATCATCGATGAATTTTTGTAAATGTTCCTCTATCCCTAAACCTGCAGTAACGGCAAAAGCGCCGATATAATCTTGTTTCCCGGTGGACTTGGGAGCAATGAAATCCGCCAGACTTCGATTTGGGTGTTTCGCCGATTTTTTAATTTGCTGACGAAGAAATTCCAGATTGACCTTTTCTTCCTTACCGTTTTCTTTGTTGATTAAGGTTATGGTGTCTAATCCGTTGCTGTTGGCCGGGAAAATACCGATAGATGCTTTGGCCGTTAACCATTTTTCCGAAATAATTTGATTTAGAAGAGTTTTTGCTTCATCAAATAATTTAGAGGCGGCTTCCCCGACGACATCATCGGTAAGAATGGCCGGGAATTTACCGTGCAATTCCCATGCTTTGAAGAAAGGTCCCCAGTCGATGTATTCTGCAATTTTATTCAAATCAAAATCATAGAAATGTTTGACTCCTAAGAAATTAGGCTTAGGAGGTTCATAGTTTTCCCAATCAATTTGATATTTATTCTCTTGTGCTTCTTTAAAAGGAAGATACTTTTTAGTGGTTTTCTTATTTTGAAAACGAGCGCGTATCTTTTCATATTCCTCACGGGTTTCCTTTAAAAATACTTTTTTCTTTTGAGGATTCATAAGTTTACTCACTACGTTTACCGAGCGAGAAGCATCTAAAACATGAATAACGCCTTTATCGTATTTCGGTTCTATCTTTACAGCGGTATGTGTTCGAGAGGTCGTTGCACCTCCAACCAATAGAGGAATGTCTAAATTTCTTCGTTTCATCTCTTCGGCCACGTGAATCATCTCATCTAAGCTGGGAGTAATAAGTCCACTCACTCCAACCATATCGGCTTTTTTCTCCTTGGCAGTTTCTAAAAGTTGTTCGGCAGGAATCATGACTCCTAAATCGATCACTTCGTATCCATTACAACCCAAAACAACCCCCACAATGTTTTTTCCGATATCATGCACATCCCCCTTCACGGTAGCCATCACAATCCGTCCGTTATTTAAAGCCTCTTCTCCTTTTTCTTTAATAAGTTGTTCTTTTTCGGCCTCCATGTATGGATTGAGTACAGCGACGGATTTTTTCATCACCCGTGCGCTTTTCACCACTTGAGGGAGGAACATTTTTCCGGAACCAAATAAGTCGCCTACCACATTCATTCCATCCATCAAAGGCCCTTCAATCACTTCCAGGGGACGGTCGTATTTTTGACGGGCTTCTTCCGTATCATCTTCTATAAAAGTCGTAATTCCATTGACTAAAGAGTGGCTGAGTCTTTCTTCTATGGAGCCTTCTCGCCAGCTCATATCTTTTTCTTTCTTTTTGCCTTTGGATTTTACAGTTTCCGCAAATTCTAAGAGCGCTTCTGTTGCATTGTCGTTCCTGTTGAGGATAACATCTTCTACTAATTCTTTTAACTTGGGTTCAATATCATCATAAACGACTAGCTGTCCGGCATTGACGATTCCCATATCCATTCCTGCTTGGATAGCATGATAGAGAAATACCGAATGCATAGCTTCTCGAACCGGATTATTTCCTCTAAATGAGAACGATAGATTACTCACTCCGCCACTTATTTTGGCAAGAGGCAGTTTCTTTTTTAAAGCGGCAGTAGCTTCGATAAAAGAGATGGCATTGATGTTATGTTCTTCAATACCGGTAGCTACCGGAAAGACATTTAGGTCGAAAATGATATCTTGAGGAGGAAACCCTACCTTTTTAGTCAAAACTTGATAAGCTCTTTCGGCAATAGCTATCCTTTTTTCGGTCGTGTCTGCTTGTCCATTTTCATCAAAAGCCATCACGACGGCAGCTGCACCAAAGTCCCTACAAACTTGAGCTTCTTGAATAAACTTTTCTTCTCCTTCTTTCAAAGAGATAGAATTGACGATACATTTTCCCTGTACACATTTTAGACCGGCTTCTATGATATGAAATTTACTAGAATCAATCATTATGGGAACCTTAGCGATATCCGGTTCGGCTTGGATAAGGTTCAGAAAATCTACCATGGCTTTTTCACCATCCAACAAGGCGTCGTCCATGTTTATGTCAATCACTTGTGCGCCATTTTCTACTTGCTGACGCGCCACCTCTAATGCTTCTTCATAGTGTTCTTCCCGTATAAGTCTGGCAAATTTTTTAGAACCGGTCACATTGGTTCGTTCTCCTACATTTACAAATAGGGAACCCGGACCTATAGAAACATTTTCTAGACCGGAAAGCTGCAGTTGTGGCTGATTTTTATCCGAATGAGTCATTTTGATATTATTATGGTTGATCTGGTTAAATGGTGATTTCGTTGAGACAATTCATGTATTGTCTTTACATCGTAATCTGCCTACGACCATTTCCTAGGGCTGATTCCTTCTATTGATTTGGCAATGGCTTGAATATGTTCCGGGGTGGTACCACAGCATCCCCCTACGATATTGACGAAACCGGCTTCTACAAAATCTTTTTGTATCTGTGCCGTATCTTCCGGTTCCTCATCGTATTCTGCCATGGCATTGGGTAAGCCTGCATTTGGGTAACAGCTCACAAAAGCATCGGAGATACCGGAAAGTTCTTCAATGTATGGACGCATTTCTTTCCCGCCTAATGCACAATTTAATCCGACGCTCAATGGGTTTGCATGTGCAATAGAAGTATAAAAAGCCGATAGGGTCTGTCCGCTTAATGTTCTTCCCGAATTATCTGTAATCGTTCCGGAAATCATAATAGGCAATTCCTCTTTTTCCGTTTCTCTGAAATATTTTCTGATAGCATAAATGGCTGCCTTCGCATTTAAAGTGTCAAAAATAGTCTCTATGAGGAGAAGGTCGGCTCCGCCTTCAGACAAACCTTTCACTTGTTCATAATAGGCTTCTGCAATTTCATCGAAGGTGACCGCACGATATCCGGGATTGGTTACGTCCGGAGAGAGGGATAAGGTCTTATTCGTAGGCCCTATTGCGCCGGCAACAAATCGAGGTTTAGCAGGATTCTTTTGGGTGTATTCATCTGCCGCTTCTTTGGCGATTTGCGCCCCAACTTTATTTAATTCGTAGGCTAATGATTCCAATTTATAATCCGCCTGTGCAATGGAGGTAGAGCTGAATGTATTGGTTTCTATAATATCGCTTCCGGCTTCGAGGTAGGCCTTGTGGATGTCTTTAATGATCTGTGACTGCGTGATACTTAAAAGATCATTGTTCCCTTTCAGGTCATGGTCATGATCCTTCAACCTGTCTCCTCTGAAATCTTGTTCGGTAAGATTATAGCGCTGAATCATAGTTCCCATGGCGCCATCCAGCAGCAGGATTCGCTCCTGTAATAATTCTGAAATATTTTTCATGTTTATTAGTCCTTTTTAAGAAAATCAGGCAGAACAATAAACAAAATCCGCACTGAAAATTAAAATGCAAAGGTAGGATAAATAAAGAGGATGAGAAATACTTTCAGATAGGATTCAATGAGGCAGAGGAGTGGATATAGTATCTTGATCCTGAAAATAGTTTTAATATATAAAATATTTTCTCTTTGTAAGGACAGAAAGAATATGGACTAAGATTTCTTTTTATCATTTCTTTTAATATATTTAACCTCAAATTTTTCCCAGATATGCACAAAAAAGAGATCTCTTTATTGTTAGGACCTGTTTTTTTTCTCATCATTTTCTTTTTACCCCTAGAGGGGTTATCTTCGGAAGGACAGGCGGTTTTGGCTACCACCTCCTGGGTGGCTGTTTGGTGGATTGGAGAAGCAATACCTCTAGCAGTAACCTCATTACTTCCTATTATCCTTTTACCGTTATCAGGGGGGATAGACGTGGAAAAGACCACTGCCGCTTATGCACATCCGTATATTTTTCTTTTTATGGGAGGCTTTATTTTGGGGCTGGCAATTGAACGTTGGAATCTTCATAAACGCATTGCCTTTTCCATTATTTCTTATATTGGAAAAAGCGAAAAGAAAGTAATTGCCGGTTTTATGGTGGCGACTGCTTTTTTGTCTATGTGGATTTCTAATACAGCGACGACCTTGATGATGTTTCCTATAGCGCTTTCTGTAATAGAAAATTTAAAATCTGAAACTGTTTTTCCGAAAAATTTAATGCTTGGCATAGCTTATTCAGCTTCTATAGGTGGAATGGCCACTTTAATAGGAACTCCTCCAAATATTATTTTAGCCGGTGTTGTCAATAAATCTTTGGATATTGAAATTTCCTTTTTTAAATGGATGGTTTTTGCTTTCCCTTTTGCTTGCGTTTTATTGTTATTAGCCATTTGGTATCTTACCAAATATAAAATTGTAAATAAGCAGTCGGAGGAAATGACTGTATCTTTAGAAGAGTTAGGGAAAATAACGAAACAAGAAAAAAGAGTCTTGATCGTTTTTTCGATAGTAGCTACTTTATGGATTACACGTTCTTTTATTTGGGATGCAATTATTCCGGGAATTAATGATACCATCATCGCTATGGGAGGTGCTGTATTATTGTTTTTGTTACCTGCCGGAGATGGAAAAGGTAAGTTAATGGATTGGGATACGGCTAAGAAACTCCCCTGGAATGTATTGCTTATTTTTGGTGCCGGTTTAGCTATTGCAGCCGGATTCTCACAGACGGACTTGAGTAGTTGGTTGGCCGGACAATTCGTGCACTTGCGGGTGATTCCCTCTCTGTTCATTCTTTTGATTGTTATTGCGGGCATGAATTTTCTTACGGAAATTACCTCCAATACGGCTACAGCAAGTATGGCCTTGCCGTTAATGGCAAGCCTAGGTCTCTCTTTGGGTGTTCCGTCGGTTCAATTGATGATAGCCGTTGCATTATCTGCTTCTTGTGCCTATATGTTACCGGTGTCTACTCCTCCTAATGCCATTGTTTTTGCTTCAGGGAAAATAAAAATATTTCAAATGGTACGTACCGGTTTTTTCTTAAATATTATTTCTATTTTACTTATTCTTCTTTTTGTATCTTATTGGTGGCCTCTTATTTCATAGATAATACGGGATGCTTTATAAGATCATATTCCTTTGTATCTTTGAACACAAAAATAAACGGATGAAGTTACTATTATTGGTATTGTTAAGTATTTTTTCCTTTCCTTTCTTTTCTTTGGCGCAGTCTACTTATTGGCAACAGAAAGTCGATTACAAGATGGAGGTTCGGTTGGATGTAAAAACCAATCGGTTGACAGGGAAACAACATTTGACTTATTGGAACAATTCTCCGGATACCCTGCATAAGGTGTTTTTTCATTTATATTGGAATGCCTTCCAACCCGGTAGTATGATGGATGTACGTAGTCGACAGTTGGGGAAAATTATTTTGGGATATTCTGCTTCAGGAGATACTGTGAGAGATTGGGATCGGAGGGTGAGAGATCGAATCCAACATTTGACGCCGAAAGAAATAGGTTATGATAGTGTATTGTCTATTACAATGGATGGCCGACCTCAAAAGATGATCTATCATGAAACGATTCTGGAAGTGCCATTAGGTCAACCGATAGCTCCTAAATCGAAAGTGGATTTTGAATTGGACTTTAAAGATCAGGTACCACTGCAAATAAGGCGTAGCGGAAGAGATAATGCGGAGGGAGTAAGATATTCTATGAGCCAATGGTATCCGGAAATAGCTGCTTATGACAAGAAAGGATGGCATCCGACTCCTTATATTGCCAGGGAGTTTTATAGCAACTGGGGGGATTTTGATGTTAGTATTACCCTGGACAAGGATTATGTTGTAGCCGGAACCGGTTATTTACAAAATGCTGATGAAATAGGATATGGGTATCAGGAGAAAGGAGTATCCGTAGATCATACGGAGGACAATACCCTGACCTGGCACTTTAAAGCTCCAAACGTGATTGATTTTGTCTGGGGAGCCGATCCCAATTATAAACATATTTCTGCGGTAGCAGATAATAAGGCACATACGGTTATTCATGTATTTTATAAAGATACCGGGAATGCAAAAAAAGCTAAAAAATGGCATAACCTGTTAAAAGCGGCATTACGGGTATTGCCTTTTATAGAAAAACATTTTGGGCCTTATCCTTATAAACAATACTCTTTTATTCAGGGAGGCGATGGCGGCATGGAGTATCCCATGGCTACTTTAGTAAAAGGTCCGAGCTTAGGAACGGCTTTTCATGAATGGATGCATAGTTGGTATCAGATGATGTTGGCAACTGACGAAACGAAGGTGCCCTGGATGGATGAGGGGTTTGTGACTTACGCCGAAAAGCAAATCTCTTATTACTACTACCATGCCTTTGCCGATAGTATTTATAAAGATCGACCAACAGCGAAAGCAAAGAAAATGAAGGCGCTTAAAAAATTACCTAAAGCAGAGTTTGCGGCATATGACAGCTATTATCGCTTGGTTCGTAGTGGTTTGGCGGAGCCGATGACTACTTTTTCGGACCATTATATGACCAATTATGCCTATGGACAAAATGCTTATTCTAAAGGAGCCGTTTTTCTCAATCAGCTGGGATATATTGTAGGACAGAAAAATTTAGACAAAATTTTATTGTCATATTATTGGAACTGGCGATTTAAGCATCCCGACCCTCAAGATTTTATCCGGATCGCAGAAAAGGTAAGTGGTCTGCATCTGGATTGGTATAAAGAATTTTGGATCAATACCACAAAGGTGATTGACTATGGGATTGATTCGGTTGAAAGCCGGGGAGATCAAACCGCTATCTATTTGCATCGCCACGGACAAATGCCGATGCCGTTGGATGTGGTAGTGACCTATAAAGACGGACATAAAGAAATTTGTTATGTGCCCGCCTATTTGATGTTTGGAAACAAACCCAATGAGAACGAAGGACTAAAAAGAAGAATTTACCGGCCTTGGTCGTGGACGAATCCTACCTATAAAATACCATTACCGGTGAACAAATCTCAGATTAAAAGTGTTGAGATTGATCCCTCAGAAAGAATGGCGGATGTAGATAGAAAAAATAATAAGAAAACACTTTAAAGGATATAATATATTATTATCTTTGAGGAGAAAAATAATTAATAACAATATTATGAAGAAAGGCTGGATCATTTTAATTGTAGTCGTTATTCTCTTTCTTATTTTCGGAATGAGTGGCTGTAATGGGTATAACAATCTGGTAAATTATAAAACGGATGTAGAAAATGCCTGGTCAAATGTAGAAAATCAGTATCAGAGAAGAGCAGATCTTATCCCAAATCTTGTTAATACGGTGAAAGGTGCGGCTAATTTTGAAAAATCTACATTGAAAGATGTTATTCAGGCGCGTGCATCTGCCACACAGGTGAAAGTAGATCCGAGTAAACTGAGTCCGGAAGCGATTCAGAAATTTCAGGAGAGCCAGGGACAATTATCTCAGGCATTGGGGCGGTTGATGGTGGTTTCGGAACGCTATCCTAAGTTGCAGACAACAGAGAATTTTAAGGGATTGCAAGCCCAACTGGAAGGTACCGAAAATCGAATTACTGTGGCCAGAAGAGATTTTAATAATGCTGTTTCCACCTATAATAAAGCGATAAAGAAATTTCCGGCAGTGCTTTATGCCGGTATGTTTGGCTTCGATAAAAAAGGCTTTTTCCAGGCAGATAAAGGGGCCGAAAAAGCACCGACTGTAGATTTTGGGAATAATAATGCGGATAGTGGAACAGAATAATCCCCTAAAAATATAAAAGTGGCGTATTATGGGTATTTTTAAGAAGAAAGCGATTTTTAATGAAGACCAAAATAAAAGAATCGTCAAAGCAATAGAAGATGCGGAAAAAATGACATCCGGAGAAGTTCGGGTATATATCGAATTGAAATGTAAATATGTGGATGCTTTGGATAGAGCACATGAAATATTCCAACAACTCAACATGGAAAATACCAAAGAACGAAATGGTGTTTTGGTGTATGTGGCGATGAAAGATCGGCAATTTGCTATATTGGGGGATAAGGGGATACATGAAAAAGTGGGGGATTCTTTTTGGAAAGAACAACGTAATGACATGCTTCAACATTTCCAAAAAGGGAAATTCATTGACGGTATTTCCTCTGCAGTTCGTTCTATTGGAGCTTCGCTAAAAAGTTATTTCCCGCATCAATCTGATGACGAAAATGAACTACCTGATGATGTTATTTATGGATAAAAACCCTTTAAATCAGCTTACTTTGTTTTTTAAAAATATTTCGATAAAAAGTATAAATAAACCCTTATTATCACGTCTTCTATTAATCCTTATCGGAGTCTTCTTGCTCGTTGGGAGTACCTTAAAAGAAAGTATTGCTCAGGATATTCCCGAAAAACCAAATCCGCCACGCTTGGTGAATGATTTTGCTCACGTTTTGAATGCGCAACAAAAGGCTGAATTAGAACAAAAACTGGTGGCCTATGATGACAGCACCTCTACGCAGATTGCGGTTGTTACGGTAGGTACAACGGGAGGATATTCTATGGTCAGATATGCAGTGAAGTTAGGTCGTGAATGGGGCGTAGGTGGCAAGAAATTCAATAACGGAGTCATTGTTCTTGTCGCTACAGATAACCATAAAGTCTTCATTGCTACCGGTTATGGAATGGAAGGAGCGGTGCCCGATATTACAGCCAAACAAATAGTTGATCATAGTATTATCCCTAATTTCAAAAAAGGTCAATTTTATAAAGGACTGGATTTGGCAACAACTAATATTATTCAGGCAGCAGCCGGAGAATACAAGGCTCCTGCCGGATATAATAAAAAGAAGAAAAGCGGTGGTGGGGGCGGTTTCTTTTTTCTTTTTCTGATTATTATGGTTGTTATTATCTTCTTGAGTAGCAGAAAACGAGGAGGAGGGAATGATGATGGCGATGATTATAATGGCAGAGGCCGAGGATATGGATTAGGCACTTTTGCAGGAGGAATGTTCCTCGGCAGCATGCTCGGTGGGGGCCGCGGCGGTTTTGGAGGTGGTGGCTTCGGCGGAGGTAGCGGTTTCGGCGGAGGCGGATTCGGCGGAGGCGGATTCGGTGGCTTTGGCGGAGGCGGATTCGGAGGCGGCGGTGCCGGCGGGGGATGGTAAGGTCTGATAATATTCTTCTTTCTCTATAGAATTGTGAATATCGCAATGGCTTTTCTTGTTCCCAAGAATTATTTTGAACCAAAGATTCTATGTTCCTGATGAAAGAGGAACTGATACTTCAAAAAAACACTCATCTATTTTTGCTAGTTTTGGATAAGATTTTTAAAAAATAGATTTGTTTTCTTAAAAAGGGATCAGTCGCAAAAGTTGGGGAGACTAGACAAATAATCTATTTTTGTT